>LZRV01000187.1 GCA_002159065.1 Paenibacillaceae bacterium ZCTH02-B3 | reverse complement strand
GTGCTCGTCGAAGACGGCCGCGTTTTCGTCCATTCGGACGCGGTGCTCCGCATCGCCGGCCGCCTCGGCCCCGGCTGGGCGCTTTTATCCTTTCTCGCCGCGGCCCTCCCCCGTCCGTTTCGCGACGGTCTGTACCGGCAGTTCGCCCGCCGCCGCCATCGCCTGTTCGGCCGGCGGGATCGCTGCATGGTGCCGCCTCCCGAATGGAAAGCCCGCATTCTGGATTGATTTTTGAGCGCATGGATTCTGTCGTCCGCCGACAATCGGCCGATGCGCCAGCGGCCCCGCCTTCACGTCGGACGATGCCGCGGATTTGTCCGGCGGCTGCGGACATTCACGTATTTTTCGGCGAACGTGCCGGGTTCCAGCGGTTCGTCCACCAGAAACCCCTGGGCATGGGAACAGCCCATCCGCTTCAGCATGTCCATTTCCTCCGGCCGTTCCACCCCTTCGGCCACGACGCGATGCCGATGGTGCGGGCCAGGTCGATCACGCCCTGCACGATGAGGAAACTTTTCCGTGCAATGAACGTGCGGTCGATTTTGACCGAATCGAGGGAAAAATCCCGCAGCGCCTGAAGCGACGCCGGACCGGCACCGAAATCGTCCAGCGACAGGGCGATGCCTTCCCCGCTCAGCCGGTGCAATACCCGCCGGGCCGACTCCGGATCCCGGGCGAAGGCCGTTTCCGTCATTTCGAAACAGATGAGCCGCGGATCGAGTTGAAACTCCTCCAGCGTCTTCAGCACGAACGGGACAAAGTCCGGTTCCGGGATTTGCCTCGCCAGATTGACATGGATCCGCTCCGACGCAAAGCCCATCCGCCGACACTCCGCCAGCTGCCGGCAGGCTTCCCGCAGGACGATGCGGCCGATCGGCACGATCAGGCCGCCTTCTTCCGCCCGAGGGACGAAATGCGCCGGCATGCACCGCCGCATCGCCCCGCTTCCAGCGGACGGGGGCTTCCGCGCCGCTCAGCAGGCCGGTCGCAAGATCGATGACCGGCTGGAAATGGACGACAAACCCGCCCTTCGCGACGGCGGTTTTCAGCTTGCTGGCCATTTCCGCCCGTTCGGAGGGGCCGCCGCCCGGGCTCCGCCCAAACACGGCGAAGCGGTTTTTGCCGCCCGATTGGCCATGTGCATCGCCGAGTCGGTGCGGTCGGGCAGCGTTTTGCAGTCCGCACCGTCGCGCGGGGAAATGCAGATGCCGATGCTGCCGGAAACGGCGATTTCATCGCCCCGGTCCTCCAGCCGGAACGGCTCTGAAAGGGCTTGCAACACTGCTTTCGAAACGTCCACCGCTTCCTGCTCATCGTCGATGTACGGCAGCAGAATGAGAATCCCTTGGTTTTTTGTTTCATTCTTCAAGGATAGTTTGAAATCCAGATTTTGCAAGAAGCAGTGCGCCGGGCGGATAAAATGCGTCCGGCTGACAACACTATACGGCAAAGGCCAATCATCCGGAAACGGCCATCCCGTGCGAAAAAGCCATCATCCTGCAACCCCCGGACGGCAAACCGGAAACGAACAGCTGGAGGAATGCCCGTGAAAACGCCCATCCGCAACCGACTGGAAGCGAACAGAAGATGGCTGGAAGAACGGCTGAAAGACAATTTTGACGTGGTCATCCAGGACATCGAGCACCGCGGCAAAACCGTGGCCTTTCTCGTCTTCATCGAAGGCATGGCGGACAGCGAGGCGATCAGCGACCACGTGATGGCCCCGCTGCTCCGGCAGGAATGGGACCACATCTCCGCCTCCCAGCGGTCGGAGGCCGGCGACTTCGAAACCGTTCTCGATGCCGTGTTTTCGGGAAACGGCGCCGTTTTTTTCGACAACACGGACAAGGCGACCATCGTCAACGTGCGGGGCGGCACCCGCCGCGGCGTCGAAGAGCCGAACTCGGAGGCGGTCATCCGCGGCCCGCGGGAAGGATTCAACGAAAACCTGCGCACGAACACGGCCCTCGTCCGGTTCAAAATCCAATCGCCAAATCTGAAAATGGAGGCCTTCACGATCGGCAAGGAAACCCGGACGCAGGTCGTGCTGGCCTACATGGAAGACATCATCGATCCGGGCGTGCTCCGGGAAGTCCGGGAGCGGCTCCGGAAAATCGAGATCGACGGCATTCTGGAGAGCGGCTACATCGAAGAGTTCATCGAAGACGATTCGTATTCGCCCTTTCCCCAGTTCCAGTACACGGAACGGCCCGACACCGCCGCGGCCCAGCTTTTGGAAGGGCGCTTTGCCATTTTCGTGGACGGCTCCCCTTTCGTCCTGATGGCCCCGGTCACCCTCATGGAGCTTTTGCAGGCCAGCGAGGACTATTACGAACGGTTCATGATCGGATCGATGATCCGCATCCTGCGCATCGCGTTCACGCTGTTGGCCCTTTATCTGCCGGGCGTGTATGTCGCCGTCATGACGTACCATCAGGACATGATTCCGACCAATCTGTTGCTCAGCATCGCCGCGGCGAGGGAAGCGATCCCGTTTCCGACGATCGTGGAGGCGCTGATCATGGAAGTATCCTTCGAGGCGCTGCGGGAGGCGAGCATCCGCCTGCCCCGCACGATCGGCCAGGCCGTCAGCATCCTGGGCGCCCTCGTCGTCGGCCAGGCGGCGGTGGAAGCCGGCATCGTCTCGGCGCCGATGGTCATCATCGTGTCGCTGACGGGCATCGCCAGCTTCACCATTCCCCGCTTCAATCTGGCGATCACCATGCGCATGCTGCGGTTTCCGATGATGATCATGGCCGGCGTTTTCGGACTGTTCGGCATCGTCGTGGGGATGGTGCTGATCACGTCCCATCTGTCGCGCC
>LZRV01000186.1 GCA_002159065.1 Paenibacillaceae bacterium ZCTH02-B3 | reverse complement strand
CTTCAGCATCGGCACGAACGACCTGATCCAGTACGTGCTGGCCGTCGACCGGATGAACGATCACATCGCGCATCTGTACGATCCGTTCCATCCGGCGGTGCTTCGCATGATCAAAATGGCGGTGGACGCGGCGAAGAAACACGGCATCGGCGTCAGCGTCTGCGGCGAAATGGCCGGCGATCCCGAGGCGGCGGCGCTGCTCGTCGGGCTCGGCGTCACCCACCTGTCGATGTCCGCCCGCAGTCTGCTGCTGGTGAAAGACCGCCTGTCCCGGCTGGAGTCCGGTGAATGCGCGAAACTGGCCAAACGGCTTTTGCGGTGCAAAACCGGCAGGGAAGCGGCGGATTTGAACCACCGGTTTCTGGAAGCGGTCATTGAAAGGGGGAGTCCGGCGTGAGCCGATCCGGCGACGTGTCGGCCAGGCCGGATCCGGCGGACGCGGCGGCGGTTCCGGCGGCGGATGCGGCGAAAAATGGTGTGCAGGCTGCCGGGGACGCCGCACCGGTGCAGGCCGGCGATGCCGCGGCCGCGGGACGGAGGCGATCCGGCCCGTTGCGCTGGTTGCCGGCGGCGATCTGGATGGGAGGCATCTTCTGGATGTCATCGCGCACCGGATCGGAAATCGACGGCCTGTTCCCGTTCGCCGAACGGCTGCCCGACTGGATGGGCGGCCTTGATTTCGGGCATGTGGTGGCGTATTACATTTTGGGTCTGCTCGTCCTGTTCGGGTTCGGGAAGCCGTCCCCCTCCGCGAAATGGCTGACCGTCGCCGTCTGCACGCTGTACGGCGCGACGGACGAGTTTCATCAGCTGTTTGTGGACGGGCGCTCCGCCGAATGGCACGATCTCGCAAACGACTCCGCCGGCGCCTGCCTGGCGGTGCTGACCGTTTCCCTGCCGCCGGTGCGGCGCCGGTTTTGGGCATGCGCCGGGAAACGTCCGATGGGATAAACTGCTACGCCGGCCAAAGAGGAAATTCGCCCGCGCTCTCGAAATACAATGTTGACGCCGCCTGACGGTGAATGGGCGGCGCGGCTTGGAATGTGTCTCGGGAGCGTGACGATGTTGCAAAAGACGTGCGAATGCGGGCATCCGATGGAGATTCGCCTGCGCAAGGTGATCTATGCCCGGGCGGTGGAAGTGGACAACGTTCCGGTCTACATGTGTCCCCATTGCCGCCGGATCTCGATCCTGCCGGAAATCAAGGAAGATTTGGCCCGCCTCATCCGGGATCTCGGCCTTGAACCGGAGCGGAACGCGATCGATTTTGCGGACGTCAGCGAATGGGCGTATCTGATTGCCCAGGCGACGGACGAAAGCCGCATGCATGAACCGATCCAGCAACTGATTGCCGACCGGGTGGATCAATTGCTGGATCTGATGCTCCTGGCCCGCTCGCTGGAAGACGTGGCGTGGGAAGCGGAACTCCGCGGGCGGCTCAGCCAGATCACGCGCCCCGTGCTGGCATCATGAAGGAAATCCGGGGCGGATGCCGGGACTTTTCGTTCAATTTTTGGCCAAATGAACGGAAATTGCGGGGGATTTCATTGCGAATTGGGAAAAATTAAAGTAATATTTAGTATTATGCATTATGGAGAGATCGGGATATGACCGTAACGATTTATGACGTGGCGAGGGAAGCGAACGTGTCGATGGCCACCGTTTCCCGGGTCGTCAACAACAATCCGAACGTGAAACCGCAGACGCGCAAACGGGTATACGAAGCCATCGAGAAGCTCGGATACCGTCCGAATGCGGTGGCCCGGGGGCTGGCCAGCAAGAAGACGACGACGGTCGGCGTCGTCATTCCGGACATTTCCAATGCCATTTTTGCGGAAGTGGCGCGCGGCATCGAAGACATCGCCAACATGTACCACTACAACATCATTCTGTGCAACGCGGACAAGCGCAAGGAGAAGGAAATCCGCGTCATCAACACGCTGCTCGAAAAACAGGTGGACGGGCTCCTGTTCATGGGCGGCGCCGTGTCGGAGGACCACATCCGGGCGTTCAAAACGGCGACGGTGCCGATCGTGCTGTGCGCGACGACGGACGAGCGCGAAATGTATCCGTCGGTGGACATCGACCACAAGGCGGCGGCGCGGGATGCGGTCCGGGAGCTGCTCAAGCAGGGACACCGCCGGATCGCCATGATCAGCGGACCGCTGGAAGACCCGACCGTTGGCTACGCGCGGTTCCAGGGATACAAGACGGCCCTGGAGGAAGCCGGCCTCAAGGTGGAGGAAGAGCTGGTGCGCATCGGCAATTACCGTTACGAATCCGGGCAGGAAACGGCGCGCTATTTCCTGGAGCTTGACCGCCGGCCGACGGCCATCTTCGCCGCCAACGACGAAATGGCCATCGGCGCCATCCATGCCATCCAGGACGCCGGCCTGCGGGTGCCGGAAGACATCTCCGTCATCGGGCTGGACAACACCCGGATGGCTTCCATGGTGCGGCCCCAGCTGACGACGGTGGCGCAGCCGATGTACGACATCGGGGCGGTGGCGATGCGGCTGTTGACCAAACTGATGAACAAGGAAACGGTGCAGAACGAGCGGGTCATATTGCAGCATGAATTGATCACGAGACAATCGGTGGCTCACCTCGCGTGAGCCTTTTTCATGGGAAGGCGGAGGGATGGACGTGAGCGGTGAAACCGTCATCGGCATCATCGGCGCCATGGAGCAGGAAGTGGAGCGGATCCGGCCCGAGATTCAGGAAGCTAAGACGGAGGTGCTGGCGGGCATCCGGTTTGACGCCGGCAAGTGGCACGGCAAGCCGGTGGTCGTCTGCCGCTCCGGCGTCGGCAAAGTGAACGCGGC
>LZRV01000185.1 GCA_002159065.1 Paenibacillaceae bacterium ZCTH02-B3 | reverse complement strand
ATCCAGGGTCCCGACTTCCCCACCGGCGGCATCATCGTGGGCCGCGAGGGCATCCGCGAGGCCTACGAGAAGGGCCGCGGCATCATCACCATCCGCGCCACCGCCCGGATCGAGGAGATGCGGGGCGACCGGCACCGCATCGTCATCACCGACGTGCCCTACCAGGCCAACAAGGCGCGGATCATCGAGCAGATCGCGGAACTGGTGCGGGAGCGCAAGATCGAGGGCATCACCGACCTGCGGGACGAGACCGACCGCGAGGGGCTCAGGATCGTCATCGAGCTCAGCCGCAGCGCCAACCCCAACGTGATCCTGAACCAGCTTTACAAGTTCACCGGCCTGCAGCAGTCCTTCGGGATCATCATGCTGGCCCTGGTGGACGGCCAGCCCAGGCTCCTGGACCTCAAGGGCATGATCCAGGAGTACCTCAAGCACCAGAAGGAGGTCATCGTCCGCCGGACCCGCTTCGAACTGGAGAAGGCCGAGGAACGGGCCCACATCCTGGAGGGCCTTCGCATCGCGCTGGACAACCTGGACGACGTCATCGCCCTGATCCGCGCTTCCCGCACGACGGAAGAAGCCCGCGAAGGCCTGATCAGCCGGTTCGGCCTTTCGGTCGCCCAGGCCCAGGCCATCCTGGACATGCGGCTGCAGCGGCTCACCGGCCTGGAACGGCAGAAAATCGAGGACGAGTACAAGGAACTGCAGGTGAAAATCGCCGAATACAAAGCCGTCCTCGCCGACGAGAAGCTGGTGCTGAACATCATCGGCGAAGAGCTGAAAGACATCCGGGAACGGTTCAACGACGAACGCCGCACGGAAATCACGTTCGAGGCGGACAACATTGAAGACGAAGATCTCATTCCCCGGGAAGAAGTGGTGGTGACCATCACCCATACCGGCTACGTCAAGCGCCTGCCGGTGTCCACCTACCGCAGCCAGAAGCGGGGCGGCAAGGGCGTCATCGGCATGGAGACGAAGGAGGACGACTTCGTCGAGCATCTGTTCACCACCAACTCCCACCACACGCTGCTCTTTTTCACCAACAAGGGCAAGGCGTACCGGCTGAAAGCGTGGGAGATTCCCGAACTCGGCCGGACCGCCCGGGGCACGCCGATCATCAATCTGCTGCAGATCGACCAGGGCGAAACGATCAACGCGGTCATTCCCATCGAAAACATGGAGGACGGAAAATACCTGTTCTTCGCCACGCGGAGAGGGATCGTCAAGAAAACGCCGCTGGCCGATTTCGCCAACATCCGCAAAGCCGGTTTGATCGCCATCCTGCTGCGGGAGGATGACGAGCTGGTCGGCGTCAAGCTGACCGACGGCAGCCGGACGGTCATCATGGGCACGAGCCACGGCATGTCCATCTGTTTTCCGGAACAGGACGTCCGCCCGACGGGTCGCAGCGCCGCCGGCGTGAAGGGCATCCACCTGTCGGAGGGCGATCAGGTGGTCGGCATGGACGTCGTGGAAGATGAAAAAGAAGTGCTCATCGTCACGGCCAAAGGCTACGGCAAACGCACGCCGGTCAGCGAATACCGGCTGCAGACCCGCGGCGGCAAAGGCATCAAAACCCTCAACGTCACCGAAAAGAACGGCCGCGTCGTCGGGCTCAAGGTGGCCGGCGCAAAGCAGGATCTGATGATCATGACGGCGGCCGGCACGCTGATCCGGACGGGCATCGACGGCATTTCCAGCATGGGCCGCAACACCCAGGGCGTGCGGCTGATCAACATCCGGGAAGATGACGAAGTGGCGACCGTCGCCATCGTGGAACGGGAAACCGGGCAGCCGCAGGACGCCGGCGGAAACGGCGGCGAAGAAACGGGCGGCGCGGACGGCGCAAACGACGGCAACGGGAACGGCGGCTGAACGGAAATGGCGCCAAATGGCGCCGCCGCTTTCCGGGACGCATGGAATCGGATGCATGAACCCCCGCCCGAATTGATCGGGAAGCGGAATTCAATGCATCCTTCTTTTTTGCCGTCCGGTTTTCCGTCCGGTTTTGGCACGGGAAGGGGTTCCCGCCGGAAGCCGGCATTCGGGGCGGGAATTGCCTCGCAACATTCGCTTGACTTCGGAATGGGGGCGTGATAAATTAGTCATCGCGCCTGAAGAAGTCTCGACCGGCGCGCACCGGTCCGCAGAGGGCGGAGGGGCGGCCGAGGCCGGCAGGCCGGGAAGAAAAAAGGCCGTCTGGAAAAACTTTCGTCTTGCTTTGACACGGGCCGGTGTGGTATATTGAAAAGGTCGCCGCCAGGAACGGCTGGCGCGACGATCCGCCTTGTTCCTTGAAAACCGCAAACAAGCCAACAGGTCCTGCGACCGTCGGAGGAAACCGCGCTTCATGTGGGCGAAGGTCCTTCGGCAAGGGATGACAAAGCCAATGAACCGGGCCGGAAGCGGTCCGGAGGACAACTTTCTTTGTTGGAGAGTTTGATCCTGGCTCAGGACGAACGCTGGCGGCGTGCCTAATACATGCAAGTCGGGCGGAGTTTCCGCTTGGAAGCCTTCGGGCGGAAGGGCGGGAACTTAGCGGCGAACGGGTGAGTAACACGTGGGCAACCTGCCCGCAAGACGGGGATAACTGGCGGAAACGTCAGCTAATACCGGATAGGTCATCGGAGGGGCATCCTTCTGATGGGAAAGGCGGAGCAATCTGCCGCTTGCGGATGGGCCCGCGGCGCATTAGCTGGTTGGCGGGGTAACGGCCCACCAAGGCGACGATGCGTAGCCGACCTGAGAGGGTGACCGGCCACACTGGGACTGAGACACGGCCCAGACTCCTACGGGAGGCAGCAGTAGGGAATCTTCGGCAATGG
>LZRV01000184.1 GCA_002159065.1 Paenibacillaceae bacterium ZCTH02-B3 | reverse complement strand
CCCTGGAACACGCCCCGGCCCAGCCACTGGCCGCCATCCATGGTCAGCACCTCGCCGGTGATGAAGGACGCGTAGTCCGACACCAGGTACGCCGCCGCGTGGGCGATTTCTTCCGGCCGGCCCATCCGGCCCAGGGGGATGGACGCCAGCACGGCCTGCCGCGCTTCTTCGGTGGGCCACAGTTGCGGCGCGGCGCCCGTGCCGTCCACAGGTCCCGGCGCGATGGCGTTGACGCGGATGCCCGTCTCGGCAAAATGCACCGCCAGCCACTTCGTGAAATTTTCGACGGCGGCTTTGGCCGCGCTGTAGGCGGGCACCTTCGTCATCGGCTTCGGCGCGCTCATGGATGAAATGTTGATGACGGTCGAGCCCGGCCGGCCGATCATCTGGCGGGCGAACACCTGCGTCGGGATGAGGGTGCCCAGCAGGTTCAAATCGAACACGTATCCGAACCCTTCCTTCGTCAGGTCAAAAAAGCTCACCACATCCGGATCCGCAAGGTCGCGTTCCCGGAAAATCTCGTGGGTGGTGATGCCCTTCGGATGGTTGCCGCCCGCCCCGTTGATCAGGATGTCGCAGGGTCCGAGCTGCGCCGCCACCCGGTCCGCCGCCGCCTTCACGCCTTCCGCGTCGAGCACGTCGCAGGCGACGGCGACGGCCGTGCCGCCCGAAGCGCGGATGCTTTCGGCCACCTGCTCCCCTTTTTCCGCGGTCCGGTTCAAAATCGCCACCTTCACGCCCTGCCGCGCCAGTTCACGGGCCATCGCCGAGCAGAGCACGCCGCCGCCGCCGGTGACGACGGCCACTTTTCCCCGCAATGATTCATGAATCGGCAGCATCATCGGTTTCCTCCCCGCTCCAGACTGTCCCAGATGCCCCACAAATACATGATGCCGAGGGCGCGGTCGTAGAGGCCGTAACCCGGCCGGCATTGCTCGTCCCAGATGTGCCGGCCGTGGTCGGGGCGGACATAGCCGGCAAAGCCGCTTTCGTGATACGCCCTTACCACTTCCACGATGTCCACCGTGCCGTCCCGGGCGCGATGGCTCGTTTCGATGAAGTCGCCGTTTTCGTACACCCGCACGTTGCGGATGTGGGCGAACGGAATGCGCGGCGCGAACTCGCGGATCATCGCCGCGAGGTCGTTGTCCGGATTGGCGCCGAGGGATCCGGTGCAGAAGCAGATGCCGTTGGCCGGGCTGTCCACCAGATCGAGGAGCCGCCGCAAATTGTCCCGGTTCGTGATGATCCGGGGCAGGCCGAACACGGCATACGGCGGATCGTCGGGGTGGATGGCCATCGCGATGCCGTGCTTTTCGGCCGCCGGCACCACCGCTTCGAGGAAATATTTCAGATTCCGCCACAGGTGTTCTTCGGTGACGCCGCTGTAGGCTTCAAACAGCTCGGACAGGCGGGACAAACGCTCCGGCTCCCAGCCGGGCATCGTCAGGTCCGGGTTGCCGGCGATTTTGTCCACCAGTTCCCGCGGATCGATGCCGTCGATTTTCGATTTTTCGAAAAAGAGCGCCGTCGACCCGTCCTCCGTCGGCCTTGCCAGGTCGGTGCGGACCCAGTCGAACACCGGCATGAAGTTGTAGGTGATCACCTTGACGCCGACCGTCGCCAGCTTTTCGATCGTTTTGATGTAGTTTTCGATATACCGGTCCCGCCCGGGCCGGCCGAGCTTGATGTCCTCGTGCACGTTGACGCTTTCCACCACGTCCAGATGGAACCCGTATTCATCGGCCCATTTTTTGTACTGCAGGATTTTCTCCATCGGCCATTCTTCACCGGCGGGCACGTCGTGCAGCGCCCACACGATCCCCTCCACGCCGGGGATTTGCCGGATTTGCCGCAGCGTCACGGTGTCGTTGCCGACGCCGTACCAGCGGAACGTCATGCGCATCGTTGCGGTTCCTCCTCGCTCTCGGTCGTTGTCTCACCGTTTCGAAAACCCGGGCCCAGACAGCCGGGTTCCCGCATGGAACATAAAAACCGCGGTTTACGGACAGAAATAATCGGGGTGGCGGCTTGCGAGCCGGCGGAGGACGTCGCCCATTTTGCCGATGTGCGACGCCAGCAGCCGGACCGTCCGCTCTTCGTCGCCGCTTTCCACCGCCTTCAGCAGCGCCCCATGTTCCCTGAGGATGCGGGCTTCGTCCCGGTCGTCCGTCAGGGACAGAAAACGGACCCGGTTCAAATGGGCGCGCATCTGATCAACGAGCATCAGCAGCGTTTCGTTGCCGGCCACGCCCATGATCAGCCGGTGGAACGCTTCGTCATGGCGGAAAAACGCGGGCAGGTCCCCGTCTTCGGCCGCCCTGGCCTGCGCCAGGAGGCAGGCTTCCAGTTCGTCGCGCACCGGCTTGTGGCGTTCCTTGTCCCACAACCGGGCCGCTTCGCGGAACGCGCCCGTCTCCAGCTGTTCCCGGATGAACTGGACTTCCTTCACCTTGCGCAGCGAAATCAGCGTCACGCGGGTGCCCCGCTGCGGCAGCACTTCCACCAGCTGTTCGCTTGCCAGGAGGCGGATCGCCTCGCGGACGGGCGTGCGGCTGACGCCGAGGCGTTCGGACAGCTCGTTCTCATAGATCATCTGACCGGGCGGCCATTCGAGGGTCACGATTTTCTCGCGCAGCCGCTCGTACATCTGATCGCCCAGGGTGAGGCGCCGATGCCCGGCCGGACCGCCCGGCGCCAGGCGGGATTTCATGTGGCGCATCGTTTCATGCCGCATCTTCGGACGGTGCTCGCCCCTTTCGGCAGCAGCCCGGCGCGGCCGGCCGCACGCCGGAAACAGTCCCGGCATGGCCGTGCGGGACGCGCGGCTGCGTTTTCGGTTCAAGTATACTTGCATAC
>LZRV01000183.1 GCA_002159065.1 Paenibacillaceae bacterium ZCTH02-B3 | reverse complement strand
CCTGGTGTCCCAGGTGGAAGGGGAACTGGCGCCGGGGAAGGACGCCTTCGACGTGATCGCGGCGATGTTCCCGGGCGGCACCATCACGGGCGCGCCGAAAGTGCGCACGATGGAAATTCTCGAGGAGCTCGAACCGGTGCACCGCGGTCCGTACTGCGGCTCGCTGGGCTGGATTGACTACGGCGGCGATATGGAATTTAATATTCTTATACGCACGATGGTCATCAAAGACGGTGTGGTGCATGTGCAGACCGGCGGCGGGGTCGTCATCGACTCCGATCCAGAGCGCGAATACGCCGAGACGCTGAACAAGGCGAAGGCGCTGTGGAAAGCGGTCCAATACGCCGAGCAAGAAGCGGCGGCATCCGCCGGGCGGCGCGAACCTTCCGCCGAACGGCGCGAACCATCCATTTCTGCACCCGGATCCGGGGAGGGCGGCCGGCCATGATTCTGGTCATCGACAATTACGATTCGTTCACGTACAACCTGGTCCAATATTTGGGCGAGCTCGGCGAAACGGTCGCCGTCCGGCGCAACGACGAGATCGACCTGGCCGGCATCGAGGCGATGCGGCCGGATCACATTTTGCTGTCGCCGGGTCCGTGCACGCCGAACGAGGCGGGCATCTGCCTGTCTTTGATCCAGCATTTTAAGGGAAAAATCCCGATCCTCGGCGTCTGCCTCGGCCATCAGGCCATCGCGCAGGCGTTCGGCGGCGAAGTGGTCCGGGCGGAGCGGCTCATGCACGGGAAGACGTCGTCCATCCTGCACGACGGCCGAACGGTGTTCGACGGCATTCCGAGCCCCTTTACGGCCACCCGGTACCATTCCCTCATCGTGCGGCGGGAGACGCTCCCCGCCGAACTGGAGATCAGCGCGGAAACGCCGGAAGGGGAAATCATGGCCATCCGGCACAAAACGTACCGGATCGAGGGCGTGCAGTTTCATCCGGAATCGATGCTGACCGAGCACGGTCACCGGCTGCTGCGCAACTTCACGGCCTCCAATGCCGCGCAATGGCCGGAAACGGCCGCCATCTGACCAGGCGGTGATGTTCGCGGCCGGGTCATTGCCCTTGGAAGCCGGATCATTGTTTCGGTCCGGCCATTTCGGCTGCCGGACCGTTGCGGCCGCCTGGCCATTGCCGCCGGAGGCCGGGCATTCCGCAGTGTGGCGCGGCCACGCGCATGCATGAAAGGCGGGCGAAACGGGAACGATGCGATTTGTCGCCGTGAACGGGATGCTGGTGGAGAAAGAACGAGCCGTGGTGTCGGTTTTCGATCACGGCTTTCTTTACGGCATCGGCCTGTTTGAGACGATGCGCACGTACGGCGGCGCGCCGTTCCTTCTGGATCGGCATCTGGCGCGGCTGGCGGACGGCTGCCGGCGGCTCGGCATCCGCCACGAGCCCGACGAAGGCGAGGTGCGCCGGCTCATCCGCAGGCTTCTTGACGCCAACGGCCTCAAGGACGGGATCGTCCGCCTGAGCGTTTCGGCCGGCGAAGGCCCCCTCGGATTGCCCGAAGGCCCATACGAGTCGCCGGTGACGGTCATCTTCTGCAAACCGCTCCCCCCGGTGCCGGCCAGCCGGCCGCTGCAGCTGCTCCGGCTGCGCCGCAACACGCCGGAGGGGAGCGTGCGGGAAAAATCCTTCCATTATATGAACAACGTGCTGGCCAAACGCGAGCTGTCGACCTATCCGTGGGCGGCGGGGGCCGAAGGGCTGTTTCTCGACACCGCCGGACGGGTGGCGGAAGGCGTGGTCAGCAACGTCTTTTTTGCCGCCGGGGGCGTTCTGCATACGCCTTCGGCCGAAACGGGCATCCTGCCGGGCGTGACCCGGGGGGAGGTGCTGCGCCTCGCGGCGGAAGACGGCATCGAGGCGCGGGAAGGGCTGTATGGGGTGGACGATCTCTGGCGGGCGGACGAGCTGTTCCTCACCAACTCGGGGCAGGAACTGGTGCCGGTTCATGCCGTCTATGACGAAACGGGCGCCGTGCGCTGGCGCTGGTCCGGCAAGCCGGGCCCGCTGACGGAGCGGCTGAAGGCGGCCTACCGGCGGGAAACGGAGCGCGAAGCGGCGAACGCCGCGGACGGGTGACGGCGGATCGGCAAAAGGCCGGACAAACGCCGAAAAGAGGGAGGCCGGACAACAACGCGAAGGAGCGACGGATCCATGCTGCGGGTACGGGTTGAAAAGCGCGTGATCGATTGCCGGGGCAAGACTCTTGTCCTCGGCGAACGCACGCTCATCATGGGCATTCTCAACGTGACGCCGGATTCCTTTTCCGACGGCGGGCGGTACACGACGGTGGAGCGGGCGGTGCGCCACGCGGTGCGGATGGCGGAGGAAGGCGCCGACATCATCGACATCGGCGGCGAATCGACCCGGCCGGGCCATCAGCCGGTGAGCGCGGAGGAAGAACTGGCCCGCATTTTGCCGGTGATCGAGGCGGTCAGGCGGGAGGTCGACCTGCCGATTTCCGTCGACACGCACAAGGCGGAAGTGGCGCGGCAGGCGCTGGAAGCCGGCGCCCACATCATCAACGACATCTGGGGCTTTAAGCGCGACCCGGACATGGCGCACGTGGCCGCCCGCTACGGCGCGCCGGCGGTGCTCATGCACAACCGCACCGACGAGGACTATCCCGGCGGGTTCATGGCGGATCTTCTGGACGATTTGCGCCGGTCGGTGGACATCGCCCGGCGGGCGGGCGTGCCCGACGACCGCATCATCCTCGATCCCGGATTCGGCTTTGCCAAGTCGATGGACCAGCATCTGGAGCTGATGGGCCGCCTCGATGAAGTGCGCGCCCTCGGATTTCCGGTGCTCGTCGGCACGAGCCGCAAGCGGTTCATC
>LZRV01000182.1 GCA_002159065.1 Paenibacillaceae bacterium ZCTH02-B3 | reverse complement strand
CCTGTGGTCCGTTCCACGAGTCGCCAGTCACACCGGACGGTCCGATTGTGCGGCGCGGCGCGGCGACAGGCCGCCCCGGCCGGTTACGGTAAATGATAACCGAAACGGCAGCCATTGTAAAGACCGTTTCACTCGCCCGGCCGTTCGTCCGCGGAAGCATCCCCCGCCTCGTCCGGCGCTTCCTTCCGCGATTCATCCCGCGGTTCTTCCGGCGGTTTTTTCCGCCCGTCCCGGTCCGCTTCCCGGCTTTCCTCCGGCGGTTCGTTCCGGCGGCCGCCGGCCGTTTCGTTCCCTCTGCCGCCTTCCGGCGCATCCCCGCCGCCGTCGCGTCCGGCCGCCAGCCGGTCCAGCCATTTGTCGATCGCTTCTCCGATCTGCCGGGCGGCGTGGCGGTACGCTTCAAGGGGGCCGCCGATCGGGTCCGCGATGTCGGGGTGGGGCAGCCGGCGCTCGAGGTCGCGCAGCCGGGCTTCTTCCTCCGCCGGCACCGGCTGCCCCGTGGCCCGCTTGATCTGCAGTTCGGCGGCGAGCCGTTCCCGCTCCTCCATCAGCCGCCGGACCTCATCGTCGCCGCCGTGGGCGTATTCGATCAGCGTATGGGTTTTGTCCAAAGCGGAGGGAAATTGCCGGATGAGCATCTCCTTGTGCCCCATCGTCATCGTCAGGATCACGTCCGCCCACTCGACCAGCTCGCCGGTCACCGGCCGGGAACGCATGCCGTCCGGACTGGCGCCCATTTCCTTCAGAATGGCGGCGGCATGCTCCGAAACGGGAAACCCGGGAAGCGCCGCGACGCCCGCCGACCGGACTTCAACCGCAAGGCCCCGCCTGCCGGCCGCAACGCGCAGAATGCCTTCCGCCATCGGGCTGCGGCACGTATTTCCGGTGCAGACAAAAAGCACGCGCATCAACACGTTCCCCTTTCGCAGTCGATTGCGGACGGCTGCCGGACGGGCCCGCCGCCCGTTCTGGTCGTACTTTTCATCGTACAACAGAAGCAAAGGCCGCTTCAACCGGACCGGCGCCCGCCGGCCGTACGCCCCGGCCCCCGTTCGGCATCGTCCCTTTTCGCCTGACGAAAAGCCGCCGGACGCATTCAAAACAGGATGTTCAGACCGAAGGCGAGCAAAATCGCCCCGCCCAGCGCCTCGCCGTATCCGCCCGCGTACCGGCCCACCCGCCGCCCGGCGGCCAGGCCGAGCACGGACATCAACCCGCCGGCGAAGCCGAACATCAGGACGGTGAACAGCAGATGACGGACGAACAGCCCGAGGGTGATGCCGACGGAAAAGGCGTCGATGCTCACGGAGAAGGCGAAAAAGAGAAGACCGGCAAGCCCCCTGATCTCGAACGACGCCGGCGGCGCGTCGCCCCGCACCGCGCCGATGATCATGTGGCTGCCGAGGAGGACGAGAAGCCCGCCGCCGAAGGCCATCGCCACATCGCCGAGAACCGCGCTCACGAACTGCCCCGCGGACATGCCGAAAATCGGCATGATGACGTGAAACAGGGCGATGGCCGCGCTGATCTGCACGATCCGCACGGCCGGCAGTCCCTTCAGGCCGAGCCCGAACCCGAGGGAAAAGGCGTCCATGCCGAGCGCGGCGGCCATGACGAGCACGGTGAGCGCCTGCCCCCCTTCCGGCAGCCAACCCCCCAACCGAATCCCCTCCGTTTGTCCGCTTCCTCACCAGCCTATGCGGACAAACCGGAAAATAGAAGGGCAGCCGGCCGGCCCGAAAAGCGCTACACGTCCCGGACGCGCCCGCCCGCCGCCTTGTACAGCCGGTTCATGACGGCGCGGCCGATGCCGGTCTCCGGCATCGCTTCGGCAAATATGACTTCGGTCCCGGCGTCGTCGAAGCGGCGCAGGGCCGCGTACAGCCGCCGCGCGGCTTCCTCCGGCCGGTCGGCGGGCCCGAGATCGAGCACAAGGTCCGCCTGCACCGGTCCGCCGGCCGGCTCTCCGCCGCCGAACAGCAGCACGCCGGTCTTCGTTCCCCGCTCCCGCAGCGCCTCGAGTTCCCGCCGGATCGCCCGCAGGATGCGCTGCCGCGCTTCCGCCGGGTTTGCGGCGGGATCGCCGCAGCGGACGACCGTGAGCGCCCCCCGCGGCGCGTAGTGGGTGTATTTCATGCCCGGCGAACGGGCAACGGCCGCTTCCGCGGCCGATTCGGAGGCGTCGTGAATGTCCATGTGCGGCGCCGCCCGGTGCAGCTGGTCGGCGGTGACGCCGCCGGGGCGCAATAGGTGGATGCACCGCCCGGTTTCATCGACGCGGATGACCGTCGATTCCACGCCGATGCCGGCCGGCCCCCCGTCCAGCACGCCGGCGATGCGGCCGGCCAGATCGGCGAGAACGTGGGCGGCGGTGGTCGGACTCGGCCGGCCCGAGCGGTTGGCGCTCGGCGCGGCGATGGGACAGCCGCTGGCCCGGATCAGCGCCAGCGCCACCGGGTGATCGGGCACCCGCACCGCCACCGTATCGAGGCCCGCCGTCGTCTCGTCGGGCACGGCAGCTGTCCGGGGCAGCACAAGCGTCAGCGGGCCGGGCCAAAAGCGCCGCGCCAAGGGCTCCACCAGGGGGAGCGGGACGGCCACCACCGGCAGGTCGGCCGGGTCGGCCAAGTGCACAATCAGGGGGTTGTCGCTGGGACGTCCCTTGGCGCGGAAAATCCCCCGCACGGCAGCCGGGTCCAGCGCATTGGCGCCAAGGCCATAAACGGTCTCGGTGGGAAACGCGACGAGTCCCCCGCGGCGGATAATCTCGGCGGCCGCGGCGATGGCCTGTTCGTCCGGATGCTCCGGGTCAACGGCCACCAGGCGCGTTTCCATGCCTCGCTGCTCCTCTCAAGCCCGGCGCGTCGCGAGCACGACGCGGGGATGGCCGGCGTAGTCC
>LZRV01000181.1 GCA_002159065.1 Paenibacillaceae bacterium ZCTH02-B3 | reverse complement strand
CGGTGGACCGTCCGAACGAACGGAAGGTCCACACCCGAATCATGCCCCGGCTGGGCGGCCTGGCGATCTTTCTGGCGTTTGCCGGCGCCTTCGTGGCGGTCAGCCCGGTGTTCGGCCTGATCGACACGGACATGAAGGGGAACACGGTATGGGGCATCCTCATCGGCGGCGCCATCATCGTGCTGACCGGCGCGCTGGATGACCGCTTCGACTTGAAGCCGAAGTACAAGCTGCTCGGAATTCTTGCCGCGGCGCTCGTTGTCGTGGCTTTCGACATGAAGGTGGAATTCATCACCATTCCGTTTGCCGGAACCGGCCATTCCCTGGCCGACTGGCTCGCCATTCCGATCACGATTTTCTGGATCGTCGGGGTGACCAACGCCATCAACCTGATCGACGGCCTGGACGGGCTGGCGGCGGGCGTGTCGGCCATCAGCATCGGCACCATCCTCGTGCTGGCGGCGATGATGGGCAACGTCACCGTCATCCTGCTGTGCGCGCTGCTCCTTGGCAGCACGATCGGATTTTTGTTTTTCAATTTCCATCCGGCGAAAATTTTCATGGGCGACTCCGGGGCGCTGTTCCTCGGGTTTGCCATCGCGACGCTGTCGATTCTCGGGTTCAAGCAGGCGACGCTCGTGTCGTTCGTCATTCCGCTGTTCATCATCGCGGTGCCGTTCTCGGACACGGTGTTCGCCATCATCCGGCGCAAATGGAACGGCAAGCCGTGGAACGCCGCGGACAAAAACCATTTGCACCACTGCCTGATGCGCCTCGGCCTCAGCCACCGCCAGACGGTGCTCGTCATTTACGGCCTGTCCCTGGTGTTCGGCCTTCTGGCCGTCCTGTTGTCCAATGCGGCCCAGTGGGTCACCGTCATCGCCGTCATTGTGGTGCTGTTCCTGGTGGAGATCGGGGCGGAACTGATCGGCGTCATGCACCGGAAGAAAAAGCCGGTCCTGTCCTTCGTGCGCTGGCTCATCCAGGCGAAATGACGGGAGAAGCCCCGGCGCCCGCGCATCCGGAAGCCGAAGCGGTTTGCTGCTGAGCGGCGGGAATTGCGGAAACACAGCGAAAAAACGGCAACAAGCAACAAAACACAGCGATTCGGCCCGTGTCCCCTTGCAGGGGCGGGCTGTTTTTGTTTGGCGGCGGCATGGCCGGGCGTCTGCCTGCAGGCCGCGGGTTCCGCATGACGGGCGGACAGGCCGGCGGCCGGATGCCGGACGGGAAACTTTACATAAAACTGCAATTCGTGCATCAGCTGGAGGGCCCGTGCAGCATGATTTTCCATTCGCCCGAATTTCTCGTGTTTTTGCTGGCGCTCTTGGTGCCGTTCTACTTGTTCAAAAAACTCCGCATACCCCTGCTCGTCGTGGCCAACGCCATTTTTTACGGGGCTTCCGGCTTCGGGCTTCTGCTTCTGTTCATGGCCGTGACCGCGGCCACGTTCCTCTGCGCCCTCGGCCTGCGCCGCCGGCGTCCGCTGTTTTGGATCGGCCTGGCGGTGAACGCGGGGAACCTCCTGTTTTTCAAATACACGCTCATGATCATGGACACCGCCGAGCGCATCGCCGGCCGTCCCCTGCTGTTGACGGAGCTTGCCCGCCAATGGGTGACCGACGGCAGCGGCGAACTGATACTTCCCGTCGGCATTTCCTTCTACACGTTCCAGTTGATCGCCTACCTCATCGACGTGCGGCGGGGCGATCTGGAGCCGTCGCGCAATCTGTTCAAATTCTGGGTGTTCATCTCCGTCTTCCCCCAGCTCATCGCCGGGCCGATCATGCGGGGAAGCGAGCTGATCCCCCAGGTGGACCGCCTGCCGGACCGCGCCGTCCGCTGGGGGGAAATCCGCTACGGGCTTTACCTGATCTTCGTCGGCCTGATCAAGAAAACGGTGTTCGCCGACAATCTCGAAACGCTGGTCAACCCGCGGTTTGCCGACATTCCGGCCCTCACGCCGGAGGATGCGTGGGTGGCCGCCTGCCTGTTCGGGTTCCAGATCTATTTCGATTTTTCCGCCTACAGCGACATGGCCCTCGGCCTCGGGCATCTCCTCGGCCTGAAACTGGTCGTCAACTTCCGCACGCCCTACCTGTCCGGCAGCCCGAAGGAATTCTGGGACCGCTGGCACATTTCGCTGTCCCGCTGGATCCGCGACTACGTCTACATCGGGCTCGGCGGCAACCGCAAAGGGGCGCTGCGCACCCAGTTCAACCTGCTGGCCGCGATGCTGATCTCCGGGCTCTGGCACGGGGCGGCGTGGCATTTTGTGGCGTGGGGGGCGGTGCACGGGCTCATCCTGATCGTCCACCGGTGGACGCTGGCGCTGAACCGGTTCGGTTGGGTGAACAAAATGCGCTCCTCGTTCCCGTACCGGGTGCTGGCGGTGGCGGCCTTTTTCCCGATCGTGACGTGGACGTGGGTGTTTTTCCGGGCGGAGACCCTCGCCGGCGCGTGGGAGATGACGAAGCGCATGGCGCAGGTTGACGTGACCGCGCTTGCGGCCCATCCGCTTTTCGCCCTGCTGGCCGGGCTGTACGCTCTGCACATCGCCGAGTGGTTCATGCGGGAAAAAGAGCCGCTGGCCGGCCGCATCTGGCACTTCGTGCCCGCCGTCTTCCGCGGCGCGGTGTATGCGGCGCTCCTGCTGCTCATTTTCTTCAACATGAAGGGGGAGACGTATGAGTTCATCTATTTCCAGTTCTGATGATCGCCATCTGCGCTCTCCCGCATCATCCGGGACCGGGGGCGGCGGACCGCGCGAAGCGGGCCGGCCGGCCGGGGAGACGGAAGCTTCCGCCGGCCGGCCGGACGAACGGCCCGATGCGGACGCTGCCGGCACCCGCGCCCGCAATCGCCTTCGGGCTTTTTTGCGGCTCGGCTGGGGCGCCTTTTT
>LZRV01000180.1 GCA_002159065.1 Paenibacillaceae bacterium ZCTH02-B3 | reverse complement strand
GCCGCTGCCCGTCCGTCCGGTGATGCCGAGGGTCGCGCCGGGTTCGACGCGGAAACTGACGTTGCGGAGAACCGGTCGTTCCCCCGGCCCGTAGCGGAACGTCAAATTGCGCACCTCCAGCGCCGCCTGCCCGAAGGAGACGTCGCCGGGCCGGCCGATATCGGCGATTTCCGGCCGTTCCGAAAGAAGCCCGTTCAACCGTTCAAGGGACGCCCGCGACCGCTGGATGGCGTTGACGACATTGCCGATCTGCTGCAGCGGATGCATCAGCATGCGGACGTACAGCGTCAGGGAGACAAAATGGCCGAGCGTGATCCGCCCGGCGACGGCCATCCGGCCGCCGAGCACGATGGCGACGGCAAGGGAAGCCGCCCCGAGGAACGGGACGACCGCCTGGAAAAACGCCGACAGCCGGACAAGCCTCAGCTGGCTCTCGCGAATCCGCTCCACGGTTTTGCCGAACCGGGCGTTCATGATCGGTTCCACCGCGAACGATTTCGTGACCCGGATGCCCCCGAATTGCTCCTCCGCGGTTTCCGTCATCTCGCCCAGCGCCCGCTGGACGTCCAGCGACCGGTCCCGGATGCGCGGTCCGAATCGGACGACAAACAATGGAATGGCCAGAAGCGGCAACACGGAAGCGGCGACGAGACCGGGCGGGATGCCGGCCAACACCATCATCGTCACGGAGGCGGCAAGCAGCATGACGGCGTTCGTCGCCGCGTTGAACCCCATGGCGATCGATTCGCGGACCGCCGTGACGTCGTTCATGAAATAATTGAGCAGCCTGCCGACGCCGTTCTTCGCATGAAACCGTTCGCCCAGGCGGCTGAAATGCCAGAACAGCCGGTTCCGCACCTGTTTCTCGAACGTCCGGCCGGTGTACATGATGAGCAGCATGCCCGCCGCGCCGATCACCACGTGGCCGGCCCCGACGGCCAGGAGCACCAGCGCCTCGCGGGCCAGAAGGCCGGCGGTGAGCGCGCCGGCCTGCAGCCGGTCGGTGATGCGGCCAAGGATCTGCGGATAACAGACATGGATCAGATTGGCGGCAAAATGAAAGCCGAAAGCGGCCAGATAGGCCGGCCACGCCTTCCGGAAAAAATCCTTCAGCAGCGTCGCCCGTTCCATCGCGTTCCCGCGTTCCGTCCCGTTTTTGTCTTTCACTCCACCAATCCCGTCCGTTCCACGCCCTCGATGAACCAGCGCTGGGCGACCAGGTAGACGCCGATCAGCGGCATGATGATCAAAAACGAAGCGGCCATTTTGATCGCTTCGGCGAACACCGTCAGCTCGCCCGCGCCCTGCGCCTGCGCCATTTCGCCCGCCATGCGGGCCAGCGAGATCGACAGGGGAACGCTTTCGGCCGTGAACATGTACAGGGAAGGAAAATAGAAATCGTTCCAGTTCCAGACGAACGAGAACAGCAGCACCACGACGGACGCCGAACGGGCAACCGGAAACATGACGCGGAAAAACAGGCGGACCGGGCCGGCTCCGTCGATTCTGGCCGCTTCATCCAGCTCTTTCGGCAGCGTGGAATAGAATGACCGGTAAATGATGACAAACATGGCCCCTTTGAGTCCGTGTCCGAAAAGCGCGGGAACGACCATGGGCAGGAACGTGTCCATCCAGCCGAGCTTCTTGAACAGCATGATGGACGGCAGGATCGTCACCTGGGGCGGCATGATGAAGCTGAACAGCAGCATCGCGATCCAGAATTTCTTGAACGGAAAATCCAGCCTGGCGAAGGCGTATCCGGCCACCGCGCAGGAAAACGTCTGCAGGACGGACACGGATCCGGCCAGCGACGCACTGATCAGAAAGCTTTTCCCGTAGTCGAGCATCCCGGCCGCTTTTTCCAGATGGCCGAGATGGATCGACCGGGGCACCCAGATGACCGCGGGATCGAGAATGTTCGACGCGTCTTTCACCATGGTGGTCACCATGTACAAAATCGGCTTGACGTAAATGAAAGCCACGCAGGTCAGCACAACATACACGACGGGCTTCCACAGCATCCCCCGGCCGATCGCCGCATCCGCCAGCCGGCGGATGGCGGCGCCCGGCATCGCCAGGCGCGCTTTCGCGACGCGGACGGCGTACAGGCGGCGGATGCCCGCTTTCACCAATTCCATGTCCGTCACCTCCCGGGCTTTTCTATCGTTTTCCGGACAGCCATTTCTCGATGCGGGCATACAGAAGCAGCGTCAGCAGCACGATGGACAGCACGATGGAAAAATAGATCCCGGCCAGCGCGCTGGAACTGCCGTAATTGACCGTGTTCACCCTGCTCACGACCGGATTTCCCGGGAAGGTGAACAGATCGACGACGGTGTACATCAGGTTGAGAAACATGTAGGGAACAAGCCCCGGAAGCGTAATGGTCCAGAGCGTGTTCCACGGACCGGCCCCGTCGATGCGGGCCGCCTCGTAGACCGACGCCGGCAGCGTCTGGCGACCGGCCAGAAAAAGGAGAATCTGCACGCCGGAATACCAGAGAATGAGCACGAAAGAGTCCATGACGTTCTGGATCGGACCGGCCCATCCCGCGGGCACGTACTCCCGCAAATATTCATCGAGGCGGAGGGTTTTCACGATGCTGAGCGATCCCTCGCCCTGGGTGATGAACTCCTGCACGATCTGTCCGGAGGAAAAAATGACCGGCAGAAAGAAAATGACCCGAAACAGGGTGCGGCCCGGAAACCGCATGTTCAGCAAAAGGGCCACGGCCAGCGAGAAAGCCAGGATGATCGGGATCATGATCGCCGTCTCGCGCAGAAAGGGCAGCAATTCCTCATAGAGCAGGCTCCCGTCGGCGATCAGGATTTCCCGGTAGTGCTTGATCCCGATGAACGCATACTCCACGCCGTCCACCGTGATTTTGACCTGGTGCAGGCTCATGT
>LZRV01000179.1 GCA_002159065.1 Paenibacillaceae bacterium ZCTH02-B3 | reverse complement strand
GCTTGTGCCGGGCGGGACGCCCCCGCGCAAATCCTGCCTACACGAAAATGGTTTCAATGACCAGATCTTTCCGTCTGGAAAGATCGATGAACTCGTTTTTGATTTTGACGAGGGGACGGAACGGGTCGTGCGGATTGTTCATGATGATCGTGCCCGTCTGTCCGTTCTTGAACAGGATCCGCTTGCCGATGAAATTCGGAATCATGTTGTTGATGAACGTGTGGACGACGACGGGATCCAATTCGGAAAAGCTGAGGCGCTGCAATTCCTGCAGGACGTCGAGCAGATCGCGCTTTTTCCGGTAGGCCCGGGGCGAAATCATGGCGCTGTACACGTCGGCCACCGCCACGATCCGGGCATAGGGGTGAATGGCGTCCCCCCTGAGACCCTGGGGATACCCGGAGCCGTCCAGCCGTTCGTGGTGCTGAAGGGCGACCAGGCCAAATTCGGGCCGCTCGGGCATCGAGCGGTTGAGAATGTGGTAGCCGTGCACCGTGTGGGTTTTGACCAGCTCGAACTCTTCTTCCGTCAGGCTGGCCGGCTTGTTGAGGATGGCGGGGTCGATTTTGCTTTTGCCGATGTCATGAAGGTAGCCGGCTTTCGCGATCAGCCGGGCCTCCTCTTCTTCCTTGCCGAGCCAGCGGGCCAGGGTATAGGAAATCATGCCGACCTGCACGCTGTGCTGGAACGTGTATTCATCCTGGGTGTTGAGCAGAAGCAGCACGCTGACGAAGTCGGATTCTTTGCGCAGGTTCTCGATCAGCGGATCGAAATGGCCGGTCACTTCCTCTTCCCCGATGGAGCCGCCGTTTTCGCCGCTGACGCGCAAATAGTAGTCCTTCATGCCTTTGACGGCGCTTTCAAATCTGGGCCCGGCTTCTTCCACGATCTGCCTTGCCTGCGGCGGCGTGTAGTCGTCTTCCTGCGGCTCCCGGTAGTCGATTTCCACGTACTCGATCCGGTGGTTCCGCAATTTGACGATGTCCTCGGCCGTAAGGATTTTGTTTTTGGGCAACACGTACAGGCCGTAAGGGTTGAAAACGTCGTGCAGCAGACGGTCTCCCACCTGCAGATCATAAACGTGGACTCTCAAAATTCCGGCCTCCTTGGCATCGGTTGCTACCCATATAATAGCAACTTGCGTCGGAAGTTGACAACCGGGCGGACCGTTTTTCAAACTTCGCCCGAAACATTTCCGTTTTGATGTATAATGGGCTTTGAAACGAAATCGGGGAAGGAAGGCCGGGGGGGACCTTTGTTGTCGCGGGCTTTGAATCGCTTGGTCCTGCTGCACACCAACGACTTGCACAGCTGCTTTGAAAACATGCCGAAACTGGCCGCCGCCATCCGCCGATTCCGTGCTGTTGTGCCGCCGGAGCAGCTTCTGGTCGTCGATTGCGGGGATCACATGGATCGCATGCGCAGCGAAACGGAAGGCACGGAAGGGGTGGCCAACGTGCGGGTGCTCAACGCGATCGGCTGCGAGGCGTTTCTCCCCGGCAACAATGAAGGGCTGACGTTCACCCGGCCGCAGCTGGAACGCATGTTTTCGGCCGCCGAATTCGCCGTGCTCGGCACGAATCTCGCCGACCGGACGGGACACCGGCCGCCCTGGCTCAAGCGGACGCTGGTCGTGGAGAAGGCCGGGCGAAAAATCGGTCTTGTCGGCGTCACCGCGCCCTACAACGATTTTTACGGTCCCCTCGGCTGGCACGCGGAAGATCCGCTCGAAGCCGCGGCAAGCGCCGTCCGGGAGTTGCGCGGCGAAGCGGATCTCATCGTCGTCCTGTCCCACGTCGGCCTCCGCTTCGACCGGGAACTGGCCGGGTGCGTGCCGGGAATCGACATCATCGTCGGCGGCCATACGCACCATCTGCTGGAGGAGGCGGAGCGTGCCGGTTCCGTGCTGATCGGCGGCGCGGGAAAATTCGGCACCCACCTCGGCGTCATGGAAATCACGTTCGCCGAAGGCGAAAGGCGGCCGGTCGACATGCGCGGATACGCGATTCGCGTCGAAGGCGAGGCGGACGATGAACAGGTGGCCGCCCTGATCGGGCGCGCGCGGCTGGCCGGGCGCCGGGCGCTGGACCGGCCGGCGGCGGTGCTGAAGGAGCCGCTCGGCCACGATCCGCTGGCCGAATCGGAACTGGGCAACCTGCTGGCCGACGGGCTGCGCAAATGGACCGGTTCGGAAATCGGACTCGTCAACGCCGGCCAGCTCCTGGGCGGACTGGCCGGCGGCATCCGTTCGGAATACGACCTGCTTTCCGTCTGTCCGTCTCCCGTCAATCCATGCAGCCTGCTGGTGTCCGGCCGGGACATTCTCGAGGCGCTGGAACAGTCGCTGGAGGAAAGCCACGCCCGGAAAGAAATCCGCGGCTACGGATTCCGCGGCAAGATGCTCGGAACGCTGTGCGCAAGCGGCATGACGATCTGGTACGACGCCGCGGGCGAAGCGCGCCGCCGCATCGTGGAAGTCCGCGTCGGCCGCAAGCCGCTCGAGCCCGACCGGCTGTACAAAGTGGGCACCGTCGACATGTTCACCTTCGGCGCGGGATACCCGTCGCTGGGCAGGGGGGCGGAGCTGGAATATTTTTTGCCCGGGTTTTTGCGCGACGTGCTGCGCAAACAGCTGGCGGACCGGCAGGCGGTCCGGCTGAGCAAAATCCCCCGCTTCATTCCCGCCGCCCGCAGGAAACCGGCTTCCGATCCATGACGGTTGCCGCGTCGCGCGCATTCCGTTACGATTAGCGTATAGGCCATCGGACAACGGGCAGGGCGGTGAGACGGTCCATGCGTTTGATTCCGATTTCCCGGTGCAGGCCGGGCATGCGGCTGGCGAGGCCCATCTACAACGAAGAAGGCATGGTGCTGCTCGGCGTGGACATGGAGCTGACGGATCATCTGATCCGCCGGCTGCGGGAACACGGCATCGCGTACCTGTATG
>LZRV01000178.1 GCA_002159065.1 Paenibacillaceae bacterium ZCTH02-B3 | reverse complement strand
CATGTGGACGTTTCCGGCTCCATCGGCGGCAGGCAGCTTCTGGGCGGTCTTGTCGGGTACAACGAAGGCATCATCCGCCACAGCCGGATGCGGGGCACCGTCACGGGGGAAGCCGGCCTTGGCGGCATCGCGGCGCATAACGCGCCAACCGGCAAAATCATCCGTTCGCGGGCCGACGTGACGCCTGACGCGGCCTATTACGCGGGCGGCATCGCCGGCACCAACGACGGCGTCATTGCCCATGCCCGCGCGCACGGCGCAATTTACGGAAACGTTCCGGCGATCGCCCGCGTCGGCGGAATCGTCGGCGACAACCGGGGATCCGTCATCCGCTCGCGGTCCTTCAACGATCTCCATTATCATTCCGCTTACCCGGACACCGTCGGGTTGGTGTACGGCGACAACAGCGGCACCGTCATCGGAAGCCGCGGCCACGGCCGGCTGATCGAAACACGGTGAAACGGATCCCGTTTCCCGTCCGCGATTCGCGGCCCTGAAAATGCCGTGCCTCTCGAAAGACGCTTCTCTGAAAAGACAAGCTCCCTCTGAAAAGACAAGCTCCCGATCTCCCGATCAAGTCCCTTCCCGCTTTCATTTGGCCGTGCAATGGCTGCAAAAAAAAACCAGACCGCTATTGCGCGATCTGGTTTTTGATCGTCTGCAGGATCTTCTTCTCCAGCCGGGACACCTGCACCTGGGATATGCCGAGCCGGCTGGCCACCTCCGACTGGGTCTGGTCGCGGTAGTAGCGCAAATATACGATGAGCCGTTCCCGTTCGCCCAGCGATTCGATCGCCTCGCTCAGCGCCAGCCGGTCAAACCACTCCTCTCCGGATTCGTCGGCGATCTGGTCCATCAGGGTGATCGGATCACCCTCGTTTTCGTACACCGTCTCGTGGATGGAAGACGGCGGCTTGCCCGCTTCCTGGGCCGCGATGATGTCCTCCGGGGACACCCCGAGCGCCTCCGCCACCTCGTTGACCGTCGGCAGACGGCCGAGGGTTTTGGACATCTCGTCGCTCACCTTGCGCACCTTGTTGGCCAGCTCCTTGACGGACCGGCTCACCTTGACGGAGCCGTCATCCCGCAAAAACCGCTGGATTTCGCCGATGATCATCGGCACCGCGTAGGTGGAAAATTTGACGTCGTATTGCAGATCGAATTTGTCCACCGCCTTGAGCAGCCCGATGCAGCCGATCTGGAACAGGTCTTCCGGGTCGTAGCCGCGGTTTAAGAACCGCTGCACGACCGACCAGACCAGCCGGATGTTGCAGTTCACAAGGGTGTCCCGCGCCACCGCATCTCCCGCCTGGCTGAGGGCGATCAGGCGCTTCACTTCCGCATCGTCCAAATGCCGGTGGGACCCATCCTTCATATCCGCATCCATGGCTCATCCCCTATTCCGCATGCACGCAGGCGGCCTCGCGCCGTCCGGCTTGCCGTCCATGATCGACAATCAATTGAATAAGGCCTGCTTTCTTCTGGACTCGATGCGCTTGGCCATGCGGATCAGGGTGCCTTTGCCCGGTGCGGAGACGATTTCCGTTTCATCCATGAAGTTTTCGATGATGGTGAAGCCCATGCCGGAGCGTTCCAGTTCCGGTTTTGAGGTGTAAAGCGGCTGGCGCGCCTGCTCGATGTCCTCGATCCCCTTGCCCTGGTCTTCCACTTCGATGCGGACCGTCTCGCCCTCGATCGTCGCGCGGACGGTGACGATGCCGTCCGGGCGCCCTTCGTAGCCGTGGATGATCGCGTTGGTCACCGCTTCGGAAACGACCGTCTTGATGTCCATCAGCTCGTCCAGGGTCGGATCCAATTGCGACACGAAGGCCGCCACCGCCACCCGGGCGAACGATTCGTTTTCCGAAAGGCTCGGAAACTGCAGCGTCATGGCGTTGCGGAACACGGACGCGCTCACAGCGCCACCTCCAATCCGGCCAGCGCCGCCTGCTCGCTCGGGGCCATCGTCACGATCTTGAAAAGCCCGCTCATTTCAAACAGCCGGACCAGGTGCGGCGCCACGTCGCAGACGACCATCCGGCCGCCTTTGGCGGCAATTTGCCTGTAGCGTCCGAGAATGACGCCGAGCCCGGAACTGTCCATGAAGGACAGTTCCCTCAGGCTCAGCACCACGTTGAGCGCACCTTCCCGCTCGATGGCATCTTCCATGCGCGCTTTCAGCAAATCCGCCGTGTGGTGGTCCAGTTCCCCCTTCAGGCGGACGATCAGCGCCTTGCGATGTTGTTCCAATTCAATCTGGAACGCCAATGAACGTCACCTTCCCCTCTCCCGCTGTGCCGCAAGTGACTGTTTTTGCCTTTTCACCCATTCTACGGACTTCATCCATAATCCTTCCGGCCGACAAAACTAGAAGCGGCTCGCCGTTTTTCGCCCCCGATCGGATTTCCCTCAATCGAGGAAGAACATTTTGCCCGCGGTCCGCTTGAAGAGCGTCCACAGCCCGGCCCGCTCCACGGCCACCGGCGATTCCACCGGAAACTCGGCGATTTTCTCGTCCCCGTTGTACACGATCAGCGTGCCGATCACCTGTCCCGCGGCGACGGGCGCTTTCAGGTCTTTTTTCACCGCCAGTTCGTGGCGGATGTTCTTCGGATCGGTCCCCTTTTTCAAAAGGACGCTGTACCGGCGCCCCGCCACCAGATCCAGTTTGTCTTCCTTGCCCTTTTCCACCTTCACCGTGCCCAGCCGGTCGCCGGCTTCGTACAGTTTCAGGCTCGTGTACCGGGAAAAGGCATAGTTGAACATGGCCGCCACTTCGGCGTTGCGCGTTTTCGTGTCCGGTTCCCCGAGCACCACGGCGATGACGCGGAAGTCGCCCCTTTTGGCCGTTGCGCTCAGGCAAAACTTCGCTTCGCTGGTGTAGCCGGTCTTCAGCCCGTCGGCCCCTTCGTAAAACCGCACCAGCTTGTTCGTGTTGACGAGCCAGAACGGATTGTCCGTGTCGCTGCGCAGGTAATCCTGGTA
>LZRV01000177.1 GCA_002159065.1 Paenibacillaceae bacterium ZCTH02-B3 | reverse complement strand
CGTAAAGTACGTCTGCCGGCATTGCCGCATGCCCATTGGCGAATTGAACGGCGACGGGCTGAGCGAGTTCCGGCTGGGGTTCCATTTTCTGACCCCGGAGGAACGGCTCGACATGATCGCCAGCGACGGCCGCGGCGGCCTGGAAATCCGGCTGACCTGCGACTATTGCCGTGAGACGCTGAACAGCTATCCCGAGCTTTCCCTCGTGGGAAATCCGCTGCAATAGCGCGGCCGCTTCGGCGGCGGGAAAGACCCGCTGCCGCGGGGCGCCGCACGCGCCGGGCCGAAAGGTCCGCGCAAAACGTCCAAAATGGCCGGGAACGGGCCGGCTGCCGCAAAACCGCCCGGCATCCGGACCGTTCCCGGCCCGCACACCGAACGGCAAAGTTCCGGTCGCGCATCGACCCGCCGGGGGCGGGGGATGCGGATGCGGGGCTTTTTCGGGTTTTTTCGGCATCCGGGCCGTTTTTCTTGTGAAAGGAGAGGAGCGAGATCCCGCAAATGGAACAATTGCTTCGCGCGTTCGCGGAAGAACCGGATTTCGGAAACGTGATGTCCGGCGTGCGGCAGGGGTTCAGGGAACAGCTGGTGTCGGGCCTGGCCGGTTCGGCGAAGGCGGTGATGATCGCCGCGGCCGCCCGGGAGCTCGGGCGGCCGGTGCTCGTCCTGGCGCACAACATGTTTTCCGCCCAGAAAATCGCGGAAGATTTGAACGAATGCCTGCCGGACTCGGCCCTGCTGTATCCGGCCCACGAACTGACGGTGGCGGAAGGGGCGCTCGCCAGCCCGGATCTGCTGTCCCGCCGGATCGACGCGCTCAGCCGGCTGGCCGTCGGCTACCGGGGCATCGTCGTGGCGCCCTACGCCGGCGTGCGCAAGCTGATTCCGCCGCCGCGCGTGTTCGCGGAATGCAAAGTGGAACTTTCGGTCGGCCAGGAGCTGCCGCTGGAGCAACTCGTCCGCCGGCTGTCGGAAATCGGCTACGAGCGGGCCGACCGGGTGGAACGGCCGGGCGAAATGGGCGTGCGGGGCGGCATCGTCGATTTTTATCCGCTGAATGAGCCCCTGCCGTACCGGGTGGAATGGTTCGACGACGAAATCGATTCGATCCGCACCTTCGATCCGGCGGATCAGCGGTCCGTCGACAAACGAACGCACGTGACCATATGGCCGGCGCGGGAGACCGTTGCGGATGGAAAGCGCTTACAGAGCGTCGCGCTGCAAGTTTCCGATCTTTTGGAACAACAGCTTGGCAAAATGACCGACCGCCTCGCCAGGGAACGGCTGCGGGAGACGATCCTGCATGACGTCGAACGCCTGCGGGAACAGTCGTCTTTCACCGATATCTACAAATATATCGCCCTGCTGTATCCGGAACGCGCCACCCTTTTCGACTACATGCCCGAAGACACGCTGCTTGTCATCGACGAGCCGCTCCGGCTGATCGAAACGGCCCGCCAGATGGACCGGGACGAGGCGGAGATGATCGCGGACATGCTGGCGGCGGGGAAAATGCTGCCGGGCACCGTGCTGTCGAAAAATGCGGACGAAGTGCTGCACGGGAAACCGTTCCAGACCGTCTACCTGTCCCTTTTTCTGCGACAAGTCCCCCATGCCTCCCCCCAGAACGTCGTCGGTTTCGTCTGCCGGCAAATGCAGAATTTCCACGGCCAGATGCACGTGCTGAAGGCGGAGATGGAGCGCTGGACGAAAAGCGGCACGCGGGTCATCGTGCTGGCGTCGGGCAGGGAGCGGGCGGACCGGGTGCGCCGGGTGCTCACGGATTACCAGATCCCGGTGCCGGAGATCGTGGACGGGAACCTGCAGAACGGGTTCGAGCTGCCGTCGGTGCGCCTGGCGGTCATCACGGAAGGCGAAGTGTTCAGCCAGCGCCAGCGAAAGGTGCGCAAGAGCGACCGGAAAATCGAGAACGCGGAGCGGATCAAAAGCTACCTGGAGCTCAAGCCCGGCGATTACGTGGTGCACATCCATCACGGCATCGGGAAATTCCTCGGCATCGGCACGCTGGAAGTGGCGGGCATCCACCGGGACTACCTGCACATCCAGTACGCCGGCGGCGACCGGCTCTCCGTGCCCATCGACCAGATCGACCTCGTGCAGAAATACGTCGGCGCCGATGACAAGGAGCCGAAACTGTCCAAGATGGGCGGCGCGGACTGGCAGCGGGCGAAAAGCCGGGCGCGCAAATCCGTGCAGGACATCGCCGACGACCTGATCAGGCTGTATGCGGAGCGGCAGGCGGCGCCGGGATACGCCTTCTCGCCGGATACGCCCTACCAGGCCGAGTTCGAAGCGATGTTTCCGTACGAGGAGACGCCGGACCAGCTCCGGGCGATCCAGGAAATCAAGGCGGACATGGAGAAAAGCCGGCCGATGGACCGGCTGCTTTGCGGCGACGTCGGCTACGGAAAAACGGAGGTGGCCATCCGCGCCGCCTTCAAGGCCGCCATGGACGGCAAGCAGGTGGCGGTGCTCGTGCCGACGACGATTTTGGCGCAGCAGCACTACGAAACGTTCCGGGAGCGGTTTTCCGGCTTTCCCGTGACGATCCACGTGCTGAGCCGGTTCCGCACCCGCAAGGAGCAGCAGGAGACGATCCGGGGGCTGGCGGCGGGCACGGTGGACATCGTCATCGGCACGCACCGGCTGCTGTCGAAAGACGTGAAATTCAAGGATCTGGGCCTGCTCATCGTGGACGAGGAACAGCGGTTCGGCGTCACCCACAAGGAGAAGCTCAAAATGCTGAAGGCGAACGTGGACGTGCTCACGCTGACGGCGACGCCGATCCCGCGCACGCTGCACATGTCGATGCTGGGCGTGCGGGACTTGTCCATCATCGAAACGCCGCCGGAAAACCGGTTTCCGGTGCAGACGTACGTGGTGGAGTTCAGCGCGTCCCTCGTGCGGGAAGCGATCGAGCGGGAGCTGGCGCGGGGCGGTCAGGTGTATTTCCTGTACAACCGCGTCC
>LZRV01000176.1 GCA_002159065.1 Paenibacillaceae bacterium ZCTH02-B3 | reverse complement strand
GAACGGGACAGAGAAGCTTGAAGCGCAGGACCATCCGAATCGAAAAATGACGGCTATGTGAATTCCGAGAGGAGAACATCATGAAAATTGCTGTTGCGGGAATCGGCTACGTCGGTTTGTCCAACGCGATCCTGCTGGCCCAGCATCATGAAGTGGTTGCCTACGACATCAATGAAACCAGGGTCAGGATGATCAACGACCGGAAATCGCCCGTCATCGACGCCGAGGCGGAGCATTATTTGGCAGCCAAGCCTTTGAATCTGACGGCGACGACGGACAAGGAACACGCATTTGAACGGGCGGATTATGTCATTGTGGCGACGCCTACCGATTATGACCCCGACACCAATTCGTTTGATACCCGTTCCGTGGAGACCGTGGTGCAGGATGTGCTGTCGCTCAATCCGAAGGCGTTGATCGTGATCAAGTCGACGGTGCCGGTGGGCTACACGATGCAGCTCCGGGAACGGTTTTTGACGGATAACATCATTTTCTGCCCGGAGTTTTTGCGGGAGGGCAAGGCGCTTTACGACAACCTCTATCCATCGCGGATCGTGGTGGGCGAAAAGTCGGAGCGTGGACAACGGATGGCCAATCTGTTTGTTGAAGGCGCCATCCGCAAGGATGTTCCCGTCCTGCTTACGGGATCGACGGAAGCGGAGGCCATCAAACTGTTTGCCAACACGTACCTTGCCATGCGCGTGGCTTTCTTCAATGAACTGGATACGTTTGCGGAACTTCGCGGTCTGGTCACGAAAGAAATCATCGAAGGCGTCGGGTTGGATCCGCGGATTGGGCAGCATTACAACAATCCTTCCTTTGGCTATGGCGGCTATTGTCTGCCCAAAGACACCAAGCAGTTGCTGGCCAATTACAAGGATGTCCCGAACAACATCATGACGGCCATCGTGGAAGCCAACCGCACCCGCAAGGACCACATCGCGGACATGATTCTGGCGAGGAATCCCCGAGTCGTGGGCATATACCGGTTGACGATGAAGACGGATTCCGACAATTTCCGGCATTCTTCCGTCCAGGGGGTCATGAAACGCATCAAGGCCAAGGGCGTTCGGGTCGTCGTCTATGAACCCGCTTACGCAGAAGATGATTTTTTTGGATCCCCTGTCATCCACGATTTCATGAAGTTTGCGGAGATGAGCGATGTCATCGTGGCCAATCGCCTGACCGATGAACTGGACGATTACATGGACAAGGTTTATACCCGGGATATATTCAGAAAGGATTAGGCTGTTCGGCAAAGCCATCCATTTCGGCCGTTTCACGCAACTTCTTCATGTCGATTCATGTATAATAGTTGTGGCTTATCCAGCCAAATCGGCAGTTCATTCGGGCGAGGAGAGAGATCGGTTGAAGACACTGGGGAAAATCGCGCTGGCCGCGGCGCTCTTCGGCGGCGGACTCGGCATCGGCACGGTCGTTGTTTCACAGGCGGACGGTTTGATCACCACGAACGCGCCGGGATCCGCCAATGATCCCATCGTCACCAAAAGCTACGTGGACGAAGCCATCCGCAAGGCGGCGGGCAATTTCGGCGGCGGACAGGCCGCCCTCGCCATCGTCACGCTGAACAACGGGGAGCGGCTGGTCGTGTCGGGCGGCACCGAAGTGATTCTGCGCTCCGGCAAAGCGGAAGTCATCAGCGACGACGGCGAAGGCGCGTCGGACCTGACGGCCGGCGAAGATTTGCGGCCGGGCAAGGCCGTGCAGAAAAACCATCTGCTTCTGTTCCCGCGGGACAACCGGGGGATCAAGGCGCAAGGATCGGCCATCGTGCTGGTGCGCGGCGGATACACGATTTGGCCGGCGGAATGATGGCGGCAGGACGGCTGAATGACGCGGCCATGGGAGCGCACCGGCCGGGGTGGCCGGTACAGAATCAGGCAGCGCTCGCAAATGTTGATCCGTGTTTCCTGCGGGACCGGACGGCCATACTACGGATGCATCGATCGGAAACCGGCGGCCGACAACGGAAGCGAGGAGGCATGCAGTGATGGCGACCGGAACATCCCGCAGGAAGCCGAATGCCGTGCCGGAAGCGGCGGAAGCCCTGCAGCGGCTGAAGTACGAAATCGCGTCGGAACTGGGATTGCCCGTCGGCCTGGCAGCCCCGGGCGGCATCGGTTCGTCGGATGCCGAATTTGCCGCGGAACCCGGCATGATGCCTGCCCCGTCGGTTGGCAAAGCGGACTGGGGCCACATCGCGGCCCGGGATGCGGGAGCAGTTGGTGGCGAATTGGTGCGTCGGCTGGTTCGCCGCGCGCAGTCGACACTGGACGGCAACCTGCATTTGTCCATTGACAGGAATTGACGGTATCCTTTATGATATCGAGATGTAAGGTTACAGGAACCTTTTCCGGTAGGGAAAGGTCATTTTTTTGTCAATACTGAAGGTGTTGGCGGTCAGGAGGTTGTTGACATGGCGAAGCGGCTGTTTACGTCGGAGTCCGTAACGGAAGGACATCCGGACAAAATTTGCGACCAGATTTCCGATGCGGTGCTGGATGCGTTCCTGACGGTGGATCCGCACGCGCGGGTGGCCTGCGAAGTCGCCGTGACCACCGGGCTCGTGATGGTCATCGGCGAAATTTCCACGAAGGCCGACTACGTGGACATTCCGTCCATCGCCCGCAAGACGGTCCGGGACATCGGCTACACCCGGGCCAAATACGGATTCGACGCCGACACCTGTGCCGTGATCACGTCGATCAACGAGCAGTCGCCGGACATCGCGCAGGGGGTCAACGTCGGCCTGGAATCCCGCGACGAGTCGGCGGACGTGACGAAGGAATCGGACAACATCGGCGCCGGCGACCAGGGCCTCATGTTCGGGTTTGCCGTGAACGAGACGCCGGAACTGATGCCGTTGCCGATTTCCCTGGCGCACCGGCTCGCCCGCCGGCTGGCGGAAGTGCGCAAGAGCGGCATCCTGGATTACCTGCGGCCGGACGGCAAAACCCAGGTTGCCATTGAA
>LZRV01000175.1 GCA_002159065.1 Paenibacillaceae bacterium ZCTH02-B3 | reverse complement strand
TGCGCGAGCAGAACGACGTAAAGTCGTGCTCGCCGACGAGAAACCGGAGTCCTTCCGCCATCCGTTCCACGTCCAGCGGCGCGTGGTGGAACAGCTGGAACCGGCGCCGGAACACGTCCGGCACTCTGCTGTTGTTGATCGTGTAGCGATACGTTTTGCGGACGGCCCCTTTGCGGGCGTGGAACGACGCCGGCAGCTCCACCGCCTGGCGGACGACGATGTCATCCGGCAGCCGGGCGTTCAGCGCCAGCTGCCATCGTTCGATGGGAATGGGCGAGGCGGTGTGGAAATTGACCACCTGCCCCCGGGCATGGACGCCCGCGTCGGTCCGCCCGCTGCCGATCACTTTGATCGTTTCGCCGGTCAGCATGCGGATTGCGTCCTGCAGTTTGTCCTGGATCGTGTTGCGGAACGACTGGGACTGAAACCCGTTGTAGTTGGTGCCGTCGTAGCTGACGACCAGTCCGATGTTGCGCATCGTGCACTCCCCAACAAAAAAAGGGCTTGTTCAGAATCGGCTGATTCTGTCCACCCTTTTTCATCCGACATTCAGGCCCGATCCACCAGTTCCAGATACACCATCGGCGCAGCGTCGCCGCGGCGCGGTCCCAGCTTCAGGATGCGGGTGTAACCGCCCGGACGCTCCGCATAGCGGGTGGCCAGTTCCGAAAACAGTTTTTGGATCGCATCCTGCTTGCCGTCCACCGTCTCCCGGCGAACGAACGCCGCCGCCTGCCGGCGTGCGTGCAGGTCGCCGCGCTTGGCCAGCGTGATCAGTTTCTCGGCGATGGGGCGAACGGCCTTGGCTTTCGCTTCCGTCGTCTGGATGCGTTCATAGAGAAACAGATCCGTCACCAGATCGCGAAGCAGCGCCTTGCGCGCGCTGGAATCGCGGCCGAGTTTCTGGTATTTTGCCATGAGGATGTTACCTCCTTCGTTCACGGATTGAAAAAGCCGCGCCTCAGTCGTCCTTGCGCAGGGACAGGTTCAGTTCCGCCAGCTTCTCCTGCACTTCCTCGAGGGACTTGCGACCGAGGTTGCGCACTTTCATCATGTCTTCCTCGGTTTTCTGGATCAGTTCCTGGACCGTGTTGATGCCGGCCCGCTTCAGGCAGTTGTAGGAACGAACCGACAAATCCAGTTCTTCGATGGTCATTTCGAGCACTTTTTCTTTCTTGTCTTCTTCTTTTTCCACCATGATTTCCGCATCGCGGGCTTCTTCGGTCAATCCGACGAAAAGATTCAGGTGTTCCGTCAAAATTTTCGCCCCGAGGCTGACCGCTTCCTCCGGCCGGATGCTGCCGTCCGTCCACACTTCCAGGGTCAACTTGTCATAGTTGGTGACCTGGCCGACGCGAGTGTTTTCAATCGTGTAGTTGACGCGGGTGATCGGCGAGTAGATCGAGTCCACCGGAATGACGCCGATCGGCTGGTCCTCCTGTTTGTTGCGCTCCGCAGGCACGTAGCCCCTTCCCCGGTTGGCCCAGATCCGCATGTGAAGGCGGGCGCCTTCGGCCAGCGTGGCAATGTGCAGATCCGGGTTCATGATTTCCACGTCGCTGTCGACGCGGATGTCGCCCGCTTTGACCTCGCCTTCGCCTTCCGCATCGATTTCCAGCACTTTCACTTCATCGGAATGAATGCGAAGGGCCAGTCCTTTCAGGTTCAGGATGATTTCCGTCACGTCTTCCAGGACGCCGGGAATCGTCGAAAATTCATGCAAAACGCCGTCGATCTGCACGCTCGTCACCGCGGCGCCGGGCAGCGAGGAAAGCAGGATTCTGCGGAGCGAATTTCCCAGAGTCGTACCGTAGCCTCTTTCGAGGGGTTCCACGACGAACTTGCCGTAAGTGCCGTCTTCGCTGATCGTGACGGTTTCAATCTTCGGCTTTTCGATTTCAATCATTGGACGAACCTCCTTCTCACGTCGGTACCGGGGAACGCGTTCGAACGGGAAAAGCACGTAGTATGCCTCATCATCAACTTCATTATGCACATGAAGCGACGCGAATTATACCCGTGCCGAACGACCGGTTCACCCTCGTCACACGCGGCGGCGTTTCGGCGGGCGGCAGCCGTTGTGCGGAATCGGCGTGACGTCCTTGATCAGGCTGACTTCGAGGCCGGCGGCCTGCAGGGAACGGATCGCCGCTTCGCGGCCGGCGCCGGGTCCCTTCACCATGACCTCGACGGTTCTCATGCCGTGCTCCATCGCAGCCCGGGCAGCCGCTTCCGCTGCCATCTGCGCCGCGTACGGCGTGCTTTTGCGCGAACCCTTGAAACCGACATTTCCGGCGCTCGCCCAGGAAATCGTGTTTCCGTGCAGGTCGGTGATCGTGACAATCGTATTGTTGAACGTGGACCGGATGTGGGCGATGCCGCTCTCCACGTTTTTCCGGTCGCGGCGTTTCGTGCGGACGGCTTTCTTCGCTTTGGCCATCTACGGATGTCCTCCCTTCGTGTTACTTCTTCTTGTTCGCGACGGTGCGGCGCGGTCCCTTGCGCGTCCGGGCGTTCGTCTTCGTGCGCTGGCCGCGGACCGGCAGTCCCTTGCGGTGGCGAATGCCGCGGTAGCAGCCGATTTCCGTGAGCCGCTTGATGTTCATGGCCACTTCCCGGCGCAGATCGCCTTCCACTTTCAGGTTTTTCTCGATGTAATCGCGCAGCCGGCTGACTTCATCCTCCGTCAGGTCGCGCACGCGCGTGTCCGGATTGATGCCGGTTTCCGCCAGGATGCGCTGGCTGGTCGATTTGCCGATGCCATAAATGTAGGTCAGCCCGATTTCCACCCGTTTTTCGCGGGGAAGGTCAACACCTGCAATGCGTGCCATCGTCGTCAGCCACCTCCTTTTAGCCCTGTTTTTGCTTGTGTTTCGGATTTTCGCAAATGATCATCACGTTGCCCTTGCGGCGGATGACCTTGCATTTTTCGCAGATCGGTTTGACCGACGGTCTTACCTTCATCGTGAACCCTCCTGTCGTCCGGATTTGTGGTCCGTGCTCATTTCCGATACGTAATCCGGCCTCTGGTC
>LZRV01000174.1 GCA_002159065.1 Paenibacillaceae bacterium ZCTH02-B3 | reverse complement strand
CGGCCGCCTGTTCGGCGGTCAGCACGGGCGCCGGCAGGGGCGAAAACGGCCTGCCGGCGTAAGGGTCGCGCAGCACTTCCCGTTCCCGGATCTCCACATACCCTTTGTCCGCCAGCGCCTTCACGACGCCGGAAGCGACCTTCAGCCGTTCGGCCAGCTCCGAAAGCGGCACCGGTTCGGGATGGTCCCGGAAATGGGCGAGCACGTCCTTCTGGCGTTTTGCGGAAGCCGGCAGACCATCGATCCAGGCGCCGATGGCCGCAGCGTCCCCCGCCGGATGGACGAACAGCCGCTTCTGCGGCTTCAACCGGTCCCGCACCGTCTGCCGTTCCACCAGCACGCCCCGTTTCACCAGCCGCTTCACCCGGTCCGCTTCGCCGGGAAACCGTTCCAGCACGGACCGGACCGGCGCCGCTCCCTGCGCCTCCACCGCCCGCGACCAGGCGCGGATCGCCCGGTCCGCCGCCTCCTTTTGCTCCGCGGGCAGCTCGGCGCCGAAAAACGGCAGCGGGTAGTCCGCCAGGTCAAGCAGGGTGTAATTGGCGTCGCCCCGCCGCCGGGCGTGATCGAGAAGCCAGCGGGCGACCTGGATGCCTTTGCGCCCCTGGCGCGTGCTTCCCACGACGATTCCGATGTTCAGCATGTCCTTCGCCTCCGAGTGTTCATTTCAAACCCATTCTACATGAAATGATTTCCAAACCCAAAAATGGAAATGATTGCATGAGGGTCATTTTTTGGGCGGTCGTCTCCGCATGACGCGGTCCCCGGCGCCGTTGCGCGACGCGGTCCGTTGTGCCGCACTGGTACCATCGACATGCCAGAGGTGATCCGGAACATGCGCTTTCTTGCCTGAGACGGGAAACGGGACCTTTTCTTTCGCGACCGATTCGCGATCCGGCAAGAAAGTTGCGTCTTGTTCCGCTTTTGGCCCATATCCGGATGTCCCGGCAGCGCAATGGAGCCCTGGCCGCTTTGCGCGGTGCTTTTTGGCGCATTCCCGGCCGGGCGTTTTCCAGTTTGGACAAAACCGCGGGAAAGGCAACTTTCTTGCGGTTTTTCTTTTTTCATCCGGGGAGGGCATGCACATGGCATTGATCAATGTATCCAATCTCACGTTCGCATACGAGGGCAGTTGCGATCCCGTTTTTGAAAATGTCAGCCTCCAGCTCGACACGGACTGGAAACTGGGCTTCACGGGGCGCAACGGGCGGGGCAAAACGACGTTCCTCCACCTGCTCATGGGGAAATACGAATACAGCGGCACCATTTCGACGAGCGTTTCGTTCGACTACTTTCCGTTCCCGGTGGCGGAGCCGGACGCGCCGGCGCTGGAGGTGGCGGAAAGCATCGTGCCGCACGCCGGGACGTGGCGGATCATGCGGGAGATGAATTTGCTGGGCGTTTCCGGCGATGCGCTGTACCGGCCGTTTTCCACGCTGTCCGGCGGGGAGCAGACGAAGGTGCTTCTGGCGGCGCTTTTTCTGAAAGAAGACCACGTGCTGCTCATCGACGAACCGACAAATCACCTGGACACGGCGGTCCGGCAGGCGGTCAGCAACCATTTGCGGGGCAAAAAAGGGTTCATCCTCGTCTCCCACGACCGGGCGTTCCTCGACCATTGCATCGACCGCATCATGGTCATCAACCGGACAAACATCGAAGTGCACTAGGGGAACTTTTCCGCCTGGTGGGAGAACAAGAAGCACGAGGATGAGCGGGAGCTGGCCGGGAACGAGCGGCTGAAAAAGGAAATCCGGCGGCTTTCGGAAGCGGTGCGGCGGACGGGCGTGTGGGCGGACAGGGTGGAGCGCTCGAAAATCGGCGCGGCGGACAAGGGGTACGTCGGCCACAAGGCCGCCAAAATGATGAAGCGCTCCAAATCCATCGAGCGGCGGCAGCAGAAAGCGATCGGGGAAAAGGCCGGCCTGCTGAAAAACCTCGAAACCGCGGAACCGCTGAAAATCCGGCAGGCGCCCTATCACAAAAACCGGCTGGCGGAATTGGACAACATGTCGATCCGGTACGGCGGGCGGACGGTGTGCCGGGAGGTTTCGTTTGCCGTGGAGCGCGGCGACCGGATCGCCCTCGCCGGGCCGAACGGATCGGGGAAGTCGAGCCTGCTTCGGCTGCTCGCCGGCGAAACGGTGCCCCATGACGGGGAAGTGCGGCGGGGAAGCGGGCTTGTCGTGTCGTACGTGCCCCAGAACGCGTCCGGCCTGCGGGGCGACCTTACCGAATATGCACGGCGTCACGGCATCGACGAAACGCTGTTCAAGGCGATCCTGCGCAAGCTGGATTTTTCCCGGACACAGTTTGAAAAGGACATGGCGGGCTACAGCGCCGGCCAGAAGAAAAAGGTGCTGATCGCCCGCAGCCTGTGCGAAGAGGCCCATCTGCACGTCTGGGACGAGCCGCTGAATTCCATCGACGTCATCTCGCGCATGCAGATCGAGGAGCTTTTGCTGGAGTGCCGGCCGACGATGGTGTTTGTGGAACACGACCGGACGTTTTGCGAGCGGATCGCGACGAAGACGGTGGAGCTCTGGGGCGCGCGCTGAGAGACGGTTTCCGGGGGCGCGGTTTCGGCGGTTACGGAAAACGGTGCCGGTTTTTGCTACAATTCCTGGTGGAAAACCATTTGCCAAACGTCGGCCAAAGGAGCATCTTCCCGTGCGCATCGTCTGGTTTCTGCTGTTCCTCGGCATCTACGGCCTGCTGTCGTTTTTGCTGGGATGGAGCATCAAATCGTGGCTTGCCGCCTTCGGCGCATTCCGGTGGGAGCCGCCGTACTGGGCGGTCTTCTTCGCCGCGGCCTTCAGCCCGATCATCGGCCGGCTGCATCGTGTTCTGAAACCTTTGGCCGTCGTCGGCAACGTGTACTTCTTTCTTTTTGAATACGGGCTCGTGCTCAGTCTGGCCGGTGCGCTGATCGTCCGGCTGACGCCGCTCGATCCCGGAACCGTCGGCACCGCCGCCTCCGTTGTCCTGGCCGTTGCGGCGGCGGCCGGCTATCGCAACGCCCATTCCCCGGTGAAACGGCGGCT
>LZRV01000173.1 GCA_002159065.1 Paenibacillaceae bacterium ZCTH02-B3 | reverse complement strand
AATCCCGACCCTGTCGCTGTCGCCGCGGGACGCCTTCTATGCCGAGACGGAATCCGTGCCGCTGGTGGAGGCGGCCGGAAGGATCATTGCCGAATTCATTTTCGTCTATCCGCCCGGCATTCCGATCCTGCTGCCCGGCGAAGTCATTTCGGAAGACAGCATCGAATACATCCTGGACCATCTGAAAGTGGGCCTGCCCATCCAGGGGCCGGAGGACAAGACGCTGACGAACGTGAAGGTGATCGTGGAGGAAAAGGCCATCTTCTGACGGCCGCGCGGAAAAAAAGGAACGCCGCCGGGACGGGCCCGTGGGGAATCGCCGGGAACCCGGCGCGGGCAGGATCCGCAGCAAAAAAGGACCAACTAATGCAAAAGAGGCCACGCGCCCTGCGGCAGCCTCTTTTGTTCACAGTTCGTCCTGGCAGCAGTGTTCGGGAAGATGCATGGCGAGCACATCCGCCAGATGCTCCGCCTCCGACCGCTCTTCGAGATTGTAGATGCGCATCAGCTGCTCCGCCCGGCCGAGGTCTTCCCTGCCGAGGGCGGCGGAGCGGCCGGATTGCATGCAGATCACGAGGGGCTTTCCGTAGAAATTGCCGGTGTGCACGATGGCGAAATCGTACCGCCGGTCTTCCGTCATGAACCCGACAAAGTTGAGGGGCGCCCGTTCCGTCACTTCGTACAGATGCTCGATCATCATCGTCCCTCCCGTTGTCTGATTTTTCAGAAATTATGTTCCCATTGTATCACAAAACTTCCTTTATTGACTCTGGTTTTGTGATTTGTTTTTTTTATCATGGTGATTAACAAAACGCCGCCCCGGCGGCCGTCCCGGCTCCGGCAGGCGTTTTGTTGTCAATCCGGTCGGCACATGCTATCATGAAGCGGGAAGGCGTTTTGCGAAGCGTTTTCCCCATTTTCGGCTGACAAGGCAGGTGGACAGGCGTTGGCACAAGTGGCCGTGATCACCCTGACGGAAGGGTCCGCCGTTTCGTCCGTCACGCTGGATGACGTGGCGGAGCAGCTGGCGCATTACCGCGAACAGCTGAAGAAAACCGGGGAACAGCTCGGGTGGCCGTACGAACAGGCCGCTTTTCCGTACGAACTGGAGAAGGACGCCGAAGGCCGGTGGCTTTATTTGAAGGGAACCGGCAAATACGGGCGCATCGTCATCGGTGCGGGCAGCCGGCGGACAGGCGGCGGCCCGGACGGCGGAACGGAAGCGGACGGCGATGCGGCGCCGGCAAAGCGGCATTTCGTGCAGATCGTGCTGCCGGATGACAGCACGTACGGGGACAAGTGCAAAGGCAACGAACTGTGCAAATATCTGGGCAAGACGTGGAAAGCGGAAGTCCGATTGTTCAACGGCCGGACCATCTATTACAATCCGAGGAAATAAACCGGGATCGCCCGGTCATCACAATACCCCCATCCGAAATCGAAGGAATCATCCGACGTCGCGCAAGCATCCAAAAAAACGCCGGCGCTCGCAGCGCCGGCGTTTTTCCGGTTACTTGTCGTCTTCCATCAGCCGGTTGTAGGCCGCCTCCACCCGTGCCCATTCCTCGTCGTCCTCGATGTCCGCCAGATACGCGTCTTCGCTGTCTTCCTCGATGCGGAAGATGTAGCCGTCCGCTTCCGGATTGTTCCGGTCGATCAGCACCGCGTAGGTTTTGTCCCCCACATCGAAGGAATGGACCATGACCAGTTCCAGTTCATTTCCGTTTTCATCGGTCACGAGGAAGATGTCGTCATCGTCCTCCAGATCATGATCATGATCGTGGTCGCAGCCTTCGTGGCCGCAGCCGCCGTGGTCGTGAAGGCGGTCCGGGCGTTCCCGTTCTTTGTCGGTCATCCGATACCCTCATTTCTCCATGGTCATGAGAGTATCTTACCAAAATCATTCAACGGATTCAAATACCGTTTTGCCCACGCGGAAAAACTGTTTTTCGCCTTTCGGCTTGACGGAGAATTCGACGGTGTACAGCCCCGTTTTTTCGAGCCGGATCAGAAATTCCAGGTTCACCTGCGTGATGCTGCTGGTCGCCATGCTTTTCGGAATGGGGCCGTCATCGGTGACGCGGCGGATTTCCTGCCCCGACGGGTCGAGAATGGTCAGCTGCATCGCTTCGATCTCTTCGGTCACGCCGTCCGCGGTGACCGTGATCTGGATTTCATGCAGGCGGTTGTTTTTGAACTTGTGTGTGTGGGTGTAGGTCTGGTTGCTGTTTTTCGCGTTGACCGTCACCTGGACGTTCGGCTTGAAAATGTCGATCTGGCCGGTTTTTTCGTCCATGCGCATGTAGCCGCCGAGCGCGCCCAGCAGGCTTTCCGCGTCGACGGCCGGGACGGTGTGCTTGCCCGTCTGGATCAGATAGCCCTCCGACAGTTTCTTGCCGTTGAACGTGACGACCGCCTGCCTGGCCCGCACGTAGTCATAGACCGAATTGGCCAGCACCGTTCCCGCGCCGGCAAAGGTCATCACCAGGAACAAAAGCAGGATTCGCTTCAGGGATCCTTTCATGCCGAAACCTCCGTTGACTTTGAGTCGTCCTGCATTGTTATACTCCCGACAAAGGCCCGAGTTGCGATGGGAGGCACATTTATCCGGTTCCTTCCACATTCCCGCCAAACATGGTAAAGTAGGATTGGTGATGCGGATTGACGGATCGCAGCGGCATGAAGACGCTTCGTCTGAGAATGGCCGGAACCGGAAGCGCTTTCGCCAAAACGTTTTTCAACAACAACGCCCTGATCGAGACGAACGGGTTCCGGTTCATGATCGACTTCGGCGTCACGGCTCCGATGGCGCTTTACCGGATGGGAATCCCGCTCAATGCCATCCACGCGGTGCTCATCACCCATTTGCACAGCGACCATTACGGGGGACTGGAAGAGCTGGCATACCAATCGCTCTACCGCTACGGACACCGGGACGGCAAAATCCGGCTCTACGTGCCGGACACGATCGCCGATACGCTTTGGGAACACTCCCTCAAAGGCGGCCTTCTGGATGAACGGAACGGATTGAAGTCC
>LZRV01000172.1 GCA_002159065.1 Paenibacillaceae bacterium ZCTH02-B3 | reverse complement strand
CGGTAGAACAGCGGCTCCCCGATTTCCGCCTCCAGCGCGGCCAGATGCCGGGAGAGGGCGGGCTGCGTCATGAAGCGGGAATCGGCCGCCGCCGAGATGGAGCCGTGCCGGTAGATGGCGATGAAGGAGCGAAACCATTCGAAATCTGCCATAACTTTTTTTATACCTTTCCCAATATTCCATTATTTGTATTATAGCAATCTGCGTTTTACAATGGGAACCGGCAGAGCCGCCCGGCATGAACGCGGATGGAGGCCGGGGCTGAAGGCGAAAGCCGGAAGCCGGAAGCCGAAAGCCAAAACCCGGAAATCCAACACCAAGAACCAAAAACCTAAAAAACCAAAAAACCAAAAAGCCAAAAAGCCGAAAGACTGTTCGTCGGTCGAATGGCGGCCAACGCCATGCCGGACGGCGGACGCCGGAAAAACGGCCGAAAAAAGGAACGGGGTGATGGGCATGGGCAAAAAAATCCTGATGGTGGTGACGAGCCACCGGCAAATGGGCGACAAGGAGACCGGCATCTGGCTGTCGGAGTTCGCCGAGCCGTACGACCTGTTCAAGGCGGAAGGATACGACATCACCGTGGCCAGCATCGCCGGCGGCCGGGCGCCGGTGGACCCGCGCAGCATCGACGCGGAGAAGGCGCAAAAATGGCGCGACGCCATCGCCGCCCTGGAAGCGACGGTGCCCGTGGAGCAGGTGTCGTCGGAAGGGCATGACGCCATTTTCCTGCCGGGCGGGCACGGCACGATGTTCGATCTGCCCGGCAATGCCAGGCTGCAAAGCCTGATCCGCGAATTTTACGAGTCCGGGCGCGTCGTGGCCGCGGTTTGCCACGGTCCGGCCGGCCTTGTCGGCGTCACGCTGGCATCGGGCGAACCGCTCGTGAAGGGCAGGCGGGTGACGTCCTTCACGGACGAGGAGGAACGGGCGGTCGGTTTGGACGGCGTCATGCCGTTCCTGCTGGAAACGCGGCTGCGGGAGCTCGGCGCCGACTTCGTCGCCGCCGACAAATGGGCGAACCACGTGGAGACGGACGGCCGGCTCGTCACCGGGCAAAACCCCCAGTCCGGCGAAAGCGCGGCGCGCAAAGTGGTGGAACTTTTGGCGCAGCCGGTGCGGTAAAGCCCGGCCGTCCCCGGTCTGCGGGTTCCCTTTTCGAAGGGAGCCCGCGGGCTTTTTTCGTTTAAGGGAAAAATCGTGACATCAACGGGCAAAATCGGGCAAGAAAGAAAAACGGCCAACTTTGTATGATGGAAGAAAACGATCCGACTCCGGCGAGCGAAAGGATGGAGCACACATGAAATTTACCGACGGCTACTGGCTTGTGCGGAAAGGGTACAAGCTGCAAAACCCCGTGGAGGTGCGGGACGTCCGGATCTCGGGCGGCCGGGTCACCGTCTACGCGGCCACCCGACCGGTCCGCCACAAGGGCGACACGCTCAACGCCACGCTGCTCACCTTCGAGTACAGTTCGCCGCTGCCCGGCGTCATCGGGGTCCGGATGTACCGGCACATCGGCGGCGTGAACAGGGGGCCGGCCTTCGAACTGAACCGGCAGCCGGTCGCGCCGGACATCCGGGCGGAAGAGGAAACGGTGACGCTGGCTTCCGGCAACCTGTCGGTGCGCATCCGCAAGACGGGCGGCCGGGACACGGCCTTCTTCTGGAACGGCCGGCGGCTCACCGGCAGCGGCTGGAAGGCGGCCGCCCACATCGAGGAGGTGGCCACCGGCCGGACGTACATGCGCGAGCAGCTCGACCTGGGCGTCGGCGAATACGTCTACGGGTTCGGGGAACGGTTCACGCCGTTCGTGAAAAACGGACAGGTCATCGACATCTGGAACGAAGACGGCGGCACGGCTTCGGAACAGGCGTACAAAAACGTGCCTTTCTACCTTTCCAGCAAAGGGTACGGCGTCTTCGTCAACCATCCGGAGCGGGTGTCCTACGAAGTGGCGTCGGAAGTCGTGTCGAAGGTGCAGTTCAGCGTGCCCGGCGAAGTGCTGGAGTATTTCGTCATCGGCGGCGACACGCTGAAGGACGTGCTGGACCGCTACACGACGCTGACGGGCAAGCCGGCGCTGCCTCCCGCGTGGAGCTTCGGGCTGTGGCTGACGACATCGTTCACCACCAGCTACGACGAGGAAACGGTCACCAGCTTCATCGACGGGATGGCGCAGCGCGACCTGCCGCTGTCGGTGTTCCATTTTGACTGTTTCTGGATGAAGGAATACCAGTGGGTGGACTTCGAGTGGGACAGGGACGTGTTTCCGGACCCGGCCGGCCTGCTGAAGCGGCTCAAAGCCCGCGGCCTGAAGATCAGCCAGTGGATCAATCCGTACATCGCCCAGAAGTCGCGGCTTTTTGAAGAAGGCATGAAAAACGGCTATCTCCTCAAACGGCCCGACGGCAGCGTCTGGCAATGGGACATGTGGCAGGCGGGCATGGGGCTTGTGGATTTCACCAATCCGGCGGCGGTCAAATGGTACCAGGACGAGCTGCGGAAACAGCTGGATCTGGGCGTCGACTGCTTCAAAACCGACTTCGGCGAGCGCATTCCGACGGATGTCGTCTATCATGACGGGTCCGATCCGGAGAAAATGCACAACTATTACACGTACCTGTACAACAAAGCGGTCTTCGAGGTGCTGCAGGAGAAAAAGGGGCCGGGCGAGGCGGTGCTGTTCGCCCGGTCGGCGACGGCGGGCAGCCAGAAATTTCCCGTCCACTGGGGCGGCGACAACTCGGCCAACTACGATTCGATGGCGGAGACGCTGAGGGGCGGCCTGTCCCTCGGCCTGTGCGGCTTCGGCTTCTGGAGCCACGACATCAGCGGCTTCGAGCGGACGGCGCCGCCGGACGTCTACAAACGGTGGGTCGCCTTCGGCATGCTGTCTTCCCACAGCCGCCTGCACGGCAACGAGTCGTACCGCGTGCCGTGGCTGTTTGACGAAGAGGCGGTGGACGTGCTCCGCCACTTCACGAAACTCAAACACCGGCTGATGCCCTATCTGTACGACAAGGCGGTGGAGGCGACGGAGCGCGGCCTGCCGATGATG
>LZRV01000171.1 GCA_002159065.1 Paenibacillaceae bacterium ZCTH02-B3 | reverse complement strand
CCGCCCGGGCCCCGGGGGAGGCGGTCAGCCCGGAGGCGGTGAGCTGCGGGGCGATGGTGCTCCAGACCCGGCTGCCCATCCGGATCTCGTCGTGGTCCCAGTAGCCGGTGCTCAGGTGGCTGGCGCCGGGCTTCTGGGCCGACCAGACGGGCACGACGCCGTCTTCCTCGCCGGTCCGTTCGAAGCCGGACAGCCGCTCCAGCACCTGCATCGTTCGCGCCGGGGCCGTGCTGTACAGGAAGACGCCGGCAAATCCCTTGATTGCTTTGTCCGCGGGAATGCCGGCGAACGGCCAGCGGCTCGGCTTGCCGTCCGCCTGCTCCTTAAGCTCCAGCTGCAGCCCTTCATGATCCCGGAAGCGGATCGCCTCCACGCCGAACCGCCGGATGCGCTCGTGCCTGACGCCGTATCGGCTCAGTCGTTCTTCCCAGAACGGTAGCGATCCGGGCGGAGCGGCAAAGCGGATCCTAGCGACCTGCCCGCCGACGACGCGCCCCCGCCGGCCGTCCCCGTACGGGAAAAACGTCATGACCGCGCCCGGCGTTCCCCGTTCGTCGCCGCAATAGAAATGATAGACATGCGGCGCGTCGAAATTGACGGTTTTTTTCACCAGCCGAAGACCCGGCACACCGGCATAAAAATCCAGATTGGCCTGGGCGCTTCCCGCGAAGGCGGTGATGTGGTGGATGCCCGTCGTTTTCAGTGTGCCCTTTGTCATGTCGATTCCCCGCCTTCCATTTGGATGGGACCGCCGCAACGGTTAACTTAGATTTCATTATCTTAAATTTAAAATATTTCGAGCATACAGCCTTTTCCGTTTTTCCTCAACCCGCCGTCGGGATCCGTCCGGACGAAAAAACGGCACCGCGGATCGATGCCGTTTTCCGTCTTCATGGACCGTTCATCGCTGCCTTCCCGTTTCCCGGCAGCCGTCGCTCAAAGCAGCCGCATCGTCGTGATGCACGTCGGATCGCCGTCGAAGGTGGAAATGCCGGACACCGCCGTGCGGCCGTCCCGGCTGATCGTCACCCGGAATGTCCGGTTGCGGGGCAGCCACAGGTCGATGAACCCGTTGTCCGGCGTCACCGCCGTCGTCTCCAGCAGGACGGCGCCGGATTCGTCCTCGATGCGGATGTCGAACGACATCCCCGCCAGTTCGCCCCGGCATCCGGTCAGGCTGTGGATCTCGCACGGATGGGTGCGGTCGGTATAGGGCGCGATGGACACGAAAAACTCGTCTTGCGGCAGCGCGTGCACCGTCCGCGTGCCGTCCGGCCATTCGACGATCAGTTCCGTCGCGCTGACGGAAGCCGACTTCGCCTTGATCTTCCCGGCGGACAGATCGCTCACCAGCTTCTTGACGGCTTCGCCGTTCCGCGCCGCGGCGGTGGCGGGAACCCGCTGGCCGCCTTCTCCGCAGCCGGCCACCATGAGCGCCAGGACCGCCGCAAGCAGCCATCCCGCCGGCAGCCGGACGGACAGTCTTTTCTTCCCGTTCATCCGGTTCATGGTCTTTTCACGGTTCCTTTCCTGCGCGGTTGCTTCCTTTACTTCTTTCGCTTTCGCGGGCGCCTTCCTTCGGCCTGCCGGTTTTTTCGCGTCCGTCGTCCCCGTTTCCTGTCCCGGCCGGGCGATTGTCCGTTTTTTGTCACAAATGCGGCCCGTCTTCCGGCGAATTGTTCCGGTTTTTTCGCTCCGCGCCGTGCCGCCGTTGCCGCGGAACGTCCGCGCCCTTGGCCCCTTCAGCCGATTCCTTCGATTTCCGCCGCCAGTTCCAGCCGACCGTCCGGAATGACGAGGGCGATCCAGGGCATGGCCGGTTCCGCCCGCAGCGTCCATTCCACCTCTGCTTCACCGCCGCCTTCGGGCAGCGCGACGGCGCGGGCAGCCTCTTCCCGGACGGATGCCCCGAACAGCCTCAGCTCCAGTTCGACCGATCCGCTTCCCTTCACGACGGCTTGCAGCCGCGATCTGTCCGCGAGTCTCAATTCCACGCGCGCCAGCCGTCCGAAATCCACCGTGTGGACCGCTCCGGGCAGGAACGTCATGTTCGTTTCCGTCTCTCCGCCGATCACCCGGTACGGGCCGGGCGAAAGTTCCCGTTCCGCCACGCCGCCCGGCGCGCCGGGACCAAACTCGACGGTTTCGCCCGTCAGGCCGAGAATCAGCCGCACCGGCCGGCCGTCCCGCGGCGGCCGACCGACGACAAGCGGACAGCCTGAAGGCCGTGCACGCCATGAACGTGCCGCCCGGGCAAATGGCCTTCGAATCCGTCCCGGCCGGCAGTTGACGAAAAAAGGCAGCGGACCTCGCCGCTGCCTTTTTTTCGCCTGTTTCCATCGTTATGAATGCTTCTTTGTCGCGATTAATGCCCCTTTGTCGTTCTTTCGTCCTGGCGCCGCTTCGTGTAAGCGCAACTCGTGCCGGACCGGCTGCCGGCGGGCCGCCGGAACCGCTCCCGGCGGTTCCTTCGCCCCCGCGCCGTCAGACGCGATTTTAATCAGCGCTCCCGTCACGCCAGTTCCGTCGTCACCGCGGCGCCGCTTCTGATCGTGTTGCCGATGGTGCACGCCCGTTCGGCGATGACGAGCAGCTTGCGGCGGTACGTCTCATCCAGATGCGACGGCAGCTTCAAACGGACGTCCAGTTTCGAAAACCGGTTGGTGACGCCCTCTTCCTTCATGGCGACGGCCTCCGCGCCGATTTCATCCGGATCGTATTCGACGCCGTCCCGCTCCAGCACCGCCCGGACCGATTTGACGACGCAAAGCGCGACGGCGGCTTCCAGAAGCTCCTTCGGCGACAGTCCGTCCCGGTCCGGTTCGTCGCTGCCGGCCGCCTGGATGCCGGCGCCGTTGCCGATTTCCATTTTGCCGCCGGTGATTTTCACGTACGTCATGTTCGCATCTCCGTTTCTTCGATCAAATGGCAGGCCGCTTTGTGGCCGGGTTTCACTTCGCGAAGGACGGGCGCTGCGCTTCTGCACGCGTCCTTCGCCAGCGGACAGCGCGGGTGGAACGGGCAGCCCATTTCGGCGGTGGCCGGCGTCCCGGGATCCCCCCGGAGC
>LZRV01000170.1 GCA_002159065.1 Paenibacillaceae bacterium ZCTH02-B3 | reverse complement strand
ACCATATCGCTTTATTCGAAAAAACAAAGAAGCCTGAAAAACCGCGCAACCATGCGGTTTTTCAGGACTTAGGGTTGCATAAAGAAGTCTAAAGGAATCAAGGAAAAAACGGCGTCAGTGATGATGCTTCTCGTAGTGGCGATCCTGTTCCAGAACATCATCGCCGGTCAGGACGGCACCCAGGGCATCATCGAATCCCATGGGCGGAAGGCCAACGATACCCTTCGCGGTCTCATCGATCCGGGCCAGCAAACTCCGCCTCCGTCAACCGGCAGCTGAAAAAGGAGGCGGCATAAGCCAAAGTTCTTTCGCCTGGCTCTATGCCGCGAAAGCATCGGGACCGGCAGGAAAGGAAAGGGAAAGGAAGGGGCGACATGAGGCAGTTGCTGATGGCCGTGATGCTCATGATGGCGGTGGTGCTGCTCTATAACCGGATCGTCGGAGGGGAAGGGGGGACGCGGGATCTTCTTCGCGACCAGGGGCGGGAGATGGCGGAGGAGATTTCCCGCATCGATCCGTGAAACAGCTCCTGGTGTTTGTCCTGTTTGCCCCCCTGTTTTGCTGGCTGGCGTTTTCTCCGGTGTACAAGCACGTTCTGCTCGTCCGGCAGGCGCTCCTGCAGCAGGAAGCCGATTACCTGCTGGAGATCGGAGCCAGCGGCGCCTACGGGTACATCGACCGCGAGATGGTGGCGGAATCGCGCCTGCGGCTGGCCAGATACGGGTTCCGGCCGGAGCTTTTGGAGTACGACATCGAATCGACGAACGGCATGCCGGCCGACCAGCCCGCCGAGCCGCTGCCGCGGGGAGTCGGCCTGCGGCTGGAAATCCGCTATCCCTATGAACGGCTGCTGGACATCGACCGGCTCATCGGACTGGACGTCCCCGGTCCGGAGGGGCGCATCGCGGCATCGGGCATGAAAATGAGCGAATACGTGCCTTGAGCGCGAGGCGGGATCGGCATGCACAAATTGCTGTTCGGCGTTCTGATGGTTGTCGTCTGGTGGATGCTGCACGCGCTGCAGTGGGAGGAGGAGCGGGCCATGGGCCTGCTGTACGAAATGAAGCGGGCGGTGAACCGCTCCGCGCACGCGGCGGCGCAGCAGGCGGACCGGGACCGGCTGGAACTGGGCATCCCTTCCATTGATCCCGGACTCGCCCGTGCCGCGGCGGATCTTTATTTGCAGGCCAACCTGCGGCTGGATCGGGATTTTCGTCCGCTTCCCGGGAGCCCGCTGCGGCATCCTCCCGCCGTCCTGGTGTTCGAGGTGATCAACGGGGAGCACGAGTTTCCCTATACCTACTACAATCCGGAATACAACTTCCGGGTCACGCTGAGGAGACCCGGCGTGGTGATGGTGGTCCGGGCGGAATATCCCCGGCTGTTCTCGGTGATGGGTCCCGTGGTGTGGCAGATCAAGGGGGCTGCCGAGCTGGTGCATGTCTGAGGGTGACAAGCCGGCGCCCGACCGCCGGCTTGACGTGAAGCAGGGCCGTCTGTTCTAATGGGGAAGGAACGCAAAAAGGACAGCAGGATTACGCTTGAAAGGAGAGGTTCCGGTTCCATGGGCGGGGCGGCAAACCGTAGAAACGGCGGCGGAAACGGAGTCGGCGGCGAGGCGGCGGGCGAAGGGCACGTAACGTCCCGTGAGATCGCCGGCCGTCAGGCCCGGCTGCAGGAAATCCTGCGCGGCCACGGTCTCGCCGGCTGCCTGGTGACCCAGAACGTCGGCATCTATTATTTTACGGGCACGATGCAGGCGGGCTATGCGTTCATCCCCGCGGAAGGAGAAGCGACTTTCTACGTCGTGCGCAGCCTGCAGCGGGCGCTGGCGGAGTCCCGTGTCCGCACGGTGCTTCTGGAATCGTTTCGCAATTTCGGACGGCAGCTGGCCGATGATTATCCCGCCGTGTTTGCTTCCACGGGACGGCCGGCCGTGGGAGCGGATCTGGATGTCATGCCCGCCCGGCTCTATATGAGACTGGCCGAAGCTGTTCCACAGGTGTCCTGGACGGACGCCTCCGCGCATCTGCGGCGGGTGCGCAGCGTGAAATCGGCCGCGGAAATCGCCCTCATCTCAGCCGCGGCGGAAGTGGCGCACGCCGCCCTGATGGAGGGGTTGCGGCAGCTCAGGGAAGGCATGACGGAACTGGAACTCATGGCGGTGATGGAAGCGGAACTGCGCCGGCGCGGCCACATCGGATGCATGCGGATGCGGGGATACAACCAGGAAACGGTCACCGGCGTCGTGACCTCCGGGGAAGCGGCCGCCGAACCGTCCTATTTCGACGGGCCGGTGGGCGGGCGCGGGCTTTCGCCGGCGTCGCCGACCAGCGTCAGCCGCCGGAAGATCGGCCGGAACGAGCCGATCCTGCTGGACGTCGGGTGCTGCCTGAACGGCTACGTGGTCGACCAGACGCGCACCGCGGTCATCGGCCGCCTGTCCGACGAATTGCGCCGGGCCTACGAGACATCCCTGGCCATTGCCCACCGCGCGCAAGAAATGATGAAACCGGGACAGACGCCGGAATCGGTGTACCTGGAAGCGCTGCGGATGGCGGAAGAAGCCGGTCTGGCGGAACATTTCATGGGATACGGCCGGGACCGCGTGAGGTTTCTTGGCCACGGCGTCGGGCTGGAGGTCGACGAATGGCCGGTGCTCGCCAAAGGGTTTACGGAACCGCTGGAACCCGGCATGGTGCTGGCCGTGGAGCCCAAGTTCACCTTCCCCGGCGTCGGCGTCGTCGGCATCGAAAACACCTGTGTCGTGACGGATGCCGGTTGCCGCTCCCTGTCGGTGACGCCGGAAACGCTTTTTGAACTGCCTCCGAAATAAACGCGAATCTGCGCCCTTCGGATCAGGATCTTTCCGGGGGCGCTTTATTGCGCCTTTTTTTGCGGAAACGTCTCCCTTTGGGCCCCGATTGGTTGTCAAGCGTCTGTGAAAATGTCAGGTTAACTGTTCTATGAAAATGTCAGGGATGATAGCTGATTAAACAGCCCGTTAGAGTAAAATTTGCGTGGGGGTAAAGTCTGGAAAAAGCGAACATAGAAAAAGAGCTTCTCCCTTGGTAAAGTGAATTTGCCAAAAAACACAAACCAAGAGGAGGAAGCTCCTGTGCAGCACT
>LZRV01000169.1 GCA_002159065.1 Paenibacillaceae bacterium ZCTH02-B3 | reverse complement strand
GGCATCGCCGTTTTGTCCGGCTGGCTGGAAGGGTCCAATGTCGATCTCGTGACGGAGCTTGCGGAACTGATCAACGTGCAGCGGGCGTATCAACTCGGTGCGCGGGCGCTGGCGTCCGCCGACGAGATGATGGGCATCGCCAATCGGTTAAGGGGTTAGGTGACATGCAACAGAACCAATCGCCCGGCAAAGGGCAGGCATCGGGGGGACATGCATCCGCGGCGGGCAGGAAGCAAGACGGCAGACGGCGTTCCGGAGCCGCCGCCGGCCTTTCGATCCTGTACCGGATATGCCGTGTGCTGTTCATACCGGCCCTGTGCCTCCTGGCGCTCATCGTCGGCCTGACCATCGGGTATTCCGCCATCGGGGGCGGCGATGCGGCCGACGTGTTCAAATTCGAGACGTGGAAACATCTGTACGATCTCGTGTTCGAAGGCACTTGACGAAGGCCACGCGAGTTGAATCGACCACCGGCCGAAAGCCCGGACCGACGACGGCGTCCCCCCGCCTTGCGGACGGGCTTTTGTTGCGCCGTTCATTTTCTTTTTGCAAGCCAAAAGGTATAATGGATAAGATGCCATGTTCTGGACTTGGACAGTCGGAGGCAGGCGTGGATGAATGTCCCGAACCTTTTGACAACGATCCGCTTTATCCTCATTCCCGTCTATGTGGCCATCTTCGCGTCGGGCCACGTGATGTGGGCGTTTGCCGTGGTGCTGGCGGCCGGTCTGACGGACATTCTGGACGGCCACATCGCCCGCACCCGGGGCCTGGTCACCCGCGCCGGCGAAATGCTGGATCCGCTCGCCGACAAGCTGATGATGATCGCCGTGATCATCTCGCTGATGGTGGCCGGCTACATCCCCTGGTACGCCGCCCTGCCGGTTTTCATCCGCGATGCGGGCATGATCGTCGGTTCGGCCGTCTTCCACTTCCGCGGCAAGCGCACCGTTCCCGCCAACGCGATGGGCAAACTGACGACGGTGCTGTATTATCTGGCGGTGCTGTTCATCGTGTTCCGTTTCGACTTCGCCATCGCCTACCTCTGGTTCGTGATCGCCTTTTCTTTCCTGACCTCCGGCATTTACATCATCAAATTCCAGAAATTGAACCGGGAACATCCGGCGGGCGGGGAAAACGTCAAATCCGGAGCATAGGCAAGCGGCGCCGGTCCGGGCGGGGAACCGGCCGAAGCCGGAACCGGAACGTCCCGGACGCGCCGGCGGACGGCAAAAACGGGAAAGGCGCCTTTGCCGCAGGCGGACGGAAACCCGCGGAAAGACGCCTCCTATATCAACCTTCCCGGGTTGTCCGGCAGATGGCGTCAATCAAACCCGGGTCCGGGAAGGGACATCATTAGCATGCGCAGCGGCTGATTAGGCTATTCAAGAAGTCACGAAGGCAGGGAGGGCCGAACGTGCTTGACGCGAAACAAATCCAGGACATCATTCCCCACCGTCCCCCGTTTCTTCTGGTGGACCGGATCCTCGAGCTCGAACCCGGCGTGCGGGCCGTGGGCGTCAAAAACGTCACGATCAACGAACCGTTCTTTGCCGGCCATTTTCCGGACTACCCGGTGATGCCGGGGGTGCTGATCGTCGAGGCGCTGGCCCAGGTGGGGGCGGTCGCCATTTTGTCGGTGCCCGAAAACAAAGGCCGCATCGCGCTGTTTGCCGGGATCGACAACCTGCGGCTGCGCCGCCAGGTGACGCCCGGCGACACGCTGCGTCTGGAAATGGAAGTGCTGAAAATCAAAGGCCCCATCGGAAAAGGCCGGGCCGTCGCCACGGTGGACGGGCAGACGGCGGTGGAGGGCGAATTGATGTTCGCGCTGCAATGAGCGCGGCGGAAGCGGGCAATGCCGTGAGGTGTTGACCGTTTTTCGCGTTTTTTTGGGCCGTCGGGAAAATTTTAAAAAAACCGCGGAGAACAAATGGGTCACAGAGAAAATTTGATGAAAAGGATGGGAGGATGAGCGAACGATGAGTGAAGCGGTCAAGCGGTATGAAGCCTGGCTGGCGGATCCGGCCATCGACGAGGAAACGAAGGAGGAACTGCGCGGGATCGCCGGAAATGCGGAGGAAATCGAAGACCGGTTTTTCCGGGACCTCGCGTTTGGCACCGGCGGCCTGCGCGGCGTCATCGGTGCGGGCACGAACCGGATGAACGTGTACACGGTCGGCCGCGCGACGCAGGGGCTCTCCCGCTGGGTGAAGGAGCAGGCGGCGTCGGCGGGAACGCGGCCGTCGGTGGTCATCGCCCACGATTCCCGCTTCAAGTCGCCCGAGTTTGCCCGCGAAGCGGCGCTCGTGCTGGCGGCCAACGGCGTCAAGGCCTACCTGTTCGAATCGCTCCGGCCGACGCCGGAGCTGTCGTTCGCCGTGCGCCATCTCGGGGCGACGGCGGGCATCGTCATCACGGCGAGCCACAATCCGCCGGAATACAACGGCTACAAAGTGTATGCGTCGGACGGGTGCCAGCTCGTGCCGGATCTGGCGGCGCAGGTGACCGCGTGCATCCGGGACGTGGCGTCGCTGTCCGACGTGAAGAAGATGGACGAGAACGAAGCGCGGGAAGCCGGGCTTCTCGAAATCATCGGCGAGGCCGTCGACCGGGCCTACATCGCCGCGGTGACGGCGGCGGTGCCCGGCGGCGGGGAAGTGCGCAAGGCGGCCGCGGATCTCAAGATCGTGTACACGCCGCTGCACGGGTCCGGGAACGTGCCGGTGCGGGAGGCGCTGAAAGCGGCCGGGTTCACCCAAGTGTCGGTGGTGAAGGAGCAGGAAGCGCCGGATCCGCGGTTTTCCACGGTGAAATCGCCGAATCCGGAAGAACGGGAAGCCTTCGAACTCGCCCTCAAGGTGGCGGAGCGGGAAGGCGCCGACATCCTGATCGGCACCGACCCGGACTGCGACCGGATGGGCGCGGCGGTCCGGAACGCGGACGGCGAATTCGTGCTGCTCACCGGCAACCAGTCCGGCGCGATCATGCTCCATTACCTGCTGACGCGGCTTTCGGCGGAAGGCCGGCTGCCGGAGGACGGCGCGGTCATCAAGACGATCGTCACCAGCGAGCTCGGCGCGGACATCGCCCGCCGGCACGGCCTGAAGGTGTTCAACACGCTGACCGGGGTCAAATACATCGGCGAAAAGATCACCC
>LZRV01000168.1 GCA_002159065.1 Paenibacillaceae bacterium ZCTH02-B3 | reverse complement strand
GTACAATGTGACACTGGTCGTCCGCTCGAGCTTCAACCGCAACGAGGGGACGCTGGTCAAGGAGGAAACGTCGTTGGAGCAAGGCATCGTCGTCAGCGGCATCGCCGCCGACAAAAACGTGGCCCGCATCAGCATTCTGGGCGTGGAGGACCGGCCGGGCATCCTGGCCAAAGTGTTCACCGCCCTGGCGGACGAGGGCGTGAACGTGGACATCATCGTGCAAAGCGGCGTGCAGAACGGCAAGGCGGATTTCTCGTTCACCGTGGCCAAACAGGATGTCGACACGGCCATCCGGGTGATTCGCGACATCCGCGGCGAAGTGCCCTACGACGACGCCACGTCGGAAACCGGACTGGTCAAGGTGTCCATCGTCGGCGCCGGCATGGTGTCCAACCCGGGCGTCGCGGCGCGCATGTTTGACGTCATCGCCCAGGAGGGCGTCAACATCAAAATGGTGAGCACGTCCGAAATCAAGGTGTCCTGCGTCATCGACGACGTCAAGCTGAACGAGATCATCCGGGCGCTGCACACCGCCTTCGGGCTCGACACGGCGGAGAAGGCCTTCGTCGGCGGACCGGCGGTGCGGCGCTGACGCGCCGGACGCATGACCGGTTTCGTGATGCGGACGACGGGTCTTTCGGGCGATAACGCGGCTGCTTCGTGCGGCGGACCATTTGGCCTACAGGCCTGCAATTCGGACGCATGACCGTCAGTTTGGATCTGACGGTTTTTTTGTTGTGCGGCCATTGCGTGCGGCGTGCCGGCCGGGCGGCGTGATCGATGGCCGTTCTTTCGCCGGCCGCGGAAGTTTGTCCCCAACCATCCGCATTCATGGTAAAATCAGAGTGGATCCTGCGATGGCGAATCCGGCGCGAGTATTCACGGACGGAGGTTCGGCCCGCATGATGTCGAAGTTGATGAAATACAACACGCTTCGCAACCAGATGCTGGTCGGCTTTCTGCTCGTCATGCTGGTCATTTTGCTCGTCGTGGCCATCGTCATGTACGATTCCGTCGGCACGCTCCTGAAAAACCACGCCGAAAAGCAGCTCAAGCAGACGGCGATCCAGGCCAGCGGGCGGCTGGAAGCGCTCATCGAGCGGGTCGATCTGTTCACCATGCAGATCATCACGAATCCGCACGTGCAATCCGTCCTGCTGGAAGAAATGAACATGGCGCGCGCCACCTTCGCCCAACGCCAGGAAATGACGGCGACCGTCAATTCGATCCACGCCTACATCTCCGGCGTGCATTCGGTGGAAATCTACAGCGGGTACGAACGGCTGCTCTATCCGCTGGACGGCGCCAACCTGAGCGACCGGGTGGAGCCGGAATGGATCGAAAAGGCCAGGGAAGCCAAGGGCCGGCTCATCTGGATCGGCATCGATCCGCACTACCCGGACACGATTCTCGCCATCCGCAGCATGAGTCTCGTGGACCGCTGGTTTCTGAGCGGCGGCTATCTGCTGTTGCGCATGAACCTGGATTATTTCGTGCTCGACGAACTGCACGCGTCCATGCCGGAAGGATCCCATACGCTGCTCATCAACCAGGCCGGCGAGCTCGTGACGTCCACGTATCCGGGCATCACGCAGGAAGAGATCGACCGGCTCATGGCCAGCGCGGACCAGACGGTCACGCTGGGCGGGCGGGACATGCTCATCGTCCGGGAGGACGCCTCGGAAATGAACTGGACGATGATCATCCTGACGCCGGTGGAAGCCGTCATGGAGGGCATCTCCGTGCTCCGCACGGCGATCGTCGTGTCGGCGGCCATCGGCACGGTGCTTTTTCTCATTTTGAGCCTGCTGCTTTCCACGTACATCACGCGCCCGATCTTCAATCTGATCCGGACGATGAAAAGTTCCCGTTTCGGCGTCCTGAAAACAAACCCCGCGACGTATTCGTCCATCGAAATCACCGAACTGAACAAAACCTACAACCAGATGATCGGGCACATCAACGAACTGATCCAGCTCGTCTATGAAAAGGAACTGTTGCAGAGCCGCACCGAACTGAAAGCGCTGCAATCACAAATCAATCCCCATTTTCTGTTCAACACGCTGGACGCGCTGTACTGGTCCCTGCAGGAGCACGGGGAAGACGAACTGGCGGAGCAGGTGGTCGCCCTGTCGGAACTGTTCCGCTACACCATCAACAAAGACCGCAAGACGGGGGACTGGGTGACCCTCGGGGACGAGCTGGAACATATCGAACGGTACCTGCAAATCATGAAAATGCGCTTCGGCGACCGGCTGCACTGGTCCGTGGACGTTCCGGCGCCGTTTCTGTCCGCCCGCATTCCGCGCCTGCTCATTCAGCCGCTGGTGGAAAACTGCATCCTGCACGGCGTCGGCAACAAGCTCGGACCGGGCAAGGTGGAGATCAAAGCCGTGGCCGCGGGCGATGCCATTCGCATCACCGTCAGCGACGACGGACCGGGCATTCCGGAGGACGTCCTCGACAAGATGCGGGAACGCATGGCATCGGGCAAGACATGGCAGGATGACGGCGGCGCGGGAAGCGGACTGGGCATCCTCAACGTGCACCGGCGCATTCTGCTCTATTACGGCGCCGCGCTGCCGGGAAATGCCGGGCTCGTCGTGGAAAGCGGCGCCGGCCGCGGAACCCGTTTCATGCTGGAAATTCCGCACCTGAAGGAGGCTGCATCCCTGTGAGGGGCAAAACGATCCTGGTCGTGGACGACGAGCCGAGGAGCCGGACGGGCTTCAAGCGCATGCTGGAGGAGTGGGCGGCCGGCCGCCACCGGGTGCTGGATGCCGACAGCGGCGTGGCGGCGCTGGAAGTGCTCAAGACGGAACCGGTCGATCTGATCATCAGCGACATTCGCATGCCGGAAATGAGCGGGCTGGATCTGCTGGAAGAAGCGGAGCGGCTTTGCCTTTCGCACCAGCCGGTCAGCCTGCTGATTTCCGGATACGCCGAATTTCAATACGCCCAGCGGGCGCTCCGGCTCGGCGCGGTGAATTATTTGCTGAAGCCGGTCAGCAGGGCCAAACTGATCGAAGCGGTGGAACGGGCGCTGGAAATCGGCGAAGACCGCCTTCGCGCAAAGCGGATGGAGAAAATGGTGGACCCCGTCCTGCTGGAGCTGGACGAACAGCGGGCAACCGCCAACGAAATGGTCAACCGGGCCGTCCGGTAT
>LZRV01000167.1 GCA_002159065.1 Paenibacillaceae bacterium ZCTH02-B3 | reverse complement strand
CTGTTCGTTGAAGCGGCCGCGCTCAGCCGGCGCGGGGCGCTGTGGAATTGCGGCGTGTTCGCCTACCGGCTCCGCTGCATGCTGAAGCTGCTGGAAAAAAACGGTCTGCCGCTTCAATACGGGGTCCTGGTCAAGCGATACGCCGGTCTGGCCAAAACGAGCTTTGACCGCGCCGTCGCCGAGAAGGCGGCCAACATCGCCGCCGTCCGGTACGACGGGATATGGAAAGATCTCGGCACCTGGCCGGCGCTGGCGGAAGAATTGCCCGGCCCCGTCACCGGCCAGGGCGTGCTGGCGGAAAACAGCGATGGCACCCATCTGATCAACGAACTGGACATCCCCGTGGCGGTGCTCGGCATTCCGAACGCCGTTGTCGCCGCCGGACCGGACGGCGTGATGGTGGCGGCCAAACCGGTCAGCCACAAAATCAAGGAAATCGGCGGATGGTTTGACCGCCGGCCGATGACGGAGGAGTACCGGTGGGGCGAAACCCGGATTCTGGAGCGGTTCCGGGACCAGGACGGCATCGAGACGATCGTGCGCAGAGTGCGCGTAAAGGACGGGGAGCGCATCGGCAGCCGCGCGCGTCCGCTGTGCCGCGAACTTTGGGTGATTCTGGCGGGGGAAGGGGAGGCCGCGATCGGCGGACGGCCAAAACGCGTCTCCGCCGGCGACGTGCTGCCGGTACCGCCGGAAGCCAGCTGCGAGATCCGGGCGCTGGGCCATCTCGTGTTTCTGGAAATCCGGCGGGGCGCGGACCTTGACGACCGCGATGCCGTACGCGCGTGGGACAGCCGCAGGGAAACCGCGGCCGGCCGCTTTCCGGACCGGCTTTTCGCCCGGCCGGCGAAAGAGAGCCGCGAACGGTGAACGCCGACCAGAGAGCGGACGGCAGAAAACCGTGAACGGCCATCAGCAAACCGGAAACGGAGAACCGGTATCGCAAGAACAGGGAAAAAGGCGGTGAACGGCCATGGAAACGCGGGCGGCTTTGATGCATCAAAGATGGCAAAGGATGAAGGCGTGGTGGGTGACCCGGCTTTGGTACGACCGCCTGTTCGGCCGGATCGGCCCGCGATCCCGCGTGCTGCCGCCCCTTTATGTCCGCCATCCGGAGCGGGTTGACATCGGCAGCGGCGTGACGATCGGACCCGGCTGCCGGATCGAGACGCACCCGCCGCCGCAGCGCAGCAAAAAGGCGCCTCCGCTTGTTTCGATCGGCGACCGGGTGCGGATCGGCGGACACGTCCGTCTTGTCGGCTGCGCATCCCTCATCATCGAAGACGGCGTCCAGATTGAAGACGGCTGCCTGATCACGGATTGCGAATACAGGGGCGCGCCCGACGGACAGGCGTATGACCGGCAGCCGAAAACCGGCCGGCCGACCGTCATCGGGGAAGGTGCCTGGATCGGCGCGGGGAGCGTCGTGCTGGCCGGTTCCCGCATCGGCTGCCGCGCCATCGTGCTGCCGGGCAGCGTCGTGGACGGGGTCGTGCCGCCCTGGTCCATGGCCGCGGGCGTTCCCGCGCAAGTGATCCGCACCTATGACAAGGGACGCCGGCTGTGGGTGCCGGCGGACGCCGCGGCGGAAGGGGCGGGATGAAGGCGTGCGAACCTTGTTCGGCAGGCGGACCGGAAACCGTTCCGGCACGCCGGCGCCCGGGATGGGCACGATCGTTCTGGCCGTCGTGCCGATTGTGGCGGCGGCGATTCTTTTGGGATGGGGGATCGTCAGGGAAGCGGTCTTGCCGCCGATCTTCAAGGGTTCCCGCATCCCGACCGCCAATCCGGACGCGTCCTTCGAAGCGCGGGCCGTACTCGGGCTGCTTTACGAGATCGGGGGGCGGTACACGTTGTCCGGACAGCACAACTATCTGGAAGCGCCGGGCAAACATACCGCGCGGGTCCGCGATCTGACCGGGCGCGTGCCGGCGGTCATCGGGTTCGAACTGGGCGCCATCATGGACTACGACAAGGAGGACGCGCACCGGTACCGGATCCGGGTGGTGGAGGAAGCGATCCGCGCGGACCGGGCGGGCAGCCTTGTCGTCATCACCTACCATGCCGCTTTTCCCGGTGAATGCGAATGCTGGGAGGCGGTGCATACCGGTGTCATTTCCGGGGAGACGTTTGCCGAAATCGTGACGGAAGGCACGCGGCTGCATGAAGAATGGCTGGCGGACATCGACGAAGCGGCGCATTATTTGAAAATATTGCGGGACGCCCGCGTGCCCGTCCTGTGGCGCCCCTACCACGAGATGAACGGCGGCTGGTTCTGGTGGGGCAAGAAGTCCCGGTTCGCCGATCTGTGGAACATCATGTTCGACCGCTACACCCGTCACCACGGCCTCGACAATCTGCTCTGGGTCTGGAATCCGAATGCGCCGAACGCATACGCCGACCCTTATGACCGGTATTATCCGGGACACGACAAGGTCGACATCCTGGCCGCCGACATCTACGACAATGATTACAAGCAGAGCCATCACGACCAGCTCGTTAAGCTTGGCGGCGGAAAACCGGTCGCCATCGGAGAGAACGGCGAACTGCCGAATCCGGGCCTGTTGCAGACAAGCCAGCCGGGCTGGACCTGGTTCATGACCTGGGGCAAAATGCTGCGCGAAAACAACCGCGACAATACGATCCGCGCCGTTTACGCCCACCCTTACGTCCTGACGCGGGACGAGATCGATCCGAGGCCGTTTCCGGAACCGGCAGAACCCGAAGAGCCGGCGGAACCCGGGCCGGTCGAACCGGAGGAACCCGGCGGGCCGGAAGAACCGGGCGAGCCCCCCTGAACCGGAGGAGCCCGGGGATCCGGAACCCCCCGCCCCGCCGCCCGTCAACGGACTGAAGGGCGAGTACTTTGCCGGCGTCAATTTCGACCGGCTGCGCCTGACGCGCATCGACGGCCCCATCCGGTTCGACTGGGCCAGGCAGGCTCCCGCCCCCGGACTGCCCGCCGACCGCTTCTCCGTCCGCTGGACCGGCGCCGTCGTCCCGGCGTTCGACGGCGAATACACCTTCTACGTCTTCAGCGACGACGGGGCAAGACTCTGGGTGGACGGAAAGCTCATCATCGACAAGTGGGTCGACCAGGACCGCACCGAATGGAGCGGCCGCATCCGGCTGCGGGCGGGCAAGCCCGTCCCCGTCCGCCTTGAATATTAC
>LZRV01000166.1 GCA_002159065.1 Paenibacillaceae bacterium ZCTH02-B3 | reverse complement strand
ACGTGAGCCCCCAGCGCAAACCGGACGTGGGTGCGAAGCGCCCGGTACGCCTCGCTGACCGGGGAAGACGGTTCGATCTCGGCAAACAGGGGCCACGGATTAACGGCTCGCATAGGCCTTCTCGCCCGCCTTTCGTTCCGCCTTCGTTTTCTGGCGCCGAACGGTGTCTTTCAGGTCGATGCGCGGCACGACGGTGAACACCGGCAGATCCGAATCCGCCAGATCCCCCTCGTTACGAATTGTATCATCCAGGAAATGAAGCGCGAAAGCGAGGAGAAGACCGGCTCCAAGGGACAAAACGAACGCCGCCAGCACGTTGAGCGCAAGATTCGGCGACACCGGCTCCCTGGACCCTTCCGGGTTCGGATCGCTGATGATCGTCACGTGGTCCGCTCCCATGATTTCAGCCACTTTCGCCTTGAAGGCGCGGGACACGAGCCCGGCGATTTCCATCGCCCGTTCGTGATCCGTATCCCGGACCCGCAGCGTAATGAGCTGCGTGCCGTCCTTGACCTCCACATCCACGAGTGACGACAGTTCCCTCGTCGTGTAGGGGAGGTCGGGTTTCATGTTCAGCACCTCGTTCATGACCGCCTGGGAGCCGGCCAGCAGGCGATAGGTGGACATCAGCTGCAAATTCACCGCCACCGTGTCCCAGTTGAGGGCGGACCATTCCCGCCCGGCCGGTTTGCTGACAATCATTTCCGCACGGGCTTCGTAGACGGGCGGGACAAGCCATGCCGTCACGAACGCCGCCGCCAGAACGGCGATGGCCGTCATCGAAACGATGAGGCGGATCCGTCGCCGGACGACGGTCAACATGTCGCGCAGTTCCAACGGGCGATCATCCTCTCTTTTTGGGGCCTTGCCTTTTGGCCTTGTCATCAAATCCTGCAATCGATCCGCCGGCGCTCTTCTTCGAGATGGCGGTTGGACATGCCGGCATAAAGCTGCAGGATGCGGTGCCGGCGGGGAAGCAGTTCGGCGCAAAGCCGGTTCAGCATGCGGATGAGGATCGCGCGCTGATGGGCGGAAATGTCAAATTCGACACCGTATTCGTACACGTTCTCGCTCGGCTTGCGCCAGACGATCCATCCTTCCGTCTCGAAGCCGATCCCGGCCATCGTCAGCCGGACCAGCACCCGGATTTTCCGCCTGGCGGGAAACCGGAGGCCGGACACGAAGCGGAGACCGCCCGGGCTGATGTCGAGCACCAGCACCCGGCGGCTGTTGCTCGAGATGCGGTACGCTCCGATGGCCGCAATCGACAGCTGACCGAACGTCCCCGGCAATTTGAGGCGGACGTATTTTCTGCGGCAGCGGCCGTCCCAATCTTCCATTCGGATCACTTCTTTTGCAAAAATGAAATGGCAAAACCGGTGTCAGGAAGCGGCATTAACCGCAAGGAATTGATACAATATGTAACTTCCAGGTCAAAAAAGGAGGTTCTTCGCTATGACGTCCGCCGGGCTGCCGCCTTCATGCACGCAACGCCGTCCTCACGCCGGATTGGCCCGGCGCTGGCAAGCCTGCTCCTCTCCGAACACTTCCGCCAGCATGCGTTCCGGATCCAGCCCGAGTTCTTCGGCGATTTTTCGGATGTCCGCCTCCACTTTGCGCTCCTCTTTCATCCTTCATCCTCTTCTTTCGCATTTTCCAGTGCCAGGGAAAGAAGTTGCCGGATGTCGCAGGTCTTGACGCATTTTTTCGCAGCCGAACCTAATTATAGGAAATTGTAGCAGCCCATACTGTCGTTTGCTGTCCAAAAAATTTGAGAAGTTCCGTCTTATTTTGTCAACCGGTCATGGTGAGGGCGTCCAGCATGCTGCCGTACAGTTCCCTCTCTTTGATGATCCGGTGCCACTTGTTCAGTTCCTGGTACCATTTCAGCGTCATCGTTTCATCATCTTTCACCAGTTTGCCGCTCTTCAGCGCCTCGTAGATTTCCAGGGCGCCGTCCGCCGCCGTGTATTTGGCTTTCCAGCCCAGCACCCGCGTGATTTTGCCGAAATCGACACGGTAGGAACGGCGGTCCGGATCGCCGTACCATTCGATGCCGGCGTCACAGGGAAGCGCCCGGACGATTTGCCGGGCCAGGTCTCCCAGCTGGCAGTTGAAGGACCCGACGTTGAACACCTGTCCGTTGACAAGCTGCGGATCGCATTCCAAAAGGAGCAGCATCGCGTCGGTCGTGTCCTGCACGTGCAGCATCGGCCGCCACTGGGTGCCGTCGCGCATGAGCGGAATTTTGCCGGTCTCGAAGGCGCCGTACGTCATGCCGTTGATGGCCAGATCGAAACGCATGCGGGGAGACAGGCCGAAAATGGTTGCCTGCCGCATGACCGTCACCGCGAAATCGTCGTCCGCCAGGGGCAGCACGTCCCTTTCGGCCATCTCGTTGGCTTTCGCGTACGTGGTGATCGGATTGGTCGGCGAGTTCTCGTCCGCGATCACGCCGGGTTCCTGGATGCCGTACACGCTGCAGGAGGACGGCAGGATGTAGCGTCTGACGCCGACCCGCTTCGCGAGCCGGGCCGTCCGGGCGCGCGCCTGGTGATTGATCTGGTACGTCGCTTCCCGGAACCATTCGCCGCTCGGATCGTTGGAGATGGCCACCAGGTCGATGACCGCATAGGCGCCCGCGAGATGGTCTTCGGTCAGCCGGCGCACGTCTTCCCGAACGGCGGTCAGCTGCTCGTGCTGCGGGAGTTTGTCCCGGCCGAAGAAAAACCGGTCGATGGCTTTGACCCGGTATCCTTTGTCCAGCAGCTTGGGCACCAGCACGCTGCCGATGTAGCCGCCGGCGCCGGTCACGACCACCGTTTTGCTCCCGGCCGTTTCCATCGTTCACGCCTCCTTCGCTTCCCGCAGCGCGCCGGAAGAAACGAGCTCCCGCAACAGCGGCAGATTCCGGTCTTTTTCCGACAGTTTCGGCGAGCGGACCGGCCAGTCGATGGCCAGATCGGGGTCGTTCCACAAAATGCCGGCGTCATGCTCCGGCGAATAATATTGGTCCACTTTGTAAAGCACCTGGGTGCCGGGCACCAGGGTGCAAAACCCGTGGGCGAATCCTTTCGGGATGAACAGCTGCCGCTTGTTTTCTTCCGACAGCACCACGCCGATCCACTGGCCGAACGTCGGCGAATCCGGCCGGATGTCCACCGCCACGTCATAGATGGCGCCGGAGAGCACCCGCACCAGCTTGCTCTGGGCC
>LZRV01000165.1 GCA_002159065.1 Paenibacillaceae bacterium ZCTH02-B3 | reverse complement strand
AGCCGCTTTGCTGACAGCTGTGGAGAGCGTGTCGGCAGAGGACATCGCGCCAAAGCAGCGGAAGGACTGGGAGGAATACAAGCAGTTTCTGAAGCAACACCGGAAGCATCTGGAGGACTACCGGAAGACGCTCCAGGCGGCGGGCATCGACACGAGCGGCATGAGGCCGATGGGGAGCGCGGAAGCGCAGATGCGGATCTTTGCCAGACGGACGAAGCGAGGCGGATACAGCTGGAGCGAGCGAGGCGTCAGCGCGATGCTGCGGACAATCATGAGAGGCCGGGAAGCCGGAGTGGTCCTGGTTACGTATGGAGGCAAGACTCCAACGCTGCAGCGCTCCGTCAGCATTCGGAAGTTGCTAAGGGACGTTATACGACCGACCAAAGGATACGTTAACGGGATGATCCGGTTGCTTAGGGGGCCGTGGCAGAGTAGCACAACGGGCATGGCATTGAAAGGGCTTAGAGGATACTAATACCAGAAAAATGAAACGCCAATCCCATAAGGAAGAACACCAAAAGCGCTTACAAGGGAAAGGTTCTTTTCAAGTTCGCATCCAGGAATCCAAAAAAGGTGCCCACACTAGCTTGACTCAGACGCGGCCGGACGGGGATTTGACATCCCTCGGACCCTGTGATAAATTATTTCAGTAATCTTTGGAGATCGGCGGATTTCCGCCCGTTCGCGAAAGGCGCGGAACGCCGGGCTTCGTTGCCGGATTCGCATCGGCCGCCGCAGGCGGCGGCGGGCAGAGACGGACAAAGCAAGCGGGATTCCGGGAGGTGTACGGAATGCGGGTCTTCATCACGCTCGCCTGCACGAATTGCAAGCAACGCAACTACACGACCACCAAGAACAAGCGGACGCACACCGACCGCCTGGAACTGAAAAAATACTGCAGATTCTGCAACGGGCACACGCTGCACCGCGAAACGCGGTAGTCGCGAGGAGACTGGAGGTTATCCCCGTGGCATTCCTGAACAGACTGAAACGCGGCTTCGGCAATTTTTTTTCGTTTTTCGGCGAAAGCTGGAGTGAGCTGAAAAAAGTCCGGTGGCCCACCCGGAAAGAGCTGGTCAGCTACACCATCGTCGTGCTCGTCACCGTGCTCATCATCACCATCTACTTCTGGGGGCTGGACATCGGCATTTCTTCAATCGTCGAGCTCATCATCTGATGAACGAATGATGAACGAAGTCCGAAGGTGGCCTCCCATGGACAGAGACAAAGAAAAAAGATGGTATGTGGTGCACACGTACTCCGGATACGAAAACAAGGTGAAGACCAACCTGGAGAAGCGCGTCGCTTCCATGGGGATGCAGGACAAGATTTTTCGCATCCTGGTGCCCATGGAAGAGGAGATCGTCCATAAGAACGGCAAAAAGAAATCGGTGATGCGCAAGGTGTATCCGGGCTACGTGCTGGTGGAGATGATCCAGGACGACGATTCCTGGTACGTGGTGCGCAACACGCCGGGCGTCACCGGATTCGTCGGTTCCGGCTCGGGAACGAAACCGGTCCCGCTGCATCCGGAGGAAGTGGATCAGATCCTGCGCCAGATGGGGATGGAAGAACCGAAGCCCGTCGTCGAGTTCGAGGTGAAGGACATCGTCCGCATCCTGTACGGCCCGTTCGCCAATTTCGTGGCGACGGTCGAAGAGGTCATGCCCGAGAAAAGCAAGCTGAAGGTGCTTGTCAACATGTTCGGACGGGAGACCCCGGTCGAGCTTGATTTTTCGCAGGTGGAGAAGCTGTAGGAAACCGCGGAAAAACATGATCCAGGCGAAATGAACCGCGAGATGGACCAGGAGACCAGGAGGGGGAGGTGACCGTCATGGCCAAGAAAGTGATCAAGGTGCTGAAACTGCAAGTGCCCGCCGGCAAGGCCAATCCGGCGCCGCCCATCGGTCCCGCGCTCGGGCAGGCCGGCGTGAACATCATGCAGTTCTGCAAGGAGTTCAACGCTCGCACGGCCGACCAGGCCGGACTGATCATTCCGGTGGTCATCACCGTGTACGAGGACCGCTCGTTCACGTTCGAGACCAAGACGCCGCCGGCCGCCGTTCTGCTGCGCGTCGCCGCGGGAATCGAGAAGGGTTCCGGCGAACCGAACAAGCGGAAGGCGGGCACGGTGAAGCGGGCGAAAATCCGCGAAATCGCCCAGCAAAAGATGCAGGACCTCAACGCGAATTCCGTGGAAGCCGCGATGCGCATGATCGAAGGCACGGCCCGCAGCATGGGCATCGCCGTGGAAGACTGAACCCGGCGCCCGTGAAGCCCTGAAAAACGCGGTTCACCGGCCGCGCGCCTTCCGGACCGGCGCAAGGGTCCGGCGAGTGGGAGGAAAGATTTCCGTCACGACCACAGGAGGGAGGATGGGCATATGGCCCGACGCGGCAAAAAGTATGTGGAAGCCGCCAAGAAAGTCGACCGCGAAAAGGCGTACGATCCGCTGGAAGCCGTTCAGCTGGTGAAGGAAATGGCTTCCGCGAAATTTGACGAGACGGTGGAAGTCGCCGTCCGCCTCGGCGTCGACCCGAGGAAACAGGACCAGAACGTGCGCGGCGTCGTCCTGTTGCCCCACGGAACGGGCAAGACGAAGCGCGTGCTCGTGTTCGCCAAGGGCGAGAAGGCCAAGGAAGCCGAAGCCGCGGGAGCGGATTACGTCGGCGACCAGGACCTGATCCAGAAAATCCAGCAAGGCTGGCTCGACTTTGACGTCTGCGTGGCGACGCCGGACATGATGGGCGAAGTCGGCAAGCTCGGCCGCATCCTCGGCGGCAGGGGGCTCATGCCGAACCCGAAATCCGGCACGGTCACCTTCGACGTGGCCAAGGCCGTGCAGGAGATCAAAGCCGGGAAAATCGAGTTCCGGCTGGACAAGGCCGGACAAGTCCACGCGCCGATCGGGCGGGTGTCCTTCGACGCGGAGAAGCTCGTCGAAAACCTGCGCGCCCTGATCGAGGCGCTCCTCCGCGCGAAACCGGCCGCTGCGAAGGGCACGTACCTGAAGAACATCGCCGTATCGTCGACCATGGGACCGGGGGTCCGCGTGGACACCGCCGCCTTCCGTTGATCGGAGGCCGGAGGTTGCGGACGCTGCCGTCTTCCGTTGATCGAAAGCCGGGGGTACACCGCCGCCTTCCCGTTGATCGAAGGCCGGCGGTCATGGACGCCGCCGCTTGCCGGTTGACCGGACCGGCGGCTGTCTCTTATAAACCTCT
>LZRV01000164.1 GCA_002159065.1 Paenibacillaceae bacterium ZCTH02-B3 | reverse complement strand
GTACAGATATCCGCCACGGTCAAAGACGACTTTCGTGACGCCTTTCGCCTTGGCCCGTTCGGCCACCAGCGCCCCCACCCTGGCGGCGGCTTCCACCGTGCTGCCGTTCTTGACTTCATTGCGCAGCGCTTTGTCCAGCGTCGAGGCGGCGGCGAGGGTGACGCCCTTCGTGTCGTCGATGACTTGCGCATAGATGTGCTTTTCGGAACGGAACACGTTCAGTCTCGGACGTTCCGGTGTTCCGGAAATTTTCTTGCGAACCCGGACGTGTCTTTTCAGGCGGGCTTCGTTTTTGCTCGGTTTGTTGATCATGCCGGTTTCAACTCCTTTCGGATGGCTTTCGGAAGGTCACGCGGCCCGGACGGTGCGCGGCGCCGCGCCGGGAACCGGCCCGTCATTTCTTCTTGCCGGCCTTGCCTTCCTTGCGGAGAATGCGCTCCCCTTCATATCTGATGCCTTTGCCCTTGTACGGTTCCGGCTTGCGGACGGCGCGGATGATGGCCGCCGTCTGGCCCACCAGTTCCTTGTCGATGCCTTTGACGATGATTTTGTTGTTGGCCGGCACTTCGAATTCGATGCCGTTTTCTTCGACGAATTCCACCGGATGGGAATAGCCGACGTTGAGCGTGATCTTCTTGCCGGATTTCGCGACCCGGTAGCCGACGCCGACCAGTTCCAGCGATTTGCTGAATCCTTGCGTGACGCCGTCGATCATGTTCTGGATGATGCTGCGGGTCGTGCCGTGCAGGGAGCGGTGAAATTTCTCGTCGGACGGACGTTCCACGGTGACGACGTTGCCGTCGACGGTCACTTTCATATCCTGATGAAGCCGGCGCGTCAGAGTGCCTTTCGGCCCTTTCACGGTGATCGTGCCGTTGTCCAGGGCCACCGTCACGCCGCTCGGGATTTCGATCGGTTTGCGGCCGATACGAGACATGGGTACACCTCCGTTCTTTACTGATCAACCGTTACCAGACGTAGCAGAGCACTTCGCCGCCGGTCTTGGCCTGGCGCGCTTCCTTGTCGGTCATGACACCTTTGGACGTCGAGATGATGGCGATCCCCAGTCCGCCCAGCACTTTCGGAATATCCGACGCTTTCGTGTACACGCGGAGGCCCGGCTTGCTGATCCGTTTCAATCCCGTAATGACCCGCTCGTTGTTCGGGCCGTACTTCAGGAAGATGCGGATGATCCCCTGTTTGTTGTCGTCGATATATTCAGCGTCACGGATGAACCCTTCCCGCTTCAGGATTTCGGCGATTTCCCTCTTGATCTTGGAAGCGGGCATTTCCACCACTTCATGACGCACTTTGTTCGCATTCCGTATGCGCGTCAGCATGTCGGCAATCGGATCGGACATTACCACTTTGACGTACCTCCTTCCCGAATCGGGATAATTACCAGCTGGCTTTTCTCACGCCGGGGATTTGGCCCTTGTACGCCAGTTCCCGGAAACAGATTCTGCAAATCCGGAATTTCCGCAGCACCGCGTGGGGACGGCCGCACCGTTCGCAGCGCGTGTAGGCCCGCACCTTGAATTTCGGTTTCCGCTTTTGCTTGACGATCATCGACGTTTTCGCCATGTTTCGCTGACACCCCCGTTTCACGATTTGGCGAACGGCATGCCAAGTCCGGCAAGCAGTTCGCGCGATTCTTCATCGGTCTTGGCCGTGGTGACGATGACGATGTCCATGCCGCGAACCTTGTCAATCTTGTCGTAGTCGATTTCCGGGAAGATCAGCTGTTCCCTGATGCCCAGCGTATAGTTGCCGCGTCCGTCAAACGCCTTGGCGGAAACGCCGCGGAAGTCCCGCACGCGCGGCAGGGCCACGTTGAACAGTTTATCCAGGAAATGGTACATTCTTTCGCCCCGCAGGGTCACCTTGCAGCCGATGGGCATGCCCTGGCGCACCTTGAAGCCGGCGATCGACTTGCGCGCGCGGGTGACGATCGGCTTCTGGCCGGCGATGGCCGTCAGGTCTTCCACCGCGGAGTCGAGCAGCTTCGGGTTTTGCACCGCGTCGCCCACGCCCATGTTGATGACGACTTTCTCCACCCTCGGCACTTGCATGATCGATTTATAGTTGAACTTCCGCATCAACGCGGGAGCCACTCCGTTCAAAAACCGTTCTTTCAGTCTCGCAGCCATCGGTTAGCCTCCTTTCCGCTTCCCATTAGTCAATGGCTTCTCCGGACCGTTTCGCGATGCGGATCTTCTTGCCGTCCACCACTTTGTAGCCGACGCGGGTCGGCAGGCCGGTTTTCGGGTCGATCAGCATCACGTTGGACACGTGGATCGGCGCTTCCTGGGTGATGATCCCGCCCTGGGGATTGGCCTGGGACGGTCTGGTGTGCTTCTTCACCATGTTGACGCCTTCCACGAGCACCCGGTTCAGGCGCGGATAGGCTTCCAGAACGCGGCCTTTTTTGCCTTTGTCTTTGCCCGTGATGACCATCACGATGTCGTCTTTCTTCACGTGCAGTTTATTGTTGTGCGACAGCTTCTGTTTTTTCGCTCTCGCCATCTTTGCCTTGCACCTCTTTTCCCGTTGGACTCTGGCTTTCGGCCGGCCCGATCAGAGCACTTCCGGCGCCAGCGAAATGATTTTCATGAAATCGCGATCGCGGAGTTCCCTTGCCACCGGGCCGAAAATCCGCGTCCCGCGGGGCGATTTGTCTTCCCGTACGATGACGGCCGCGTTTTCGTCAAAGGCGATGTAGGAGCCGTCCTTGCGGCGGGTCGGCCGTTTGGTGCGGACGATGACGCATTTGACGACGTCGCCTTTCTTGACAACGCCCCCGGGTGTTGCGTCTTTCACGGAACAGACGATCATGTCGCCGATTCTGCCCACCCGTTTGCGCCCCGTGCCGCCGAGCACGCGGATGCACATCAGTTCCTTCGCACCGGAATTGTCCGCCGCCTTCAGTCTCGTGAACGGTTGAATCATGAGTCGTTACCTCCTTCCGGAATGACGTGCCGTGCTTAGACGTTGACCGAACGTTCCACGATTTCCACGAGGCGCCACCGTTTGTCCTTGGACAGCGGCCGGGTTTCCATGATCCGCACCGTGTCGCCGACTCTCGCCTCGTTGCGTTCATCGTGGGCTTTGTATTTTTTCGTCGTCTTGATCCGTTTTTGATACAGGCTGTGCCGTTTGTACGTTTCCACGGCCACGACGATCGTCTTGTCCATCTTGTCGCTGACGACTTTGCCGATCTGTTCTCTCCGGCGGTTGCGTTGCTCGCTCATCGAT
>LZRV01000163.1 GCA_002159065.1 Paenibacillaceae bacterium ZCTH02-B3 | reverse complement strand
GGACTGCGTTTTGGATCTTCTCCCGGGTTGCCTGGGAGATCGGATGGGCGATGTCCCGGAATTCCCCGTCGGGGGTCCGCTTGCTCGGCATGGCGACAAACATGCCGTTGTTGCCGTCGATTACGCGGATGTCGTGGACGACGAATTCATTGTCGATCGTAATCGAGGCAATGGCTTTCATGCGCCCTTCCGTGTTGACCCGACGCAATCTCACGTCCGTGATTTCCATTTCCGTCACCACCTTTACTGTATAGAAAAACCGACTTGGCTTTATATTCCACAATTGTTTCGAAAATCCTTCTTGCTTTTGTAAATTTTTTTGTCATTTTGCCAAAGCGGCAATCATTTCGATTTCCACCAGCACATCTTTCGGCAGGCGGGCCGCTTGCACGGTGGAACGGGCGGGGGTGTGCTCCCCGAAAAAGGCGGCGTATTCCTCGTTCATCGCGGCGAAATCGTTCATGTCCCTGAGGAAAACCGTCGTTTTGACGACGCGGGATTTGTCGCTCCCCGCCGCTTCCAGGATCGCCTGCAGATTGGCGAGCACCTGCCGCGTCTGTTCGCGGATGCCGCCCCCGACCAGCCGGCCGTCGGCGTCGAGCGGAATCTGGCCGGAGGTGAACACGAAATCGCCGATTTTGACCGCCTGGGCATACGGACCGATGGCGGCCGGCGCCCTGCCGGTGGATACTTTTTCAATGGTCATCGGAATCAGCCCCCTTCTTTTCCGACAATTTTGTGAAATAATTGCCGGGCTCGATGTGGATTTTTTTCGTCACGGGATCGACGCCGGCCAGTTTGGCCAGCGACAGGTAATCGGTGACCAGATGCTCCCCTTCGCCGACGTCCCCCGATTCCACGAAAACGCCCACGCCCCGCACCGTCGCGTTGAACTCCTGCAGAAGATCCATCATGCCCTTGATCGTGCCGCCGGCCCGCATGAAATCGTCCACGATCAGCACGCGGGCGTTTTCCTTCAGCGCCCGGCGGGCGAGCGACATCGTGCGGATCCGCTTCGAGGAGCCGGACACGTAGTTGATGTTGACGCTGGACCCTTCCGTCACCCGGTTGTCGCGCCGCACGATGACGACGGGCACGTTCAGGAAATGGGCCGTGGCGTGGGCGATCGGGATGCCTTTCGTTTCCACGGTCATGACGACGTCCAGTTCCCGGTCGGCGAAGGCCGAAGCGAACATGCGCCCGATCCGGCCCACCACTTCCGGCCTGCCGAGCAGGTCCGACATGTACAGATAGCCGCCGGGCAAAATCCGCTCCGGCTGGTCCAGCTGGCGGCACACGTCTTCGATGAACGCTCTGGCCTCCGCCTCGCCGATCTTCGGCACATATTTCACGCCGCCCGCCGCGCCGGCCACGGTCACCAGCTCGCCCAGCTGCCGGCCGGCCAGCACGTCCCGGATGATCGCCAAATCTTCGCTGACGGACGATTTGGCGGAACGGTAGCGTTCGACGAACGTCGCAAGCGGGATGAGCCGGTGGGGGTTGTCCAGCAAATATTGGGTCATGTCCACCAGCCGGGCGCTCCGTTTCAGTTTGCTCATCGGGTGTCTCTCCCTCCGCCGGCGTTGTCACGCATGATTTCCGCAGGGATTCCGCCTGCGTTCCGAAGGTGTGTCATTGCCGATTGCGCCTGCATGCCGAATGTGCGCCAATGTTGGCGGATGAATTTTCATGCAAGTCCATTCCCGGCCGCACGTCAATCATCGCGACGAATCGTGCGCTTCCATTTTCGGACGCGGATTTCGGGCGGCCGTTTCCGAATGCGGGCCAATTCCGAATAATTTAATGCCAATATACCATTTTTGTCCGTATTTCCGCAATTTCCAATCTTGCGGTGCCGGAAAAATTCGCGGCATCCGGATTGGCCGGGCCGGATTTTGGGGCCGGGCATCCGGTTTCCGGACATCTTGACGGCGATTTCTTGAGAAACGGAACATTCGGCTCTTGACGCCTAGTTGACGCCCGCTGCCCGCCGAAAGACAGAGAATCCGCCTCTCGGGCACCCGGCGGGCGCTCAGCACACCCCGAAAGGCGGAAAATCCGCCTCCCGGCTCCGGACTGGCCATCAGAGTCAACCCTCAAGCAACGTCAATTCCCGACCGGCATCGGATCGGGCAGCATCCGCACCACCGTCACGTCCCGGCAAAATCCGCGGAGCCCGTTGTAGATGCGGGCGGCCTTCGTCCGCCGCACGGTCAGGCCGAACACCGTCGGACCGCTGCCGGACATGAGCGCCGCATCCGCTCCGAGCCGCAGCATGGTTTCCTTCAGCCGGCCGATTTCCGGGTGCATCCGGATCGTCACGTCTTCCAGCACGTTGCCGAGCGATCCGCACAGCATCCGGTAATCGCGCCGGGCCATTGCCGACAGCACGGCGGACAGGTCGGGGTGCCGGCCGATGCGGTCGACTTTCAGCCGGCCGTACACGGCGGCCGTGGACACGTGAATCGGCGGCCGCGCCAGCACGACCCAGGCCGAAAGGGGGTTGTCGATCGGCGTCAGCAATTCGCCGCGGCCGCGGGCCACCGCCGTCCCGCCGGCGATGCAGAACGGCACGTCGGACCCGAGTTCCGCCGCGAGCGATCGCAGATCATCGGCGGACAGCCCGAGCCGCCAAAGCCGGTTCAGCCCGCGCAGCGCGGCGGCCGCGTCGCTGCTGCCGCCGGCCAGCCCGGCGGCCACCGGAATGCGCTTCTCAAGATGAATGTGCACGCCCTTGCGCACGCCATACCGCTGCCTGATCAATTCGGCGGCCTGCACCACCAGATTTCTGCCATCAAGCGGGATGTTCCCCGCTGAACTCGTCAGCCGGATCTCGCCGCCGTCCAGCTCGGACAGCGTCAGGCGGTCGGCCAGATCCACCATGGTCATGACCATTTCCACTTCGTGGTATCCGTCTTCCCGTTTGCGGATCACGTCCAGCAACAGGTTGATTTTGGCCGGCGCTTTTTCGTGGCATTTCATCTCGTTCACCGTCTCCCGGATGATCTTCCACCCATTCTAGCAAAACAAAAGGCAAAAAGCGAAGGCGCGTGGCCTTCGCTTCAGACTGAAGACAAACTCCCATGTTTCAGGCGGAACGTGGGAGTTTGTTTTATGGTGTTGGCCAAAATCACCTGCAAAAAGCCAACTTGCTTCAGATGGGGACCTGACTTCCAAAGCCAGGTCGCCATCTTCTTCAGATTCATGGCAGCAAAAACAAGCATCGCCTGCATGGTGACCTTCTCCAGTCCCCTCAAGGTCGT
>LZRV01000162.1 GCA_002159065.1 Paenibacillaceae bacterium ZCTH02-B3 | reverse complement strand
CGAGCGCACCATCCGGCTGCTGGAGCAGCGGCAGTACCGGCCGGATGCGGACGGCGGCGTCGACCTGTATTGGGTCGCCCTCGGCGAACGGGCGGAGCGGGAAGCGGCGGGCCGGATCCGGCGGCTGCGGCTCATGGGCCTGTCGGTCGAGCGCGACTACCAGGGCCGCAAGATGAAGGCCCAGCTCAGGGCGGCGGACCGGATCGGCGCGCGCTATGCGGCGATCGTCGGCGACGACGAGCTGGACCGCGGCGTCGTCGCGCTCAAGCGGCTGGATACGGGCGAGCAGCGCGAAGTGGCGCCGGAAGAAATCGCGCGAATTTTGCTGGAGGAAAAGGAGAAGGACTCGCGATGATGCTGAAAACGCACGATTGCGGAAAGCTGACCAAACGGGACGTGGGCAAGACGGTGGTGCTGAACGGCTGGGTGCAGCGCTGGCGGGACCTCGGCGGGGTGCTGTTCATCGACCTCAGGGACCGAAGCGGCATCATCCAGCTGGTGTTCAGCCCCGAGTTTTCCAGGGAAGCCCATGAAATCGCCGACCGGGCGCGCATCGAGTACGTGCTGGCGGTGCGCGGACAGGTGGTGGAACGCGACCCCGAGACGTACAACCCGAACCTGCCCACGGGGGAAATCGAGGTGCGGGTGACCGAGGTGGAAATCGTCAACGCCGCCAAGACACCGCCCTTCGCCATCGAGGACGGCATCGACGTGGACGAGGCGGTGCGCCTGAAATATCGCTTCCTTGACCTGCGCCGTCCGGAAATGCAGCGGACGCTGATGCTGCGCGCCAAAGCGATGCGCGCCGTCCGCGAGTATCTGGACAGCCACGGTTTCATCGAGATCGAAACGCCGATCCTCACCCGCAGCACGCCGGAAGGCGCCCGCGACTACCTGGTGCCGAGCCGCGTGCATCCGGGAGAATTTTTCGCCCTGCCGCAGTCGCCGCAGCTGTTCAAGCAGCTGCTCATGATCGCCGGGCTGGAGCGGTATTACCAGATCGCCCGCTGCTTCCGCGACGAGGATCTGCGCGCCGACCGGCAGCCGGAGTTCACCCAGATCGACATCGAAACGTCGTTCCTGTCGCGGGATCAGTTGCTTGATCTGATGGAGGGCATGATCGTCCATCTGTTCAAGGAAACCATCGGCGTGGAGCTCAAGCGGCCGTTCCGCCGGCTTACCTGGGACGAAGCCATCCACAAGTACGGTTCGGACAAACCGGACCTTCGGTTCGGCCTGGAGATCGTGGACGTCACCGACATCGTAAAGGACAGCGACGTAAAGGTGTTCTCCTCCGTCGCCGCCTCCGGCGGGGTGGTCAAGGCGCTGAACGCCAAGGGCTGCGCGAACTGGAGCCGCAAGGAGCTGGACGACCTGCAGCCGTTCGCCGTCCGCTACGGCGGCAAGGGCATGGCCTGGATCACCGTGAAGGACGGGGAGTGGCGCGGGCCGATCGTCAAGTTTTTCAAGCCGGAGGAAATCGCGGCCCTGACCGAGCGGCTCGGCGTGGAAGAGGGGGACCTCATTTGCTTCTCCGCCGACAAGCTGAAGGTCGCGGCCAATGTAATGGGGCAGCTCAGGCTCAAAGTCGCCCGCGATCTCGGCCTCATCGACGAAAACCGCTTCGAGATCGCGTGGGTCGTCGATTTTCCGCTGCTGGCCTGGAACGAGGAGGAAAAGCGCTGGGAGGCGGAGAACCACCCGTTCACCCGGCCGCGGGACGAAGACGTGCCGCTGTTTGACACCGATCCGGGCGCGATGAAGGCCCAGGCGTATGACCTGGTGCTGAACGGCTACGAGGTGGGCGGCGGCTCGATGCGGATCTACCGCCGCGACATGCAGGAGAAGATGTTCCGCACCCTGGGCTTTACGCCGGAGGAGGCGCGGGCCAAATTCGGCTTCTTCCTGGATGCCCTGGAGTACGGCACGCCTCCCCACGGCGGGATCGCCTTCGGACTGGACCGTCTTGTCATGCTGCTGGCCGGCAGGGATAACCTGCGCGAAACCATCGCCTTCCCGAAGACGGCCAGCGCCTCCGATCCCATGACGGACGCGCCGGCGCCGGTGACCGAGCGGCAGCTGGAGGAGCTGCACATCCGCCTGTCCGCCAAGGCGCAGGCCGAGCTGGCGCGCCGGCGGGCGGCGGGCGGAGCGGCGGCGGAAGGGCAGGAGGCGGCCGCGGGCGGAACGTCTGCGGAAGGGCGGGAGTCCTCCGCGGACAACACCTCCGCGTAAGCGCGGAAAGCCGGCGTGGGCGGCCCGCCATCCGACGAGAACGCGCACCGCTGGAAGACGCCGCTCGGGCTGGGAGCCCGTCTGTCACGGCGAACCGGCCGGAAATGGGCGGGCTTCCGCCCGTTTTTTCCGTCCCTCGGCATCCGCCTTTGCCATTTGCCTGTCCGCTCCCATACAATGGACTATCCTGTATGCGGAGGTGCAGACCGTGGGCAAAAGCCGCCAGGGACGGACAGGCGGCGGCGGGGAACGGGTCCGTTCCGGCCGGATCGCCCGCGCGGCGACAGGCGGAGCGGCAGCGGGAGTCCGAAAGCGGACGCAAAATTCCGGAAGCCGCCGGACGAAACGGAACGGATCGGCAGGCCGCCGCACGTCGGACCGTGAGCAGATGCAACAGGCGCAGGAAGCGTTTCAACCGCGGGATCCGTTCTGGGATCCATGGGATGATCCGCCCTTCGGAGAAGGAGGTTTTCCGCAGGAAACCGCGGGCGGGGAAAACCCCGGCCAAGGTTACCGGGAAGCCGCGGTGCGGCAGCAGCGGCAAGATCCGTTCGACGAATGGTGACGAAAAACCCATACGGCAACCGGGTCATCATCCTCCGCCGTCTGTCCGGATCCCGGCACGATCCGCCGGGGCCGGACAAGGGCGGAGTTTTTTTGCCCGCGCAAGCGGCTCGAATCCGCGTTAGAGTAAAATTTGCGTGGGGGTAAAGTCTGGAAAAAGCGAACATAGAAAAAAGAGCTTCTCCCTTGGTAATGTGAATTTGCTGAAACACGCACCAAGAGGAGGAAGATCCTGTGCAGCACTTTACCACAATCATTCCCACAATGAAAGAGCTTGAGCAGTGGATGTTGCGGGAGATGCAGGAAGCGTTCGCCAGCGCGATGAAGACAGCGCTGGAGATGTTGGATCAGATCATCCTTGAGCAAAGGGATCGCCAGCGTTTTCGCGTCAAGGCGGAACGGGAAACCAGCGTCAACACCGTGTTTGGCAGCATTCGCTTCAAGCGGAGGTTGTACATGGATCGTCAAACCGGCAAACACGTGTACCTGCTCGATCAGCACTTGCAATTTGAGGGACGAGGGAAAGT
>LZRV01000161.1 GCA_002159065.1 Paenibacillaceae bacterium ZCTH02-B3 | reverse complement strand
TGCTGTTCATGATCGCGTTTCCCGGATTCATCGCGCTCCTCGGCTGGAATGCCGGCGTGAAGCGATTGTCGCCGCTGTCCGGGCTGCTGTTCATCAACGTCGTGCCCGTGACGACCATCGCCGTTTCGCTGTTTCAGGGCCATGAAGTGACATGGTCCGATCTGGCGGGAACGGGGCTCATCGCCGCGGCGCTTTTGTCCCGGTACCTGTTCGCGAGCCGGATCGAAAAAAAACCGGCGTCCGGGCGGACGCCGGCAGAGGAGCCGGCGCGTCCGCCGCGGCCGGCACTGCGGCGGATGCCGGACCCGGCTCCGCAGGGAGCGCCGGACGGCAACAGCCGCGCCTTCCGCCCGCAGATGCCCTCCGCCGCGCCATGAAGCGGGCCGCTCCCACGGGGAACGGCCCGCCTTTTTTCACGATGCTGCCGTTTTTGGTCCTGCCGGCGTTTCCGTCACGGCTGTTCCGTCACACGCAGGATCGCCGTCGCTCCTATTGTCGCATGATTGAACTGGTGGGTGACGACGGGATAGTCGCCGGTTTCCCTGACCGCAAACTCCGCCACCGCCCCGCCGCTGGCCGGCAGCAACACCGTCTGCAGCCCTTTCAGCACGTTCGCCGGATTGCCGTCGACATACACCCGGTCGAAGATCGTGCCGACGACGTGGAAAGACGACACGTGATTCGGACCGGCGTTCAGCACGTAGAAGCGGACCGTTTCGCCGGGCCGGGCCTCGAGAGGCTCTTTCTTCAGGCCGAAATCGTTGCCGTTGAACACGACGTACGCCGGATCGCCCGCCAGAAACGCCTCCATGTCGTGTTCCTCGTACCACTCGCTCTGCACGAGCACGTACTCCCGGTCCACTTCGCCGTCGGATGGATAGCCGTCCTTCGGCTCCACGATGATCATGCCGTACATGCCGTTGGCGATGTGTTCGAGAACCGGCGCGGTGCCGCAATGGTACATGAACACGCCGGGACTTGAGGCCGTGTAGGTGAACGTGCGCTCCTCGCCGGGCATGACGTCGACGAACTTGCGGCTCGGCGCGGCGTGCACCGCGTGGAAGTCCATCGAATGCTCCTGCTCCGGGTCCAGGTTTTCCAGCGTGAAAACGAGCGTGTCCCCTTCCCGCACCCGGATGACCGGTCCCGGCACCGTGCCGTTGAACGTCCAGGCGTTGTAGAAAATCCCTTCGGAAATTTCCACGTCGGTCACCTGCGCCGTCATTTGGATGAATACGGTGCCGCCTTCCCGCCGGATGACCGGCTCGACGGGCGGGCGGCTTTCCCGCCGGCCGCCGTGCCCGGCATGGACCGTCCCATCCGGCGCCGGCGCTTTGGCATCCGCCTCCGCCCCCCCGCCCGCTTCAGCGGACGGCGCTTCCTGCTGCTGGCCGGCGGAACGGCCATCGGCCGGGTTGACATAAAATCCCGCGAGAATGACGGCAAACCCGAGGGCGGCCAGTCCGGCGGTCCAGAGACCGTTCCATCGCTTCATGGCCCCCACCCCGTCAGAAAAAACCGAGCCGTTCCCGGCCGGCCGGCGTCAGTCGCTCCGGCGTCCAGCGGGGTTCCCATACGACCTGGACGTCGACTTCCTCAATGCCGGGATGCCGTTCCAGCACGCGGCGGACGCCGCCGACGATCGCCTCGTGCAGCGGACATCCCGGTGTCGTCAGCGTCATGCGGACGCGGACGCGGCCGCCTTCGACAGCCAGTTCGTAGATGAGGCCGAGATCCACCACGTTCACGCCGAGCTCCGGATCGTGCACCTGTTTGAGCAGTTCCATGACGGTTTCCCTGTCCATCATCACCATCTCCTCCCCGGGCCGGCCGGTTGCCGGCGGATGGCCGTTTTCGGCCCGGCCCCTATTTGGCAAATACGGCGGCCAGCAGACCGGCGTAAAACAGCGAGCCGGCCGCCAGCAGGGTGCCGCCCAGCGTCTGCAACAGCGGACTGTTCCAGCCGAATCCGGCGACAAGGACGAACAGGCTGGCAACGATGGCCGAAAGCAGCGCGTTCACCTTGCGGTCGTCGATCATCTCCGCCATCGTCGGCACCTTCTCCCTGCCCGCGCGGCTTCCGTATTTGTGCGTCCACCACAAAAACGGTATGATTTTCGACAGATAGGCGAGAATCGTGCCGCCGACCCATCCCCACAGGTACAGCCAGCCGATGATCACCGCCATCCGCGTGCCGAGCACGGCGTCCGGAAAAGCGGCGGAAAGCGGCACGAGAAGGGCCGTGACCGTCGCGATGCCGATTGCCAGATGCCGCGACCAGCGGATGCCGGCGCCGGGCATCGGTTTGTGGCGGAACCTGTGAATTTGCGCGAGATGCACGGCGTAGAGGACGAAGGCGGCGGCCGTGCACGACAGCGCGATCCAGTGGCACCAGGCCGGCGCATTGAGCAGGAACGACAGCGCGCCTGTCCACACGCCGGTCAGCAGGAAACCCGCCACGAAGCGCTGCAGCGTTTCGGGATGGCCGTGGGACAAATGGAACATCGGGAGCAATTTGTAGCTGAACGACGTGATCAGAAAGCCGAACCATCCGGCGGCGCCGAACCACAGATGGGCGCCGAGCAGCCGGTCATGGAAGGCGCCCCACCACTCGAAGGCAAAATTGAGCCCCATCAGCATGCCCGCGGCGCCGGCCATCACCAGATGGAAAACGGCGGCGGCGCAGCCGGCCGTCACGCTGTTCCATGCATTCGCGGCAATAAGCGTCGCGCCGATGTTGAAGGCGAACAGCAGGATGCCCGCGAAGACGACGGAAGCAAAGAGACCGACCGTTTTCACGTCGGCCGCCCGAAAGCCGGCCACCAGTCCCGCGAAGCCGGTGGCGAAAACGGCATATTGCGCGTAGCCCAGCTTCCTGCTGAACAGCTGCCGGTTTTGCAGCACGACGGGCACCAGCTGGTACACCGCGCCCATCGCGATCATCGTGGCCCAGCCGAGCACGAAAAGATGCGCCCGCGACCAGCCCGACGGATAGCGGGGCTCTTCGGAAAACGCCGCCAGCCACGCCGAAACATCCGCCAGGGACCACGCCTGGAACACCGCGAAGCTGGCGAGACCCGTGAGGAAAAACAAAAACGGCAGGCGGGAAACCCGGGAGACCATGCGACCCGCTCCCTTCACGACTTCGTAATGCGGACGATGGCCGAACCGTCGTCCTGCTCCTCCACTTCGTAGGCGTAGCCGAGCGACTTCAGTTCATCGAGAAGGAAAACCGGCACCCGGTCGTTGTGGATGACCACCCGGTCGCCGGGCCGGGCTTCTTCCAGCTTGCGCAGGGTGCGCACCATCGGCTGGGGCGGTTCCAGGC
>LZRV01000160.1 GCA_002159065.1 Paenibacillaceae bacterium ZCTH02-B3 | reverse complement strand
AGGCGAGTCGAAGGTTTCCTCCCTCCAGCATCCGTTCCAGCAAGTCGTCTTGGCTTCCGCGAGAAGAAAGGTCGACTTGTGCCGGCGACAGACTCGGCGCTCCGACGGTACCTCGCGGCTTCACCGCTGCCTCCCGCCGGCAGCCCCCTTGCGGGGTTTTCGGCTGTCTTCGCCTGTCGCGCGAACGCATCGGTTTCTTCTCTCCCTTCGGTTCGGCCCTTCCGGTTTCCTTCCGTCCCGTACTCCCGTACTATGGCCTCTGCTGACTCCTGCGGATTCAGCGCAGCCTCCCGGCTGCGGTTACGAAGTCACTTCGCATATTCCGCAGGCCTCCCCAGATAAGAGCGTCATCTTTCCGCCCGCGACCACCGGAGTTTACAGAATTAGCCCTTGGCGGCTTTGGATTTCGTCATGTCTTGGTGACTCATCCGACCGGTTCTGCCTCAAATCCAGTTCGTGTACCTTGGCCCGTGCGTTTGCCTCCGGCTTCCTTCAGATCCCGCCTCGCGGCAGGCACCCTTGCCTTTGGCTAATGGTAGGCGCTCGCCAGCCCCCATTCCGGACTTTCACCGTAGAGATGACGCCCATGCTGGGCGTACAAGATCAAGCGGCAGGACGGCGTGACGCCGAAACCTGCCGCTTCATGCTTCGCTTTGCCCTAATCGAACGGGAAATACGCCTTCGCGTTGCCGTAGGAAATGTTCCGCACGATCGTCCCGAGCAGCTCCATGTCCGCGGGGAACTCGCCGTTTTCCGCCCATTCGCCGACAAGGTTGCACAGAATCCGCCGGAAATACTCGTGCCGCGTGTAGGACAGAAAACTCCGCGAGTCGGTGAGCATGCCGATGAACCGGCCGAACACCCCCACGTCGGCCAGCGTCTTCATCTGGGCGATCATGCCTTCCTTCGTGTCGTTGAACCACCAGGCCGTGCCGAACTGGATTTTCCCCGGGATGCCGCCGCCCTGGAAGTTGCCGATCATCGAGCCGACCACATGGTTTTGCGCCGGATTGAGGGTGTAAAGGATCGTCTTCGGCAGGGCGTTTTCCCGGTCCAGCGCATCCAGCAGCCGGGCCAGATTCCGGGCGATGGCGCCGTCCTGCATGGAATCGTAGCCGGTGTCCGGGCCCAGGGTCGCGAACATGCGGGAGTTGGTGTTGCGCAGGGCGCCCATGTGGTATTGCATCACCCAGCCCCGCTCCGCGTACAGGCGGCCGAGGAAAACCAGCGTGTGCGTCTTGTATTTCTGCTCCTCTTCCGGGCCGATCCGCTCCCCTTTGAGCGCCCGGGCGAAGATGGCGGCCGCCTCCGCATGGGTCGCATCCGCGTAGGGCACCTCGTCCAGCGCGTGGTCCGACACCCGGCACCCGACTTCATGGAAAAACTTCACCCGCGCCATGAGGGCGGATAGCAGGTCGTCGTAGTTTTCGATGCGAACGCCCGCCGCCAGTCCGAGCTTGCCGATCCATTCGACAAAACCGGGGCGGTTGAGCTCCAGGGCCTTGTCGGGCCTGAACGACGGCAGCACCTTCACGCCGAAGCCCGGATCTTCGCGGAGCTTGATGTGATATTCCAGCGAATCCGCCGGATCGTCGGTGGTGCAGATCACTTCCACCTTCGACTTGGTGATGAAGTCGCGGGCGGCAAATCCGGGCCCCTGCAGCTTGGCGTTCACCTTTTCCCAGATGGCCGGCGCGTTTTTCTCGTTGATCAGCTCGTCCACGCCGAAGAAGCGCCTCAGTTCCAGATGCGACCAATGGTAAAGCGGGTTCCCGATGGTCATCGGCACCGTGCGGGCGTAGGCCAGAAATTTCTCGTAATCGTCCGCGTCGCCCGTCACGTACCGTTCCTCCACGCCGTTGGCCCGCATGACCCGCCATTTGTAATGGTCACCGTAGAGCCACACTTCCGTGAGGTTGCGGTACGTTTTGTTTTCGTAGATTTCCTTCGGACTGAGGTGGCAGTGATAGTCGATGATGGGCATGTCCTTGGCGTAGTCGTGGAACAGCCGCTCCGCCGTCGGATTGGTGAGCAGGAAATTTTCGTCCATGAAAGGTCTGGGCACCGGAGATCAATCCGCCTTTCCTTGGAAATTGACAACGTTGTTATTCCATTTATTGATCATAAATGGAGCGGGTCGTTTTGACAACCCGCCGGGCGTACGGAAAAAATGGGGAATCAGCGGAACGTCCCAGCCGCTTGCCGTGTGGGCGACTTTCATCCATTCGCTGAAGCCGCCGGGAAGCCGCCGGCCAGGGTGGCATCCGCCCCGAGAATGTCGACCGCCTGGCTGGACAAGGTGAAGGGGGTTTTTCCCTTTTGTCAAATTACCTAAAATGCTAAAATAGAAATAAAATACCTGTCCAAAGTTCCCGCTCATCATCATGAACCGGCTCATGGAATCATCAATTTCATTCCACGTTGGGGACAAAGGAAGTTGATGGTCATGAGGTTGGGAGATCATGAGGTGACGTTGTTGAACTTTGACGGACCCTATTTGATGCAGCCCCGACTGAGGAGCCATGCGGACCGGTGGGTGGACCTGGCGGACATTCCAGGGACGAACCTGCTGTGCGCGGAGGATGCGCTGGCGGAAATCCGCCGCCGGCTGCCGGCCGGCTGCGGAAGGGGCATCACGTTCATCGGCAGCGGCAACTACCACTACGTCACCTTTCTCTTGCTTGAAAAAATCAACCGGCCGTTTGCGCTTCTGCTTTTTGACCATCATTCGGATATGCAGGGAGGGCGCGGCGGGTTCGGACTGCTTTCATGCGGCAACTGGGTCGCGCGGGCGATGGAGCGGCTGCCGATGCTGCAGGAAGTGCACATTGTCGGCGCGGACGACGAAGAAGCCGGCGACAAGCCTCCGATCGGGGACAGCATCCGTTTCTGGCCGGCCGACACCGGCCCGGAAGAGCTGGCCTCGGCCCTGGAAGGACGGGACGTGTACATCAGCATCGACAAGGATGTGCTGAACCGCGAGTCCGCCGTCACCAACTGGGACCAGGGCAACATGCCGCTGAGGCGGCTTCGCGGCCTGTTGCGCGCGGTGACGCGCCGCGCCCGGGTCCTCGGCGTGGACGTGTGCGGCGAATGTCCGGCCAAGTCCACGGACCTCTGGCGCCTGGCCTTCGCCCATCGCCGGAACGAAAAGGCCAACCTGGCCATTCTGGACGCGCTGGAATCCGCCTGAACATTCAAAAGCCGGGATTTGGATCCCGGCTTTTTGTTTGGTACGCCCAGCATGGGCGTCATCTCTACGGTGAAAGTCCGGAATGGGGGCTGGCGAGCGCCTACCATTAGCCAAAGGCAAGGGTGCCTGCCGCGAGGCGGGATCTGAAGGAAGCCGGAGGCAAACGC
>LZRV01000159.1 GCA_002159065.1 Paenibacillaceae bacterium ZCTH02-B3 | reverse complement strand
GTTTTAATATGATGACGGATATCTGATGATGGATGCAGAGGATAAAGGCTTTTTTTGTTTGTTGGGAGGTGTCGGACCATGAAAAGAACGTTTCAGCCGAATAACCGCAAACGCAAGAAGGTGCACGGATTCCGCAAACGGATGAGCACGAAGAACGGCCGCAAGGTTCTGGCCGCACGCCGCAAAAAAGGGCGGAAAGTGATCAGCGCCTGACGCGCCGAACGAAGGGACCACGGCAGCCGTGGTCTTTTTCAGTTTGGGCCGGCTTTTGATTAGCCGGTCCGCAAACGGTGAATGATGGTAACGAAAACGGTCCGGGCGCATCGGCGGGGCGCCCGAGTTTTCGCGTTGGCAATTTTGCAAAGATGGGGCATCGAACCGTGCAGAAACAGTATCGCCTGGCGAAGCGGAAAGATTTCGGCAAAGTGTACCGGCTGGGCCAATCGTTTGCCAACCGGCAGTTCGTCGTCTATGTGCTGAAAAACCCCGGAACGGAAAAAATGCGGGCCGGCGTGACGGTGAGCCGGAAGCTGGGCACCGCCGTCTTCCGCAACCGGCTGCGCCGGCAGGTCAAGGAGATCGTGCGGCTGAACGCGGACCGGATCGCGCCGGGCCACGATCTGGTCATCATCGTGCGCAAGGGAGCCGTCGGGCTCTCCTACCGGGAGCTGGAGAAGGGCCTGCAGCACGTGCTGAAGCGGGCGTCGCTCTGGATTGCGAACGGCCGCCCGTGAAATCGGTTTTCTTGCCCGCCAAACTGTGGTATAGTGAAAGTTGGAATGTCCGCATGAACCGGCGTATTGCATTTTGTCACAGACACAGTGGGAGGATGGCGTTTTTGTCGCAGATGGTAAACCGGTACCGCAAACGGGCCGCCGCCGCGGCATTGCTGCTTGTTGTGGCGCTCTTGGCCGGCTGCGCCCCGAGAACAATGGAAACGATCCAAACGGAAGATCTGCTGGAAGGCGGTTTTTTCCAGCGTTATTTTGTATATCCGATGTCCTGGGCCCTTGACACGTTCGCGAATCTCCTGTTCGGCGAATACGGCCTGTCCATTCTCGTGGTGACCATCATCGTCCGGCTTCTCGTGCTGCCGCTCAACCTGAAGCAGTACCAGAGCTCGAAGGCGATGCAGAAGATCCAGCCGGAGCTGCAGGCGCTGCAGAAAAAATACAAGAACGATCAGCAGAAACTGCAGGAAGAGACGATGAAGCTGTTCCAGAAGCACAACATCAACCCGCTCAGCGGCTGTTTCCCGCTTCTGGTGCAGATGCCGATCCTGATTGCGCTGTACTATGCCATCATGTACAATCCGGACATCCGCACCCATTCCTTCCTGTGGATGGATCTGGGCACGCGGGATCCGTACTACATGCTGCCGATACTCGCGGCCCTCACCACCTGGCTGCAGCAGAAAATCATCAGCCTGTACTCGCCGCCCAATCCGCAGATGCGCATGATCCTGCTGATCTTCCCGGTGATGATCTTCACGATTTCCATGAGCCTGCCCGCCGCCCTGCCGCTGTACTGGGTGTACGGGAACATTTTCTCGATCGTGCAAACCTACTTTATATATGGCAGAGGTTCGAAGGAAGAAGGGAGCTCTGCTAAATGAAGGAAATCACGGTTTTCGGAAAGACGGTGGACGATGCGATCGAGTCCGGGCTCCGGCAGCTCGGCGTCGGCCGGGAACGGGTGACGGTCGAAGTGCTGGAGCAGTCGTCGCGGGGCCTGTTCGGCCTGATCGGCACCCGGGACGCGAAAGTCCGGCTGATCCTCATGCCGGATCCGGTGGAAGAGGCGCGCCATCTGCTGGAGGACGTGCTGGCGGCGATGAACGTGAAGGCGGACGTCGTCCAGTCGGAAGACGAAGACGGCAACGTCGTGTTCAAGCTGTCCGGCGGCGACATGGGCATGGTGATCGGCCGGCGGGGCCAGACGCTGGATGCCCTGCAATATCTGCTGAACGTGGTGGCCAACCGCCATTCGAAGGAGCACATCCGCGTCCTGCTCGATGCGGAAAATTTCCGCGAGCGCCGCAGGGAAGCGCTGGAGCGGCTGGCCGACCGGCTGGCCGCGCGGGTGGCCAAAAACCGCCGGGAAATTTTGCTGGAGCCGATGACGCCGCAGGAGAGGCGAATCATCCACACCCGTCTGAGCAACCACCCGAAGGTGCGGACGTTCAGCAAGGGCGACGAACCGAACCGCCGCGTCGTGATCGCGCCGAAATAAGCACCGAAACCAGAAACATCACCGGCAGTTTGGAATGGACCGAGCGGACAATGACTTTTGGGGAACACCCGGCAAGTCATTGTTTTGTTTTTTTCGGCAACGGGGAGGTGGAAGGACATGCCGGCCGAAACGGATACGATCGCGGCCATCTCGACGCCGCCCGGCGAAGGCGGCATCGCCGTCATCCGCATCAGCGGCCCGCAGGCGCTCGAAGCGGCGGACCGCGTGTTCAGGGGACGCCGTCCGCTGGCCGATGTTCCCTCCCATACGGTTCATTACGGGTTTGTCGTGGATCCGGAGACGGGGGAACGGGCGGATGAAGTGCTGGCCACGGTCATGCGGGCGCCCCGTTCCTTCACGCGGGAAGATGTGGTGGAAATCAGCTGCCACGGCGGCCTCATCGCGGTCCGCAAAGTGCTGGAGCTCATCCTTCAACACGGCGGCGCGCGGCTGGCGGAACCGGGCGAGTTCACGAAGCGGGCGTTCCTGAACGGGCGCATCGACCTGTCCCAGGCGGAAGCGGTCATCGACCTGATCCGCGCGAAGTCGGACGAGGCCCACAGGCTGGCCATGCAGCAGGCCACGGGCGCCCTGTCGGCGAAAATCCGCAGCCTGCGCGAGCGGTTGGTCGGATTGATGGCCCACATCGAAGTCAACATCGATTACCCGGAACACGACGTGGAGGAAGTGACAAACCGCCTGATCCGCGACGCGTGCGGGTCGGCGATAGAAGAAATTGACCGCTTGCTAAAGACGGCCTCGCAAGGCAAAATACTGAGGGAAGGCATCACGACGGCGATCGTCGGCAGGCCGAACGTGGGCAAGTCGTCGCTGCTCAACGCGCTGGCGAGGGAAAACCGGGCGATCGTCACCGACATTCCCGGCACGACCCGGGACGTCATTGAAGAGTACGTCAACCTGGGCGGCATCCCGCTGCGCCTGTTGGACACGGCGGGCATCCGGGAAACGGCCGACGCAGTGGAGAAAATCGGCGTGGAGCGTTCCCTTCACGCGCTGCGCGAGGCCGATCTCATTCTGCTGGTCATCCCGCACGACGAACCGATGCACGAGGAAGACCGGCGGCTGCTGGCGGAACTGGCGGAGCGACCGGCCATTGTGGTGGTGAACAAGGTGGATCTCCCCGGTCGGCTGGAAGCGGACGAATTGGCCCGCCTTGCCGGGGAC
>LZRV01000158.1 GCA_002159065.1 Paenibacillaceae bacterium ZCTH02-B3 | reverse complement strand
CTCCTACTGTTACGTGCGGAGGCTTCCCGCGGCGCTGTCCGCCGACGCTCCGTGGGGGGAGTGGGCTCGTGCGAAAAACGGCGACCCCGACGCGATCCGGGATGAAGTGATCCGGGCCAGACGGAAAGGGCCCGTCGCCGTGTTCATGTCTTCGGCGACGGACCCGTACCAGCCCATGGAAGCGAAAATCCGGATCACCCGGCGCCTGCTGGAGGCGATGGCGGAGGAACCGCCCGATTTCCTGCTGGTGCAGACGAGAAGCCCGCTGGTCGTCCGTGACGCCGACCTGTTCCGCCGGCTCGGCGACCGCGTGCTGATCAGCGTCACGGTGGAGACCGACCTGGAAGAAATGCGCCGGGCGTTTACGCCCGCCGCCCCGCCCCTGGCCGCCCGTTTCAAGGCCCTGCGGCGGCTGCGGGAGGCGGGAATTCCCGTGCAGGCGGCCGTCTCGCCGCTGCTTCCGCATTCGCCCCGTTTTGTGGAACGGTTGGCCGAGGCGGCGCCCCGCATCGTCGCGGACGATTATTTTCGCGGTGACGGAAGCCGCGGCGTGCGCAGCCGGCTGCTCGGCATGCCGGAGCGATACGCGGCGCTCGGCCTTTCGGACTGGTACCGGCCGGAAGTTCTGGAGCGATTCGCGGAAGAAGCGCTGCGGCGCTTTCCCCCGGAAGCCGTAGGGATAAGCGCCGCGGGCTTTGCGCCTCCTTCGCGGCCGGGGCCGGATGCCTCCGGTTGACGGGCGATTGGGTTATTTGTCCGTTTTGGTTTTCGCGTCCGCCTTGACCGCCTTGCCCGGTTCGTGCAATTCGGCCTTGTAGGACGACGGAATGTACGCGACCGCCTGGACCTGGGTGATCACCTGCGGATACATCATGTTCGGATCCGGCTTGATCACGCGATAGTGGATTTTCGCGACGCCGTCCTTGAAATGGATGGCGGAAATCTCCAGGCCGTATCCCGGATGCGGCGCATTGGCGAACACGGTCACCTTCAGGATGTCATCGCCCACTTTTTCGGTCACCAGGCGGATGTCCGTAAGCTGTCCGGGCTGTGGCCGGTTTTTCTCCTTTTTCTCCGGTCCGAAGAGCTCGAGGGCTTTTTTGAGCATCGTGCCCGCTTCCGCCCGGGTGATGGCGCTCCTGGGCCGGAACTTGTTGTCTTTGTCCAGCTGGATGACGCCGGCGGAAAGCAGCCGCTGGATGCCGTCCATATAGCCTTCGCTGACCTGGTTCTCGTCGGCGAACGTCGTGTAGATCATGGTCCAGAAACGCTCGCCGGTGGCTTCAATGGCTTCGTAGAGCCATTTCGCGAACTGTTCCCGCGAGACGGCGGCGTTGGGATTGATGTCCTTCGCGATGACGAGGCCGTTTTGGCGGGCGGCCACGAACGCTTTGGCGTACGGCGCGTTGTCGCGGACCTTGGTGAAGAGATCGCTCGCTTTTTGGGACGGGTTTTTCACCTGCAAGTCGAATCCCCTGGCGATGGCGGAAATCGCCGAAGCGTTGTCCAGCGCCTTGCCGCCCCGGAATTTGCCGAACGGGACGCCCAGCCGGATTCCCATGTCCCTGATCAGTCGGACTTCCTGTCGTTCCTTTCCGTTTGCCTTGCCGTTTCCCTTGTCGTTTACGGCGTACGCGGTGCCTCCGGCAAACAGGGTGAAGACGAGGGCAAGTATGGTCAGAAGGGTCATTTTCTTTTTCAAGGCGGGTTTCACGGTTCATGACCTCCTATACCGCTTGGGTTTGGGGTGCGCACCGAAGTCATCCTTTTCGACGGTGGGCGGCGTTGAAAAGTTGCGTTTTTCCGGCTGAATCCATTTTCTCATTTTTCATCAAGGCGTTTGTCCCTGACCGCGGCCGGACATGAGCCGAAAGGCCGGGCCGGGAGGGCGCCGGAAAAAAAGCAGGGAACCCTTGCGCCAGGGTTCCCGGTTGTGCGTATGGAAATGGTGATCTCAGCAGGACTTGAACCTGCGACCCCCACCCTGTCAAGATGGTGCTCTCCCAACTGAGCTATGAGATCACGTCGACCGAAAGCAATAAACATAATATCAGCATTGGCGGGGAAAGTCAATGCGGAAACGGAGGAAAACCATGAAAACGATTCTGGCGGTGCTGGGCGATGCCTACCATCCCGCGGACATGGCGGAAGAAGCGCTGCGGGATGTCTTGGGGCTTGCGGGAGACGCGGCGCTCCGCCTGGCGGACGCGGAGCGTCTCGAGGAGGAATTGGCGGCCTTGCCCGACGCGGTGGCGGTGTTCAAAATGGACAGGCCGGGTCCGGGAGAAGACGGGGCGGAAAGCGGCTGGCTGACCGCGAAGGTTCAGGAAAGCATCACGCGCTACGTGGAACGGGGCGGAAACTGGCTCGCCTGGCACTCCGGGCTGTCCTGCCCCGATCCGGACGGCCCCTATGCGCGCATGCTGCGCGGCCGTTTCCTGCATCATCCGGAGGGTTTGCGGGTCGTCCGCCTCGTCGGCGTTCCGGATCCGTTCGGCCTGGCGCCCGCGGAACCCTTCGACATCCTGGACGAGCATTATTTTGTGGAATGCGACACGGCGGCCACCCATGTGTTCCTGCGTTCGGTTTCCGGGGAAGGCGAATCGGTTGCGGGTTGGGCGCATCGCCACGGCCGGGGCAAGGTGTGCGCCTTTACGCCGGCCCACGACCGGAACGGTCTGTCGCACCTCGGGACAAAGGACACCCTCGGGCGCATTTTCCGCTGGCTGCTGGAATAGGGCTTTTCACCCGGCCTGCCGGGCCGCCGATCCGGACCTTGCGCCTCATTCCGGGCCGCCGGAATCGAATTTGTCCATGAAGCGCAACTTTCCGGAGAGATTTGGGTATAAGGGAATGAAAGATATGGAAGCGCACGGATGACGGAGGTAGGCCAGGTGAATCCCCGGAAAACGCTCCTGCTCATGATGGTCCTTCTGTTTGCGGGAGGACTGACGATCTACGCGGCCGGAATCGGCATCAGTTTCAACAAGTACAGAAGCATCGCCGCCGTCGAAGTGGACGGCAAGATTTACCTGGATCTTGAGGATGTCGCGGAAAAAATGCACGCGATCGTGGAACGAAAAGGATCGAAAGTCGCGTTGCACAAGCCGAACGTCAACCTGATCCCCATTTTCGAGAAAAACGAGAAATATACGGGCCAAATTTATAAGGGAATGACGACATCGTTAGTGGTGCATGTCGCCATCGACGGAATCGACCTAAAGGTGTCGGAACTCAAGCTGGTCCTCAACTCACCTTACGAAGAGGAAATGGTTTTGAAACACATCAAGAACCCGGAGTTTCAGTACGGGGAATATATTTTCAACTCGGGCATCATCGAATACCACTTCAAATACACCGCAAAATATTATTTAAGGCTCTGGCTGAAACCGGAAGGCGACGACCGGTTCCACCTCGTCGGCGAGAAGGGGTTTTACGTCACCAGCTGACACGGGGTCCGAGGGGTTCGCA
>LZRV01000157.1 GCA_002159065.1 Paenibacillaceae bacterium ZCTH02-B3 | reverse complement strand
CGAGAAGGGCGTGCCGCCGTCGCCCTGCCGGCGCCCGACGCGCCGTTCCCGCCGGTGCCGCCTCCGGCAACGCCGTCTCCCGTCCGCACCGGCCCGGTCCCGCCCGGTCCGGCCTGCACCGGTCCGGCCTGCGACGATCCGGCCTGTGACGATCCGGCCTGCGTCGGTCCGACCTGCGACGGTCCGGCATGTGACGCACCGCCGCTCACGACGGCTCCCCGCTTTCCAGCACCGCTCTGGCGATCCGCTCGCGCCTTGCGGCGACGCGTTCCCGCACCGCGGGATCGAAGGCGCCGATGATCTGCGCCGCCATAAGCCCGGCGTTCACCGCGCCCGCGGGGCCGATGGCCATCGTGGCCACGGGCACGCCGCCCGGCATCTGCACGATGGACAAAAGCGAATCGAGCCCGTTCAGGGCTTGCGACCTGACGGGCACGCCGATGACGGGCAGGACGGTCTTGGCCGCCGTCATGCCCGGCAGATGGGCCGCGCCGCCGGCGCCGGCGATGATGACCTTCAGCCCGCGCGCCGCGGCGGTGGCCGCGTATTCAAACATGTAATCCGGCGTCCGGTGCGCCGAAACGATCTTCTTCTCGTACGGAATCCCCAGCTCGTCGAGCACGTCGCACGCGTGCTTCATCGTTTCCCAGTCGGACTGGCTGCCCATGATGACGCCGACGAGTGCCGACATGGCTTCACCCTTCCTTTGTGCGCGAACCGCTCTCCATCAAAAAACAAGCGGACCCGGCGCGGCGCCGGCGCCCTCCGGAACGATCATTCGGCAATTTCACCTTGTCATTTAACTTTACGAATAAAGTGTACTGCAATCCTCTCCATCTGTCAAACAAAGACGAACGCTTCTGGTTTTATGATAAAAAAATGTTCGGATTTTCGCCCATCCTCTCCCGTACCTTTCCCCGTTCCTTCAAACGTTCCAGCCTTTTTATCACCCGCCTACCCGGCAACCCGCCAATCCTATTTTCGCACAAATCCCTTTTCGCCATTGCAAAAAAATCGCCCGCCTCCATACAGGAGACGGGCCGATTCCGATGCTTCGCCAAAATTTCCTCCGCACGCCCCGGACGGGATCATTCCCCGCCGAGGAACACGTAGCGCAGGATGACCAGCACGAACAGCACCCACATCAGCCAGTGGATCTTGTGCTTCTTGCCGGACACCAGGTTGCCCACGAGGGCCAACAAGACGTAGGACACGATGCCGAACGAAATCCCGTTGGCGATGTTGTAGGTCAGCGGCATCATCACGATGGTCAGGAACGCCGGGATGGCGATCACCAGGTCGGACCAGTCGATTTCCCGGATCATCTGCACCATCAGCACGCCGACGATGATCAGCGCGGCGCTGGTCGCCGGCGAGGGAACGAGCAGCGCGATGGGCGCCAGGAACAGGGCCAGCAGGAACAGCACGCCGGTGGTCACCGCGGTGAGACCGGAGCGGCCGCCTTCGGCGATGCCGGCGCTGCTTTCGATGTAGGCCGTCACCGTGCTGGTGCCCAGCATGGCGCCGCCGCTGACGGACACCGCGTCGACCAGCATGGCCTTGCCGATGCGTTTTTGGCCCGTTTCCTTGTCCTTCAGCAGCCCGGCGCGGTTGGCGGTCCCGACCAGGGTGCCGAAGGTGTCAAACAATTCCACGAAGGTGAACGTGGCGATCGCCGTCAGGATGCCGACGGTGAGCAGACCGGTGAAGTCGAAGTGCCAGAAGTTGAGCTGCGTGAAATCGGGCACCCATTGCCCCGACCGAAGCGTGGAGAAATCGGTGACGCCCACGCCGGGGATGGCGCCGATGAGCGCCGTGATCAGGATGCCGATCAAAATGGCGCCCTTCACTTTCAGCACCATCAGGATGGCGATGAGCGCCAGGCCGAGCAGGGTCAGCCAGACGGAGGGGTCGGACAGATGCCCCATGGTGATCAGCGTGCTGCCGTCGTCCAGGGTGACGATCGACATCACGCCGCTGTTCTTGAGACCGATGATGGTAATGAACAGCCCGATCCCGACGGTGATCGCGTGCTTGAGCGCATCCGGCACCGCCTCGACCAGCAGCTGGCGGATTTTCGTGATGGTCAGCACGATGAAGATCAAGCCGGAGATGAACACCGCGGTCAGCGCCATCTGCGGCGTGATCTCCCCGTTCGACGAAAGGACCACCGTGAGGAAGTAGGCGTTCAGCCCCATCCCGGGAGCCAGCGCGACCGGGAAATTGACGAACAGCCCCATGGCGATCGTGAAAATGCCGGCCGCCAGCGCCGTCGCCAGGAACACGCTGTATTCCCCGAGTCCCGTCCCGCCGAGAATGGCCGGGTTCACCGCAAGTATGTACGCCATGGTCATGAAGGTGGTGATGCCCGCCATGATTTCGGTGCGGACGTTGGTTCCCAGCTCTTTCAGCCTAAAGAACCGATCCATTTGTGAACGAAATCCTCCTTTTGGCCAAAAAATGTGGTTTGGATAAAGCTGCCAATCCCGGATGTAAAACGCTTTCAAACTCACAACATCATTCTAGTGGCACCCTTCAAACCGTGTCAACGAAATTTTTCGACGGCAGACGCCGGGCGGGACGCGGCCTCTTCCGTCCGGCCGGTCCCGCCCGGAACGTTCCGATCCGTCATTCGGGATGGTCTTTTCCGCCTGGTCACTCCCACTCGATGGTGGCCGGGGGTTTCGAGGTGATGTCGTACACGACCCGGTTCACGCCCGGCACCTCGTTCACGATGCGGGTCGAAATGCGTTCCAGTACATCGTACGGAATGCGCGCCCAGTCGGCGGTCATGCCGTCGACGGAAGTGACGGCGCGCACGGCGACCGTATGGGCATAGGTGCGGCCGTCCCCCATCACGCCCACGCTCCGGATGTCGGGCAGGGCCGTGAAATATTGCCAGATCTCCCGCGCAAGGCCCGCTCTGGCGATTTCCTCCCGGAGAATGGCGTCGGATTCGCGCACGATGGCCAGCTTGTCCTCCGTGACCTCGCCGAGCACGCGGACGGCCAGGCCCGGCCCCGGGAACGGCTGGCGCCAGACGATTTCCTCCGGCAGGCCGAGCTCCTCGCCCACCCTGCGCACCTCGTCCTTGAACAGCGTGCGCAGCGGTTCCAGGAGCCTGAACTTCATCTTTTCCGGCAGGCCGCCCACGTTGTGGTGGGATTTGATGGTCTGCGCCGTGGCGGTGCCGCTTTCGATGACGTCGGTATAGAGGGTGCCCTGCGCCAGGAAGGCGAAATCCGCAAACTTCGCCGACTCTTCCTCGAAAACGCGGATGAACTCCTCGCCGATGATTTTCCGCTTCCGTTCCGGATCGGTGACGCCTTTCAGCCTGGACAAAAACCTTTCGCTTGCGTCGATCCGCACCACGTTCATGTCAAACCGGCCGGCGAAGGTGGCCATGACGCTGTCCGCTTCGCCCTTGCGGAGCAGCCCGTGGTCGATGAACATGCACGTCAGCCGGTCGCCGATGGCCCGGTGCACCAGCGCGGCGACGACGGAGGAATCGACGCCGCCGGAAAGGGCGCACAGCACCTTCTGTCCGGCCGTCGTCTCGCGGATGTCCCGCGCCGCTTCGTCGATGAACGACTCCATCGTCCAGTCGCCCCGGCAGCCGCAGACGCGGTACAGGAAATTGCGGAGCATCTCGTTGCCGTAAACCGTGTTGCGGACCTCCGGATGGAACTGCACCCCGTAGAAACGCCGCACCGGATCCCGCATCGCCGCGGCGGGCGCGTGGGCCGTGCTGGCCGTGACGGCAAAACCCGGCGGCAGGGAGGCGACGCGGTCTCCGTGGCTCATCCATACGGTCTGCACCCGGTCAAGGCCGTGCACCAGATCGCAGTCCGCGGCAAATTCGATGTCGGCTCTGCCGTACCCCCGCTTGTCCGACGGCTCGACGCTCCCCCCCAGCTGGTGCGCCATGAGCTGCATGCCGTAGCAGATGCCAAGGATCGGCACGCCCAGCCCGTACACCCGCGGATCGGGCATCGGCGCGCCTTCCGCGTAGACGCTGGCAGGTCCGCCGGAGAACACGATGCCCTTCGGCGGGTTTTCACGCAGCCGCTCCGCGGACACATTGTACGGCAAAAGCTCGCTGTAAACGCCCAGATCGCGGATGCGCCGGGCGATCAGCTGGTTGTACTGGCCGCCGAAATCCAGCACGGCGATCCATTCGTGGTGCGTTCGTTCCAAGGAAACCGAACCCTCCCGGTCCAGGAATGAAGCTATTATAGACGCGACATGTTCCGAGCGTCAAGGCGCAAGCGGCTTCGGGCGCAACCAGACACGCCGGCCGGCCGACGCGTGGGTCTGCCGTTTCCGAAACAGCCCGTTCCGGTCCCCGTCGTCGGCGCCCAGGACACTCTTACGCTCCCCCGCCGGACGCCTCCGCCACGGCGGCCAGGGTCTCCTCGATGTGTCCTTTCACCTGGACGCCCCGCCATTCCCGCAGCAATGTGCCGTCTTCGCCGATCAGGAACGTGGAGCGCTCGATGCCCATGAACGTTTTGCCGTACATGCTTTTCTCCTTCCAGACGCCGTACATTTCGCACACCTTGTGGTCCGGATCGGACAAAAGCGGAAACGGCAGATCATGCTTGGCCGCAAATTTCGCGTGGGACTCCGCCGAGTCGGCGCTGACGCCCAGCACCACCGCGTTCAGCCGCTTGAACTCCTCCCAGGCGTCGCGGAACGCGCAAGCCTGCTCGGTGCAGCCCGGCGTCATGTCGCGGGGATAGAAATACAGCACGACTTTCTTTCCGCGGAAATCGCTCAGGCGGATCTTTTTCCCGTCGCCCGACACCAGCTCGAAATCCGGCGCGGGCCGCCCAACGGCGGGAACGGTCATGGCAATCCCTTCTTTCTGTCCTGGTTTTCTCCATCATTCTATCTGAAAAAAGCCCGTCTTACATCATGCCCGGAAGATCGCCGGCCGGACCCTCCTGCGGGACCGGCCTCGGATCGCCTCCGCTTACGATCCCGCCCCGCGATAACGCCGCACACCGAAATTCCAGATCTTCAGGCCGGCAAACATGACCGCCGCCCCGACCACCGGCGTCAGCCAGGCCATCCCAAGGTTCTGGTGCCGCTCGAGGAAGAACGACGCCGGATACACCCCGACGAAGGCGAACGGCAGCACCCAGGTCAGGAAAAAGCGGATGGCGCGGTTGTAGATCTCGACGGGGTACCGCCCGTAATTCTGGATGTTCCAGAGCAGCGGGGTGATCCCGATGGGGGAATCGGTGAAAAACGACACGGCGGACAACGCCGCGTAAATGCCTGCGTAAACCATCACCGATCCGATCACCATCACGATCAGCACCAGCGGGTCGTACCAGTCCACCGGCAGTCCCAGGGACGCCCAGGCGGACACCAGAATGACGAACCCGACGACGGAGCCGACGAGTTGCGAAGGATCGACGTTTTCCAGCATGACCTGAACGAAGGAATTGGCCGGCCGGGTGAGCACACGGTCCATTTCCCCCCTGACGATGTACCGCTCGCTGAAATCCCACAGGCTGAAAAAGCACGAGAATATCCCGTACGGAATCATGTAATACCCGTATACGAAGAGAATTTCCGCCTCGCTCCAATCGCCCAGCGCCGCCGTGTGGCGGAACACCACGAAGATGAAGACGAGATTCGCGGCGTTGAACATGAGGTCGGAGATCACTTCCGCCCAGAAGTCGGCGCGGTAAGCCAGCTTGGTTTTCAGGTAGTTGGCCAGGTATTCCCGGAACAGCGACAGCACAAACGACACTTTGGAAAAAAAGCCGCCCGCCGCCACCGATCATCCCCCCTGCACGAACATCCGCCGCCGCGCCGCCCGCCACATCAGCATGATCGCCAGGATCAGCGCAAGGCTCCAGGCGGCCTGCACGCCGATGGCATAGGCGACCTCGGACCCGTTCAGCGTGCCCGTGAACGCGGAGCCCGGCAAATACGCGATGGCCTGGAACGGCAGCCACTCCAGCACGGTCCGGGCCCATCCCGGGAAAAAGGAAATCGGCAGCACCACGCCGGAAAGCAGGTCCACCAACACCCGTTTGAAGCTCATGACGCCCTGGTTGTTTTCCAGCCAGAACGCGATCATGCCCGTCAGCAGGTTGATCTGCGAATTGATGAGGAAGCTGAACAGGATCATGAGGAAAAAGACCGCCCACCGCCACGGCTCCTCCGGCAGATCCAGGGGAAAAAGCAGCATGACCACGACGAGACCCGGCAGCATGAACATGACGAGGCGAAACAGCCCTTCGCCGAAGCCCTGCATGAACTTCACCAGCAGGTAGGAGTAGGGGCGGACCATCTGGATGGCGACGCTGCCGTCCCGGATCTCGTTGGCGATTTCCCGGTCCAGGTTGTTGAAATAAAAGGAACGGGCCATCCACGACACCGCGACATAGGTGGTGATCTGGGCGGCGGAAAAACCGCCGAGCTGCGAAGCGTCTCCGTAGATCGCCTTCCACAGGAAATAGTAAACCCCGATGTTGAGCGAATAGATGACGATGCCGCTGTAGTAGTTGACCCGGTAGGCGAGCATGGTCAGAAAACGGATGCGGATGAATTCCAGATACGCGCTAGCCACGGACCTGCGCCTCCGTCCGCTTCTCTTCGCCCGGCTCCCCTTCGGCGGCTTCCTCCGGCCCGGCGGACGCCGCGGCGTCTCCCGCCGCCTTGACGGACACCGGCGCGGCTTCCGCCGTGCCCGCCGCAGGCACCGGCTTGCCCCCTGCAGCCTCCACACCCGGCACCGACGCGTTCCCCGCCGGACCCGCCGCCGGAACCGAGGCGCTCCCCGACTGGTAGATGGCGCGGACGATCTCGTCCGTGCCCGTCTCCTTGAAGCTCATGTCCAGGATGGGCAGCGCGCCCACGAGCCGGGCCAGCACATCGGCCACCTGGATTTCGCGGGGCACCCACAGCCGGGCCGACTCCTCGTCCGCGGCGGTCCAGCGGACGGGCAGCCCATCCGTCAGGGCGGCCAATCCGGACGGTTCCACCGGCTCGGAGAAACGGAACCGGATCTCCCGGCCCCTGCTCCAGCGTTCCTTCAGCTCTTCCAGACTGCCGTCATAGATGATCATCCCTTCGTCCAGCATGATGACCCGGGAGCAGAGGGCTTCGATGTCCTGCAGGTCGTGGGTGGTGAGCAAAATCGTGGTGCCGTGTTCGCGGTTCAGTTTTTTCAGAAACTCGCGGATTTGCGTCTTGACCACGATGTCCAGGCCGATGGTGGGTTCGTCCAGAAACAGGATGGACGGATTGTGCAAAAGCGCCGCCGCCAGCTCGCACCGCATGCGCTGGCCGAGGCTGAGCTTGCGCACGGGGCGGTGCAACAGATCCCCGAGCTGCAGCGTTTCCGTCAGCTCGTCCAGCCGCCGGCGGAAATCCGTCTCGCTTACCCGGTACACCTTGCGGAGCAGGCGGAACGATTCGATGACGCCGATGTCCCACCACAGCTGGCTGCGCTGGCCGAACACAACGCCGATGCGGCGGACGAAGGTTTCGCGGTCGCGCCAGGGCACATAGCCCGCCACTTCCACCCGCCCGGACGTCGGGACCAAAATGCCGGCCAGCATCTTGATGGTGGTCGATTTGCCCGCTCCGTTTTCCCCGATGTAGCCGCAGATTTCCCCTTCCGGAATCCGGAAACTGATGTCCCGGACCGCGACGATTTCCTTGTACCGCCGCAGGAACAGGTCCATCAGCGCGCCCCTCAGGCTTTCGCGGTGTTCGGGCACCCTGAACGTTTTGCGCAAGCGCTCGACTTCGATGGCCGCCATGTCGTCCTCCGAATTCCATTTTTCTTTCTTTACGCGTTCATCTTACAATTTACAATGGAACGTGACAAGAAAAGCGGAATGCGCCGGCGGCCGGGCGGGCGGTCGGAGACAAACGGAGGACGGGAAAACCGGGGGCCGCCTGAACAGACGGGGCTCGAGCGGCGAAAAACGAAAAAACCGGCAACCGCCTGCCAGGCGCGTCACACCAAAGCCGCGCACACCGTCCGCCTGCCGGCGACCGCTTCATTCGGAGGGACAAATGTTGAACCGGATCACCAAACACGACGAATCCGAAAGGCTGTACCGGGAAGCGCTGCGGCACATCGCCGGCGGCGTGAACAGCCCGTCCCGCTCCTTCAAGGCGGTGGGTGGAGGCGCCCCCGTGTTCATGCGGCGCGCGCAGGGCGCCTATTTCTGGGACGTGGACGGCAACCGCTACATCGACTACCTGGCCGCCTTCGGCCCGATCATCACCGGCCACGCGCATCCCCATGTGACGGAAGCCATCGTGCGGGCGGCGCAAAACGGCACGCTGTACGGCACCCCCACGGAAGGGGAAATCGAACTCGCCCGCCGCCTGAAAGAAGCGATCCCTTCGCTGGAAAAGGTGCGCTTCGTCAACTCCGGAACGGAAGCGGTGATGAGCGCCATCCGCGTCGCCCGCGCCGCCACCGGCCGCAGCAGGATCATCAAGTTCGCCGGCTGCTATCACGGCCATTCGGATTTGGTGCTGGTCGCCGCGGGCTCCGGCCCGTCCACCCTCGGCGTTCCAGACAGCGCCGGGGTGCCGGCGAGCATCGCGCAGGAAGTGGTCACGGTCCCGTTCAACGACCTGGACGGGCTGCGGCAGGCTCTCGAACGCTGGGGAGACGAGACGGCAGCGGTGCTGGTGGAACCCATCGTCGGCAATTTCGGCATGGTCATGCCGAAGCCCGGCTTTCTGGAGGGCGTGTGCCGCGTGGCCCGCGACGCGGGCGCGCTGGTCATCTACGACGAGGTGATCACGGCGTTCCGCTTCCATTACGGCGCCGCGCAGAACTACGCGGCGTTCCCCGACCACGCGGCCATCCGGCCGGACCTGACCGCCCTCGGCAAAATCATCGGCGGCGGCCTGCCCATCGGCGCCTACGGCGGACGCGCCGACCTGATGGAGCTGGTCGCGCCCCTCGGCCCCGCCTACCAGGCCGGCACGATGGCCGGCAACCCGGCTTCCGTGGCTGCGGGACTGGCGTGCCTGGAGGTGCTGCGCGAACCCGGCGTCTACGAACGAATGTCGGCCCTGGCCGAACGCCTGACGGACGGCCTGGCCAAGTTCGCCGCGGAGAACGGCGTGCCGCTCACCGTCAACCGGATCGGCGGGGCGTTTTCCACCCATTTCTGCGATCATCCGGTCACCAACTACGCGGAGGCGCAGGATACGGACGGCGAAGCGTTCGCGCGGTTTTTCCGCCTCATGCTGGAACGCGGCGTGTACATCGCGCCCTCCAAGTTCGAAGCATGGTTCCTGACCGTGGCGCACACGGAGCAGGACATCGACGATACGCTCCTCGCCGCGGAGGAGGCGTTCCGTCTGCTGGGCCGGGAGCGGGCGTAAAACGCCTCCCCGGCCGCTTTCCCCGCCGCGGGCAGCCGAAAACCTTCGCCAAGCGGGGCAGTTTTGCAATTGCGACAAAAATGCAGTTATTTTCCCGTTTTCAATGCGGTTCGGGTCATTTTGCGACATTCGTGCTATTATTTTCGGCCGATTCTCCAGAGTTCACACAGATTTTTCCAAATTAAAAACACAAAATGCCATTATTCTGGCTGGAACCCCACTTTCAGACCAAAATAATGGCATTTTTGTCGTTGTTGGAGACTCCGCCATTTGCCGGCCCGCCTGTCACTCCTTGGCGATTCCGTCATTCAGTTGGCCATCCCGTCACTCTGTCGGCCATCCCGTCACCCTGTTGGCGACCCCGTCGCCCTGTTGGCCATCCCGTCACCCAGTTGGCGATCCCGTCACCCTTCGCCGGCGCTCCCCCGCCGGCCGCCGCGCAAGGCGGCGTCCTTACTCCACCTCGCGCAACGCCGCCAGCAGTTCGTCGTGGATCAGGCCGTTCGACGCCGCCACGTCCCGCACCCGCAGATCGAACGGCTCGCCGTTCACGCCGCTCATGCGGCCGCCCGCTTCTTCGACGAGCAGGGAGCCCGCGGCCAGATCCCACGCGTTCAGCCCGTGCTCCCAGAACCCGCTCAGCCTGCCGGCCGCCACATAGGCCAGATGCAGCGCCGCGGAACCGCAGACGCGCAGGTTGCGGGCTTTCTGCACCAAGGCCGACGCCTCCCGGGCATTGATCCGCATCACCGCCGGATTGGCGCTGAACCCGGTGGCCAGGAGGCTTTCGCCCAGCGTCCGTTCGGCGGACACCTTCAGCCGCTTGCCCCGGACATAGGCTCCTTTGCCGCGTTCGGCCACGAAGAGCTCGTCCCGGACGGGGTCATAGACGACGCCGACGATCACCCGCCCGTTCCTCGCCAGCGCGATGGACACCGCGAAAAAGGGAAAACCGTGCACGAAATTGGTCGTGCCGTCAATGGGATCGACAATCCACAGATACTCGGCTTCGAGCGCCTCCCGGAGCGCCGCGGCAGAGGCTTCGGGCCCCGGCTCGACGCCTTCCTCCCCAAGAAAAGAATGGTCGGGAAAATGGGTGGCGATCAGATTGCGGACGAGTCGCTCGGCCCCCTTGTCCGCTTCGGTCACCAGATCCTGCCGCGAATATTTGAAATCGGGCTGTCCCGTCGTCCCCAGTTTCATTTTGATATATTCGCCGGCTTTGGCCGCACAGTTGACGGCGACCGCCGTGAAGCTCTTGCTGCCGACCACCGTTTCCGGACGGCTCTCGTCCATGACCGTGGCGACCTCCTTCGTCTGTCATGCCGGATTCCCGCCGGCTGTTGTGCCGCAAGGACGCAAGATCGTTGCGGCGTTCTTCTTGCAGAATATACGTGCGGGCTCCGCCAAGGTTGCGCGGTCGTCCCCCGCCGGCCGTCACATCGTCCGAATTCCCTGGTAGATCAGGAATCCGGCCATCGCCAGCAGCGTCATCCGGAGCAGCCACATGAGCTGCGATCCGCTCAGCCGGGCGGCGATGCGCGCGCCGAGACGGCCTCCCAGGAGCGCGCCGGGCGCCAGCGCCAAGAGCGCGACCGGTTCGATGTTGCCGTGGAAAAAATGCATGGCGCTGCCCGACACAGAGGATAGCAAAATGACGAACATCGAAGTGGCGGTGGCCACATGGGGCGGAAACCCGTACAAAAGCACCATGAGCGGAACGAACAGCGAACCGCCGCCGATCCCGAACAGCCCCGAAACGAACCCGACGCCCGCGCCGACCAACAGGGCGGACCAGACGTTATAGCCGTAAGTGTAGACGCGGCCGGTACGGTCGCGGAAACTCCGTTGAACAGGCCACCGGATGTTCGCCGGTTTCAGCCGTTCTCTGGCCACCATGAGCCCGAACATGAGGAGGACGAAACAGCCGAAGGCAAGTTGAAACGGGCCGTCGGACACCGCATTCGCCCATCTGGCGCCAAAGATGGCCGCCGGGCCGCTGGTGGCGAAAAAGAGCCATCCGCTCTTCCAGTCCACCGTTCCGTGCCGCGCATACGTCATCGTGGAAGAGAGAGCCGTGAAAATCAGCACGGCCAGCGAGGTGCCGACCGCCGTCGGGGCGTTCACCGTTTCCCCCGTCAGCCATTGGCCGGCAAGCATGAGCGTCGGCACGATGATAACGCCGCCGCCCAAACCGACGATGCTGCCGAATATGGCGGACGCCATCCCGACAAGGAGCAGCGCCGCGACGCTTGCGATGTCCATGGCTGTCCCGGCCCGTCACACTCCCAGAATATGGTATCCGCTGTCCACGTAGATCACTTCGCCGGTGATGCCGCGCGCCCAGTCGCTCATGAGGAACAGGGCCGTGTCGCCCACCTCGGACGCTTCGGTATTGCGGCGAAGCGGCGCCTTTTCTTCCACCTGCTTCAGGATCGCGTTGAAATCCTTGATTCCTTTCGCCGCGAGGGTGCGGATCGGGCCCGCGGAAATGGCGTTCACGCGGATGCCCCGGGGCCCGAGGTCGGCGGCCAGATACCGCACGGACGCTTCCAGGGCCGCCTTGGCCACGCCCATGACGTTGTAATTGCGAACCGCCCGCTGAGATCCGAGGTAGGTCATGGTCACGATGCTGCCGCCTTCCGTCATCAGCGGGTACAACCGCTGGACCACCGCCGTCAGCGAGTAGACGCTGATGTCGTGGGCCAGGGCGAACCCTTCGCGGGAAGTATGTACATACTCGCCTTCCAGTTCCTCGGTTTTGGCGAAGGCGATGCAGTGGGCGATGCCGTGGAGCACGATGCCCTCGTCCTTCAGCCGCGCCGCCAAAGCCTCGATTTCCGCGTCGCTGGCGACGTTGCAGGGGAGCACCAGCGCGCCGGGGATCGTCTCCGTCAGGCGCCGGACGCGCTCTTCCACCCGCTCGTTTTCATACGTAATGATCAGCCGCGCGCCCTGGGACAACAGCGACTTCGCGATCGCCCAGGCGATGCTGCGCTCGTTGGCCACGCCCATGACCAGCATGTTTTTGCCGTCCAAAAGTCCGCTCATGGTTTACCGTTGCCTCCTTATTGACCGTCCGGCCATCGGCCGGCGAACGGTCGGCGCGTGCCGGCCGGAAAAGCCGCATGGCCGTGAGGGCCAATGAAATCGTGAATTTTTCCCTTTTGCCAAGGTAACCCAATCGAAGGGGATTTGCAAGCGGGAAATCCTAACCCTTGTCCGCTTTACGCGTCCGCTTTCCGCGGCCATTTCCGCGCGGCGAACGTCTTGACGCGGACACCGCCCCGGTCTAATTCCGGGGATTCCGCCCGGGAGCAAGCTCGGCGGCCGCGCGCAAAGCGGCGAGCATGCTCCGTTCGTCCGCGAGATTTTTGCCGGCGATGTCGAAGGCGGTGCCATGGTCCACGGAGGTGCGGACGATGCCGCCTTTCAGGCCCACCGTGATGTTGACCCCTTCCTCGATGCCTAGCACCTTCACGGGCGCATGTCCCTGGTCGTGGTAACAGGCGACGACGACGTCGAATTCGCCGCGCACGGCCCGGTAAAACAGGGTATCCGCGGGATGCGGGCCGGAGACGTCGATGCCTTCCTCCGCGGCGCGGCGGATGCCGGGGGCCAGCTTGGTTTCCTCTTCCCCTTCGCCGAACAGCCCGTTCTCTCCCGCATGCGGGTTGATGCCGCACACCGCGATGCGCGGACGGCTCACCCCCGCCCGTTGCAGGGTTTCGTGGGCCAGCTTGATGACCCGGTAGGTCCGCTCCGGATCGATCATTTCGATCGCCCGGATGAGCCCCACATGGGTGGTCAGGTGAATCACTTTCAAATTGCCCGTGGCCAGCATCATCGCGTAATCGGTCGTGCCGGTGAGCTCCGCCAGAATTTCCGTATGTCCCGGATACCGGTGACCCGCCAGGTGCAGCGCTTCCTTGTTCAGGGGGGCGGTGCAGATGGCGTCGATGTCTCCCCGCCCGGCCAGTTCCACGGCTTTCTCGACAAAACGGAACGCCGCATCCCCGGCCGCCGCGCTGAGCCTCCCGAACGGCAGATCCTCCGGCAGAAGATCCAGATCGAGACAGTCGATTTCGCCGTGGACGAATCGGGCCTCCCCGACGTCGCGAATCGCCCGGACCGCGATTTCCTCCGCGCCGACGACGCCGGCCGCCCGGCGCAGGATTTTGGCGTCGCCGATGACCAGGGGCCGGCACCACCCGTACACCGATTCATGCCGCAGAGCCTTGACGATCACCTCGGGGCCGATTCCCGCCGCGTCCCCCATCGTGATGCCGACCACCGGTTTCACGACTCTTCCTCCTTCCGGAAAAAGCGCAAGGCATCGCACAGCACCTGATCGCTTCCGAATCCGCCCGCTTTGGTGACCACCCACCGTTCCCCCGCATCGTCAAGCCTTCCGATGGGCACGCCGGGCTCCAGCTCGCCGGTCAGCCTGATCGCCCGCGCCCCCAGTCGGAAGCATACCTGTCTGGCCGTTTCCCCGCCCGTCAGCACCAGATGGCGGATGCCGAATCCGTCAATGATCCCGGCCGCAAGCTCGCCCAGCGCACGGCTGACGGCGTCGCTGACGGCCGAAACGTCCATGCCCAGACCGGCCCCCTTGAACCGCGCCCGTTCCACGTCTTCCGCGCCGCCGGACGAATACAGCACCAGCGCCCGCGGCGAAAGGCGCATCGCTTCCTCCGCCGCCTTCCGGAGACGGTCCAGCTCCCGCCTCCGGGAATCTTCTTCCAGCACCTGTTCGGAACGCATTTCAAGGCCGGTGACGCCCGGCAGCCGCAGGACCGCATCCAGCTGGCGCCGGGACCGGGCGTTGACGCTGCCCACCGCCATGCACACCGTGCCGCCGCCATCCGGAACGGAAACGGGCTTGTCCATTTCATGGGCCCGGGACCAGCTTGCGGCGAGCGCGCGCGCCAGCCCCGCCGATCCCGCCCACACGGCGCGGCATCCCGATCGCCCGACCGCCGATACGATGCGCGCCAGGTCGGCGTCCGTTTCCGCGTCGAACACCAGGTACGGGATCCGCTCCCCGCGGCATCCGCGGATTTTTTCCGCCAGCGCCCCGGCGTCTCCCCTGAGTTCCTCCGCCGTCACCAACGCCACCGGTTGATCCGATTGCCGGCGTAACAGATCCGGCAAATATGAAAGGGTGACCGGGCGCTTCGGATCGCGGCCCGCCTCCGTTTCGTGCAGCGGAACGCCGTGCACGTAGAGACGCCCTCCCCGGACCACCCTTCCGGCCTCGGGAAAGGACGGCGCGATCACGATGAAATCCGGCCGGACATGCCGATATACCGCCTCCAGCTCCGCGCCGATGTTTCCCCGCATGGTGGAATCGATTTTTTTATAGAAGATTTCAAATTTTTCCCTCAGGAGCAGATCGCACGCTTCCGCGACGCGGCCAAAAGCTTCGTCCGCGGGCAGGGAGCGGCTGTCGGTGTCGACCGCGACCACGCCGGACGGCATGCCCGGCCGCTTCCCGGCATCCAGCAAGACGGTCGCGACAAACCCGTATCTTGCCATCTGTACGCCCGTATCGCACGCTCCGGTCAAATCGTCCGCGAGAATGGCGATCCGCAGGGAGTCCAAATCCGATCCCTCATTCCCTCTCGCCGTACTTCAGCGACTGCCGTTCCCGGAACCGTTCGAGCGCCAGCCGGATCAGCTCGTCGAGCAGTTCCGGATACGACAGGCCGGACGCCTTCCACAGCTGGGGATACATGCTGAACTGCGTAAAGCCCGGCATCGTGTTGACCTCGTTGATCAGGAGCTTCCCGTCGCCGCGCCTCAGAAAGAAATCCGCCCGGCACAGCCCGGAGCCGTCGATGGCGCGGAACGCCCGGACGGCCATGTCGCGCGCTTCCTCGGCGGTCTCCGGCGGAATGTCCGCCGGAATGATCATGACGGACTTGCCGTCCACATACTTGGCGTTGTAATCGTAATACTCATTGGAGCTGACAATCTCGCCGACCACGGACGTGCGCGGTTCGTCGTTGCCCAGCACGCTCACCTCGAGCTCGCGGGCGTCGACGAATTCCTCCACCAGCACCTTGCGGTCGAACTGCAGCGCCTTTTCCACGGCCGCCGCGAGTTCCTCCCGATTGCGCGCCTTGGAGACGCCGACGCTGGAGCCGAGATTGGCCGGCTTGACGAAACTGGGATAGCCCAGCCGCTCTTCCGCTTCGGCGAGAATGCCGTCCCGGTCCCTGTTCCATTCGTACTTTGTAAAATGGATGAAATTCGCCACCGGCAGACCCGCCTGCCGGAACAGCTGCTTCATGATCACCTTGTCCATCCCGGCCGCGGAGGCGAGCACGCCGGCTCCCACGTACGGCACGCCCGCCATCTCGAACAGCCCCTGGATCGTGCCGTCCTCGCCAAAGGTGCCGTGCAGGAGCGGAAACATCACGTCAATGGCCGGACCGTCCCCTTCCCGCTCCGGCTCGGCCAGCATGCCCCGCACGAAAGGAACGATGGCGGAAGCGCCCGTCGCCGGCAGCGCATCGCCGCCGGAGGTTTCGCCGGTGCCGCCGGCCCCGAGCGCCAGCCGTTCCACCGATTCCGGCGGCGCCGTCAGCGGAGGGCCGGAGCGCCATTTTCCCTGCTTGTCAATAAAAAAAGGAATCAATTCGTAGCGTCCGTAATCAAAAGCCCGGGCCACCGACAACGCGGTCTGCAGCGAGACCTCGTGTTCCCCCGAACGCCCTCCGTAAACGAGACCGACGCGAATTTTCCGCCCCATTCCCCAACCTCCGAATGTCCATAGTGAAAACACTCCGGGCCTCCAAGCCGCCGGCGGTCGTCCCCGCCGGCGGAGACCGCCCCTCAAAACTCGTCCGCCACGTGGAAGAAAGCGTATCTCGTCGCTTCCGTCCAGGCGTAGGAATCCCGGTAGTCCCAGTAGCGCCGCCGGCTGTTCACCGTGTTGGCGTTGACGAGCGGCGCGCCGTCGGTCGTAAAACCGGTCACCACCGTCGTGTGCCGGTAGGTGCCCGACCCGTCCCAGTCGTAGCAGATGACGTCGCCGAGCGCCAGTTCATAGGGAGACGAGACGCGCTCCGCCCGCAGGCCGAAGGCGCGCGGCCGGGACAGGTAACCCGTCAGGGCGTTGGCGACCGCCCAGCTGTAGCTCCACCATTCCCTGCCGTTCTGCCGGCCCTTGTACCACCAGCCCGATTCCCTCCTCCCAGTATAGTTCATCGGCGCGCCGCCCGCAAAGAGACATTGCGAGACGTAATTCGTGCAGTTGACCTCGAAGGTTTCGTATTCCGGGTTGCTCTTGTTCCACCACAGATCGGCGTAGGCGACCGCCTCTTCGCGCCGGTAGGGAACGCCCCGGTACGCGTCCCACTCCCCCGTGTAGAGCCGGAATTTGCCCACCGCCTCCGGGTTGAAGTACGGCGCCGGCGCCACGCCGGGACCGCGCCCGTAAACCGGAAAGACCGCGCCGCCCTCCGCCTCCTCCTCCGCGCCCGTTTCCAGCCATACCGCCTCCGTTTCCGCAAAAAGCGGTTCGACCCGGTCCAGGCGCCAAACCCTGCCCATTCGGACGAACCGGAGGCGCTCGCGTTCGACGCGTTCTTCCAGCCACGGCTGCTCCCGCTGCTTCCAGGAACGGAGGTGGTGCAACTCCACATCGGCCAGGGCTTCCCGGTCTCCGGCCGCCTGCCGGACGATCCGGGCCCGCAGTTCGCTGCGCACCGGCGCGATGCCTTCCGTCCGGTTCCGCCGCGCGGACGCCTCCAGCCGGCGAACGAGCCGCCGGCGGTGTTCCGGATCCCGCACCGCCTCCAGCGGCCGCGGATCTTCCCGCACGCAGGCTTCATTCAGCGCGTTCACATAATCGGCCAGCGCCTGCTTCCACGGTTCACGCTCCGCCATCGCCCCCACTCCCGGCACCGAAAATCCGCCCTACATTCCAGATTTATGCCGGCGGTTATCCCGTTAAAACCTGCGCCGTCCGCGGCGGCGCCGGCGGAAGCGGCAGCGGCGGCAAACACCCGGGACCTCCGCCCGATCCGCCGTTCCGCCCGCCGGTACTCCGCCCCATTTTCCCGCCGTCCCGCCGGACGCTGGAACTTCCCGCATCTTTACATAAACGGGATGAAACAATATACTGGTAGTGTACTGTGGTCATTTTTGAAATCGAGTTTCATTCTATGAAACAACGAGGCAGGGGGTACGCCATCATGTCCGCATTTCCGTACAATGTGCAGGCCGAGCTTGCATCCGGCGGCAAGACGTACCGGTACTATCGGTTGCAGGCGCTGGAAGAACAGGGACTCGGCCCCGTTTCGAAACTGCCGTTTTCCATCAAGGTGCTGCTGGAAGCCGCCGTCCGCCAGTTCGACGGCCGCGCCATCACGCTGGATCACGTGAAAATGCTCGCCAACTGGGCGAACAAGCGCGAAGACAAGGAAATTCCGTTCATCCCGGCGCGGATCGTGCTGCAGGACTTCACCGGCGTGCCGGTCGTCGTGGACCTGGCGGCCATGCGCGACACGGTGAAGAAAGCCGGCGGCGATCCGAAACGGATCAACCCGCTGGTGCCGGTCGATCTCGTCATCGACCATTCCGTCATGGTCGACGCCTTCGGCACGCCCGACGCGCTTGAGACCAACATCGCGCTGGAATTCAAGCGGAACGAGGAACGCTACCGCTTCCTGCGCTGGGCGCAGACGGCGTTTGACAACTTCCGCGCCGTGCCGCCTTCCACGGGCATCGTGCACCAGGTGAACCTGGAGTACCTCGCCACCGTGGCCGCCACCAAGGAAAGGAACGGCGTCATGGAAGTGTTCCCCGATTCGCTGGTGGGCACCGACTCCCACACGACGATGATCAACGGTCTCGGCGTGCTGGGCTGGGGCGTCGGCGGCATCGAGGCGGAAGCCGGCATGCTGGGGCAGCCGCTGTACTTCGTGATGCCGGAGGTGGTCGGCTTCAAGCTGACCGGCAAGCTCGCGGAAGGCGCGACGGCCACCGACCTGGCGCTGACGGTCACGCAAATGCTGCGCAAAAAAGGCGTCGTCGGCAAATTCGTGGAGTTCTACGGCCCGGGCCTGTCCAACATCAGCCTTGCCGACCGCGCGACGGTGGCCAACATGGCTCCGGAATACGGCGCGACGATGGGCTTTTTCCCGGTGGACCAGGAAACGCTGAACTATCTGCGCCTCACCGGCCGCAGCGAAGAACAGATCGCGCTCGTGGAAGCCTATTACAAGGCGCAGGACATGTTCCGCACCGACGACACGCCGGACCCGGTGTTCTCGGACGTCATCGAACTGGACCTCGGCACCGTGGTGCCGAGCCTGGCCGGCCCGAAACGCCCGCAGGACCGCGTGGAATTGACCCGGATGAAGGAAAGATGGAACGAACTCATCCGCGCTCCCATCGACCAGGGCGGATACGGCCTGTCGGAGGAAAAAATCGCGCAGAAGGCGGAGGTGCGCCACCCGAACGGCGAAACGAGCCAAATCGGCACGGGTTCGGTGGTCATCGCGGCGATCACCAGCTGCACGAACACCTCCAACCCGAGCGTCATGGTGGGCGCCGGCCTGGTCGCCAAGAAAGCCGTGGAACTTGGCCTGAAGAAGCCGCCCTACGTGAAAAGCTCGCTCACGCCGGGTTCGCTGGTGGTCACCGACTACCTGATCAAAGCCGGCCTCATGCCCTATCTGGAACAGCTCGGCTTCCACGTCGCCGGCTACGGCTGCGCCACCTGCATCGGCAACTCCGGTCCGCTGCCGGATGAAGTGAGCCAGGCCATCGCCGACAACGACCTCACGGTGGCGGCCGTGCTGTCCGGCAACCGGAACTTCGAGGGCCGCGTGCACGCGCAGGTCAAGGCCAACTTCCTGGCCTCGCCGCCGCTGGTCGTCGCCTACGCCCTAGCCGGCCGGGTCGACATCGACCTTGCGAAGGAGCCGATCGGCATCGGCAAGGACGGCAAGCCGGTGTATCTGAAGGACATCTGGCCGTCGAACGAGGAAATCCAGAAAGCCATCGAGTCGGTGCTGTCGCCCGACATGTACCGCAAAAAATACGCCAACATCTTTACGCAAAACGAGCGCTGGAACCAGATTCCGGTGCCGCAGGGCGAACTGTACGAATGGGATCCGGATTCGACCTACATCCAGAATCCGCCGTTCTTCGAAAACATGGGCGACGAACCCGGCGACATCGCCGACATCACCGGCGCCCGCGTGCTGGCTCTGCTCGGCGATTCGATCACGACGGACCACATCTCGCCGGCGGGCAGCATCCGCACCGACAGCCCGGCGGGCAAATATCTGATCGAGCGCGGCGTGAAACGGGAAGATTTCAACTCCTACGGCTCGCGCCGGGGCAACCATGAAGTGATGATGCGCGGCACCTTCGCCAACATCCGCATCCGCAACCAGGTGGCGCCCGGCACCGAAGGCGGCGTGTCCAAATACCTGCCGACGGACGAAGTGATGCCGATCTACGACGCCGCGATGAAGTACAAGGAAGACGGCACGAACCTCATCGTCATCGCCGGCAAGGAATACGGCACCGGCAGCTCCCGCGACTGGGCCGCGAAGGGCACGTACCTGCTCGGCGTCAAGGCGGTCATCGCGGAAAGCTTCGAGCGCATCCACCGCTCCAACCTGGTGGGCATGGGCGTGCTGCCGCTGCAGTTCCAGAACGGCCAAAGCTGGCAGTCCCTCGGCATCACCGGCCGCGAGAAATTCGATATCAAGGGGCTCGGCAACGACATCAAACCCGGCCAAACGGTCACCGTCACGGCCACCCGCGAGGACGGCACGACCTTCGAGTTCCCGGTCACCGTCCGCCTCGACAGCCTGGTGGAAATCGACTACTACAGAAACGGCGGCATCCTGCAGACGGTGCTGCGGCAAATGCTCAAAGCCCAATAAGCCGGAAATATTGCAGGCGAATAAATGAAACGGGAGGGGGCGGCCAGCCCCCTCCCTCTATCACGGGTTCAATACAGCTTCGACGCCTCGACGACGTTCAGCGGCAACGGCTTGCCGGCCAAATACGCCGCGGCGTTTTCCACAAAGATGTCGAGCGCGCGGTCATTGTAATGTTCGGTGAAGCCCGATGAATGGGGCGTAATGATAACGTTGTCCATTTGCCAGAGCGGATGGTCCGGCGGCAGCGGCTCTTCTTCGAACACGTCCAGCCCGGCTCCCGCCAGCCGGCCGCTGCGCAGCGCCGCCAGCAGCGCCTCCGTGCGCACGGTCGCCCCCCGCCCGATATTGACGAAAAACGCGCCCGGTTTCATCGCGGAAAATTCCGGCTCGTCGAACATGTGGCGCGTTTCGGGGGTGGCCGGCACGGTCACGACGACATAATCGCACAGCGGCAGCACTTCGCGCAGCGCGCCGGGACCCACCATCCGGTCCACGTGCGGCGACGGAAGCGCGGAGCGGCGGACGCCGATAACGGTCATGCCGAACGCTTTCGCGATGCGAGCCGTCTCCTCGCCGATGTCGCCGACGCCGACGATGCCGATCGTCTTTCCGTGCATTTCCAGCCTCAGGCCGCCGCGGTCCCACGTCCGCTTCAATTGGTTCCGGATACACACGTGCAAATTCCGGGTCAGCGCCAGCAGCATCGCAAAAATCGTTTCCGAAATCGGATAGGCGTGCACGCCGCTGGCGGTCGTCACCACGATGCCCCGCTCCAGCATTTGCCCGAGCGGCAGGCGATCGACGCCCGCGCTCCAGGTTTGCACCCATTTGCAACGGGAAGCCGGATCCAGCACCGCCTTTTCCGCCCACTCCCGCCACCCGGCCACGATTTCGGCGCGCCGCACCTCATCGCCGGTCAAGTCTTCGCCGTACAACAGCTCCCAGCCGGGCAAGGCGTTCCGGATTCGCTCCAGCTGGTGTTCCTTCATGTTTTCCACCAATACCGCAATCGCAGGCATGCCCAGAACATCTCCTTTTCTGTACAGGCCGGAACATGGACGCCTCCTGTCCGCGCTCCGTCAATGGCTTGCGGCAGAGGTTCACGCACGGCGCGTTATTTCGGAACGCCGCGCCGTTGCGGACGCCCGCCGGATTGTCTCCAACGCCGATACCGGTGAGGAGCGTGCGTCGTCCCCGCCCATCATCTTCCCTGCTTGCGCAAACGGTCATCTGCCGAACGTTTCGCTGTACGCGAATTCTAGCCAAACTTCCCATCACCGTCAACCGAACCGGCCCGCGACGGCGGCATATGGTGCCGATCGGCGCCTTGTCATCCGGGGACGCTGCGGCCGGACGCCCGCTCTTTTGCCGAACCCCGGCTCAACCAGGCCGACCGGTTCCAGACGGCGCCGCCCAACGCCAGCATCATCAAGCCCGCAAGGAAGAACGTCCAATGCACGTTCAGCGCCATCCCGACGAAACCGCCGATCAGCGGGCCGATCATCGAGCCAAGCTGGTTGGCGCTTGCCGTCAAGCCGAGCGAACGTCCCCGAAACACGTCCGGCGTATTTTGCACGACCAGCGTATTGACCATCGGAACGACGCCCGCCATGAACAAACCGAACGCGAACTGCACCGCCGCAAACAGCCACAGCTGTTGCACGAACAGCTGCAGCGACATAAAGCCTCCGGCGGCCAGCAGACACAGGATGAGCGTGCGCAGAAGACCGCGCTTCGCCCCCACGTTGCCCCACAGCGGCGATCCGACAATGCCCGCGATGCCGATGAGGGCGAACACGATCCCCGACGAAAGCGCCGCGTCCTCCATGCCGCCTTGCAAATCCGCGATATGCAGCGTCATGAGCGGCTGGATCATGTTGTAGGACGCCTGAAAAACAACCAGCAGCATCAGCAGGAACAGGAGCGGTTTGTTGGACAGCGCCGTCATCAGGCGAACGGGCTTAGCCGGCGCTTCCGCCGGCGAAGCCGAATCTTCTTTCACCCAGGCGACGACGGCGAGGGCGGCGAGAAAAATGACGGCCGCGGCCACGACGAACGACATCCTGAACCCGAACCATTCCGCCAGCGCTCCGCCGAACAGCGGTCCCAGGATGCCGCCCGTCATCGTCGCCGATTGCATGACCCCCAGACTCCAGCTCATCCGTTCTTTCGGCGAAACGCTCGCCACGATCGACATCGCCGCCGGGATGAACCCGCCCGCGAACCCGTGCACCAGCCGGGCGGCCACCAGCTCCCACGGGCTGCGGACGACCGCGAAGAGCGCGTAGGTGACCGCCAGACTGAATCCGGCCCGGATCACCATTTTCCGCTTGCCGTATCTGTCGGCGATCGCCCCCCCACAGCGGCGCCATGATGGCTCCGACGAAAAAAGCGGACGAATGGACTACGCCCGCCCACAAATGAACCGATTGTTCGCCGACGCCAAGGTCGACCAGAAACAGCGGCAAAAACGGGATCGACATCGTGTAGCTCGAGCCGCACAACAAGACGCCGACCCACAAAATCCACATTGTTCGTTTCCATGATTCCATGTTGCGTTCACGTCCGCTCTATTCGCGGCTGCATCCCGCCGCCGGGTGCCGCCTGATGTTGGCCTCGACCGAAGAAAAGCAAAAAGCCCCCTGAAGGAGCCAACGTTCCGACCACAACCAATCTATGACTATCAGCTATTATATGATCGCCGTGCAAACGTTGTAAATATTCCGGCCCGCCTCCCGCGGATGCGCCATGCGCGAGATGCGGGATCCCCCTGTTTTTTTTCGCCGGCGCGATTGCGCTATAATGGGAATCTGGAGGTGAGCGGCTTTGCCCGCGGCAAGACTTTTCAGGCTTCTTCGCAACCCCTTGGTGGCAACCGCTCTTGCCGCCGCCGTCCTGGGCGCCGTCGCCGGCAGCTGGCGCTGGCCGTACGTCATGTACGGCGTCGGAACGGCGGAACCGGTGCATGACCGGATCGAGACCGGCAAGCCGCTCGAGGAAAAAGGCGCCTTCCTCTTCACCACCGTGACGACCTATCCGCGGCCCGACACGTTTTCTCTGCTGTACGGCTGGCTTCATCCGCGCATGGAGGTCCGCGGGCAGCGGGAAGCGACGGGCGGAACGGTGAATTACGAGGCGTACCGCAACTGGGACCTGTGGCTGCGCGAAAACGCGGAGGCGGAAGCGCTCATCGCGGCCTACAGCGCCGCGGGCATTCCCGTACAGGTGGAACAGACCGGAATCATCATCCACCATTTCCTGGAGATGTCCAGAGCCCGGGGAAACGGCCTGCAGGAAGGCGACATCATCACCGCCGTCGACGGCAGGCCGACCCGCTCGGCGGAGGAGTTGGCGGAGATTTTGCGGGACAAATCGCCGGGCGACATCGCACGCGTATCCGGCACCCGCGGCGGCAGGCCGTTCGAGGCCGAGGTGCCGCTCGTCCGGCTGTCCGACGGAAGGACCGGCATCGGCTTTCTTTACAGGCCGGTCATCAAAGTGACGCCGCCCGACCCGGTGGAAATGAACTTTTCCCACATGGGCGGCCCGTCCGCGGGACTGATGATGACCCTCGAACTGGTCGCCCATCTGACCGGGGAAGACCTGACGCGGGGGTACCGCATTGCCGGTTCGGGCACCATCTCGGCGGACGGATCGGTGGGGCCGGTGGGCTGGCTGCGTTACAAGCTGATGGCGGCCCATCGGGAAAAAGCGGATTATTTCCTCGTTCCTTACGTGGAAGCGGAAGGGTACGGCAACTGGAAGGAGGCCGAAGCCGCCGCGCGGGAATTCAACCTGTCGCCCCGTCTCGTCCCGGTGTCCAGCCTTCAGGAGGCGATCGGTTTCCTGCGGAGTCTGCCGCCCAAGACGGAATCCGCCGGAGAGTGAACACGCGCGGCACGCTCGTCAAAGCGGTTCGCCTTGGCGCGCTGTTCGCCCCGGCGCGGTTCTCCCTGGCGTGGTTCGCCCCGGTGCGGTTCGCTCCGGCACTTTTCGCCCAGGCGCGGTTCGCTCCGGCACGGTTTACCCCGGCGCGGATCGCTCCGGCACGGTTCACCCCGGCGAGGATCGCTTCTTTCGCGAATTACCCCAGCATCGTTCCCATGCGTCTGGCCGCTTCCATGACCACCGGCGCGTACTTGCGCATGACGCCCGGCTTCAGCCGGTTGGACGGGCCGGAGACCGCAAGGGCCGCCACCAGCCGGCCCGACCGGTTGAAGATCGGCGCGGCGACAGCGGCCGCGCCCGGCTCCCGCTCCTCGATGCTGGTGGCGTAACCGGCTTTGGCGATTTCCTCGAGCTGCCGGACGAAAGCCTCCCGGTCCAGCGAAGCCGGCCAGGCCGGGTCGTTCAGCACCGCTTCCCGCACTTCCGGTTCCGCATAGGCCAGCAGCACCTTGCTGGACGCCCCCACGAACAGCGGCATCCTCGCGCCCACCGGAGCCACGCGGCGGATGGCCTGCGTGCTCTGCACCGCCTGGATGCGCACCCGCTCGTTGCCGTCCCGCACATACAGGCTGACCGTCTCTCCCAGCCGGTCGCGCAGCTTCTCCATTTCGCCGAGCAGGACCGCCGACAGGTCGTCCAGCGTCAGATTGGCGGAAAGCTCCAGCAGGCTGAGGCCGAGCCGGTACTTTTCCGTGGCCTCGTCCCGCACGACGAAACCCTTGTCCTCCAGCGTGGCGAGAAGCCGGTGCGCGGTGCTTTTGTGGAGGCCGACGCGCTGCGACAGCTCCGTGAGCCCCCACTCCCGTCCGTGGCGAAAACAAAGCAACAGGTCCAGCGCCCTTTCCACCGCGCGGACCGTGCGCTTTTCCTCCATAAAAGGCTCTCCCCTCCTGCGAAAATACATTCCGTCTTTGGCATTGGCGGTCAAACCCGCCGCCTGCGGCGCGGACGGCGGAACCCGAAAAGGAGTTTCACTCTGTGAAACCAGTATAGCGCATCCCGTCTCCGCATGACAAACGGTTGTCCGGCGGATTTCCCGATTTTGCCACCCGCAGGCACGATTGACGAAATTCCCGGGCAGCCGTTACGATAGGAATAGAGGAAAAGCGCTTACATCCCCGTCGGGAGGGGCTTCTCATGGACATCACGGTTTCGCGTCCCCATGTGGAAGGAAGCGCCCGCCCCGCTCCTGTGCCCGCCGCGCCCGGCCGGCGAAACCCGGCGCTGCGGCGCGCCGCGTATCCGGCGTTTCTCGCGCTCACGCTCGCGACAATCGCGCTGACGGTCATTGCCGGCTTCCACGCGATGGTGGCCTGGCTGCTCGCGCATCCCCCCATCGTTTCGCTGAAATCCAACCCGTTGGCCGCCAAACAGCTGCCCTACCGGGACGTTACGTTTCCCAGTTCGGACGGACGATCCCTGGTGAACGGCTGGTGGATTCCGGCTCCCCATGCCGGCGCAAGCCAAACCGTCGTGCTCAGCCACGGATACGGCACCAACCGCGAGGAACTCTGGGTGCCCATGTACGAGGCGGCCGGCTGGCTGCACGAGCTGGGGTACAACGTGCTCATGTTCGATTACGGTTTTGCCGATCCGTCCCGGCGACGGCCGGCGACGGGCGGGGTGCGCGAATCCCGGGAGCTTCTCGGGGCGATCCGCTTTGCCCGCGAATCCGGCACGGAGAAAACGATCGTGTGGGGGTTCTCGATGGGCGCGGGAACCGCGCTGCAGGCGGCGCTGCTGAGCGATCCCCGCGACATCGGCGGGATGATTCTGGACAGCACGTTCGTGCCGACGGCGGAAGCCATCCGCGACAACCTTGCCCGCCACGCGGCCGTGCTCCGGACGTCGGCGGAGCTCGTCCGCCTGTTCCTGCCGATGTGGAGCGGCGTGCGCCTGGAGGATATCCCCGCAGAGGCAATCCGGACGACGGCTTATCCGTTTCCGATTCTCCTCATCCACGGCACCGGCGACGCCAAGGCTTCCCCGGAACTGGCGGAACGGGTGGCCACAGCCCAGCGGCATCCCGACTCCGCGTTGTGGATCGTGGAAGGGGCGGATCACGAAATGATCTTCCGCACCCACACGGCGGAATACAAACGGCGGGTGGCGGATTTTCTCCAACGCGTGGCGGCCACTCCCGGGGGCGTTCCCGTTCCGGCCGGATCCGTCGAAGCTGTCATCGCGGAGCAAGTTGCGGAAAATCCCGGGGCATGACGAACCCCCTCCGCGTCATAGGCCGGCCTCTCTCCCGCATACATTGACCACAGCGGATGGAGGGAGGATTTTTTTATGATGCTTTGGCGTGGCGATCGGACGCCGCTTCGCGCGTTGGAATTCGTGGCCGTCTGGAAAAGCCGGGAAGCCGCCGGCGCCGCCTTGATCCGCGGGCTGGTTCCCGGGCTGGAACCCGGCTTCGTCCGGACGCTTCGGGGATGGGAGGCCCTGTTTGCGCGCACGGCGGATACCGCCCGGACGATCCTGGCGGGCCGCGGCGCGGGACCGGTTCCGGCGGGCGGGCCCGAAACGCGGGCGGAACCGGCGGAGGAAGATTCGGCTTCTTTAGCGGGGACAGACCCGGCAGACCCGGCAAATCCGGCAGTCCCGGCAGATCCGGCCAGCCCGCAAGATCCGGCAAATCCGCCTGCGGACGCGGCCGATGACGCCTTCCATCTTGCCCGCGCCGCCCTTTACCAGTCGCGGGAATTCGTGCGGCAACTGGAGCTGCTGCGGGCGGGCAGCGCCGCTTTGCGAGGCTGGCCGGCCGCGGACGCCGCCGTGCGCCACATCGGGGAAGAATCGGAACGGTTCCAGGAAGAGGCGGATCGCTGGATCGAGGAATTCCGGTCCTATCGCGGCGCCCCTGAAGAGGAGCCCCATTCCCTCCGGTCGCCGCGCGAACCCGGCGACGCCGTCTTCGTGCCCGTCGGCGGGCATACCCTGCCTCCGCTGCCGTACCCCTACAACGCGCTGGAACCCTACATCGACGAACGAACGATGCGCATCCACCACGACCGGCACCACCGGGCGTATGTGGAAGGCCTCAACCTGGCGGAACAAAAGCTCGAGGAAGCGCGGCGGACCGGTCATTTCGATCTGGTCAAGCATTGGGAACGCGAACTGGCGTTCAACGGAGCCGGCCACTACCTGCACACGCTGTTCTGGGAAACGATGTCGCCGAACGGCGGCGGCAGGCCGAAAGGAGAGCTGGCCCGGCATATCGAACGCGATTTCGGCGGCTTCGACGCCTTTCGCCGCCAGTTCTCCGCGGCCGCCGAGAAAGTGGAAGGCGGCGGCTGGGCCATCCTCGTCTGGAGCCCGCGCAGCCGCCGCCTCGAGATTCTCACCGCGGAGAAGCACCAGAACCTGTCCCAGTGGGACGTGGTGCCGCTGCTTCCCCTCGATGTGTGGGAACACGCCTATTATTTGAAACACCAGAACAACCGGGCCGCCTACATCCGCGACTGGTGGCACGTGGTCAACTGGCCGGCCGTGGAGAAGCGCTTCGCCCGGGCGCAGGGCCTGCGCTGGAGTCCCCCGGCCTGACCGCCGGTCCCGGATGGCGAGCCCACATCCGGACGTTCCGCCGGCCGCGGACACGCCGCCCGGTCATCGGACACGGCGCCATGCCAAACACGGCATCGCGACGGACAAGCCGCCGCACCTTAACGGAGCCGCACCGGACACGCATCCGGGCAGCGCCAACGGCCGACGGCCCGACCCGCGAGTCCGCCCGGCCTGCACGCTCAAATCCATCCCGCCCGGCCTAAATGCTCCAGTCCAGCACGACTTCCCGCCCGGTCCGCGACGATTCGTAAATCCCCTCGATGATCAGGTTGCTGCGCAGCCCCGTTTCCACGGAAGTCGCAGGCTTGCGCCCGGTGCGGATGCATTCGAGGAAGTGGCGGGCGAGCCGCACGCGGCTGCCTTCGTCGTCCGCCGGCGGATCGAGGGGAATGTCGACCGGTTTTCCGTCCCGCTCGGTCAGAAACTTGCCGGTCTCCCCGCGGATGACCGCGCCGCCCTCGGTGCCAAACAAATGCACGAACGGCAGGCTGTCGCCGTCCACATGGGCGGCCCAGCTGACTTCCAGGGTAAGCGTCCGTCCGTCTTCCATCCGGATGAGGGCCGTCGCGAAATCTTCCACGTCAAAATACCCGTTCCAGTCGGGGACGCCCCACCCGCCGAGTCCTCTTTTCCTCGGCCCGAACTCGGCGTACACCGCCCCGGACACCGCGACCGGTTTCGGCTCGCCGAGCAGGAAGAACGCCAGATCGATCATGTGCACGCCGATGTCGATCAGCGGGCCGCCGCCCGCCTCGCTTTTCCGCGTAAACCAGGACCCCCAGCCGGGAATGCCCTGGCGCCGGAACCAGCCGGTCTTGGCGCTGTAGATGTGTCCGAGCTCCCCGCGCTCGATTTGCTCCCGGATGCGCAGCGGCACCCAGTCCCACCGCATCTGGTGGCCGACCATCACCACTTTGCCGTATTTCCGCTCGGCCCGCACGATTTCCTTGGCATCCTCGGCGTTCAGGCCCATCGGTTTCTCCACCAGGACGTGTTTTCCGCTTTGCAGCGCGGCCAGGGTGTACGCTTTATGGTATTTGTTCGGCACGGCAATGATGACCGCGTCCACTTCCGGCATCGCGATCAGCTTCTCCGGATCGGCGGGCACCACCGGCACCCCGTATTCCTTCGCCCTCTGCTCCGCCAGGGAAAGCGCCGTGTCCGTGACGGCCACGATTTCGCACTCCCCGCGAAGCCGGCCCAATACCTGCAGGTGAACCGAACCAATGCCGCCCGCCCCGATCAGGCCGATCCGGATCGGACGCCCATGCGTGGTCATCTGACGCAGCCCTCCAAATCGCAAAATGTACTGGATAACATCATAGCCAACATCTTAGTAAAAAAAAAGAAGCCGCGGGAGCTTCAATTTGGCCCGATTCTTATGGTCTTTTGTCCGGAACCCGGCGGTCCGGCGTCCCGGGCGATTCCGCCGCCCGCCTTCGTCTCCGCCGCTTCACGGCCGTGTCGGGTAGCGCATCTTTTCCGCCCACATTTCCTGCGCTTTCCGGTGATCCTCCGGCGTGTTGATCTCGAACACGAAATCGAAGGGAATCCCGTGCTTTTCGCACTCCTGCTTCGTCAGCGAAATCCAGTCGATCATCGCCAGCATGCGGAAAAGCGAGGATTCGCGCCGCTCGGCGAGCTCGGCGATCACGCGGACGCAGCCGGTGTCGTACACGCCGTGCAGGGGATAGGGGCCGCTTACGTCCGCGGGCAGCACCGCATCGACGCCTTCGGAGCGTTCCAGCATCAGTTTTGCCGCCTCCGGCGACAAAAACGGCATGTCGCAGCCGACGATCCACGCCTTCTGGTTCCGGGCAAGGGACAGCCCCGCGTGCATGCCGCCCAGCGGCCCGAGTCCCGTCACGTAGTCCGTGATCACGCGAACCGAGCGGTCGACATACGCCAGGAGCGGTCGCGGCTCGTTGGTCACCACCATAACCTCGCTGCAGATTTCCCGCATCCTTCCGATCTGATGCTGGATGAGCGTGCTTTCCCCGAAAGGCAAGAGCGCTTTCGCGTGCCCCCCCATCCTCCGGTTCTGCCCGCCGGCCAGAATGATGCCCGTCAGCAACCGGATCACATCCTTTCCAGGTATGGTTCCCCCGTTCTCCTAAAACTTTAACCTTTCCGCCCTCCGCGCGCTGTGAACTATCTCACAAATTCCCCGATCCTTTTCCCGGCATTTTCCCGAGCCGCAAATCAGGGAATTCCCTCCCCAAAAACCCGACAATCTCCCGATTAGGGAAACGGTCACTGAGCCCTATAATAAAATCAGGTTTTTCAAACCGAAGGAGGGCTCCGGCATGATCCAGGCAGCGGAAAAACCGGCCAATCCGAAGGTATCGGGAATCGCCAGCGTGCTCAGCCCCGACAACTTCGACAAACTGAAAAGCATCATGTACGACAAAACGTTCGAAAAAGGAGCCGTGCTGTTCTGGGAAGGCGATCCGGCCGACAAGCTGTTTTTTGTCCGGTCGGGACTTGTACGCCTGACCAAGACGACGGAAGGCGGCAGGTCGTTCACCTTCCACCTGTTCCGCGACGGGGATCTTTTCGGCCAGATCGATCCGTTCAAGGATTCGACGCACATTTTCACCGCCGAGGCCATGGAGCGCACCCACGCGGGCGTCATCCAGCGGAAGGACCTGGAGGTCCTGCTGTGGCAGCACGGCGATTTCGCCATCGAATTCGTGCAATGGATGGGCATGATGAACCGGATGACGCAGATGAAATTCCGGGATTTTCTCACCTTCGGCAAACAGGGCGCCCTCTGCTCCCTGCTCATCCGGCTGGCCAACACGTACGGCGAACCGGAAGAGGGGGGCCTCCGCATCGGCCTGCGGCTGAACCACGCCGAGATGGCCGACATGATCGGCGCCACGCGGGAATGCGTCAGCCGGATCTTCGGCCAGCTGAAGCGGGACGGCGCCATCGACGTCAAAAACGGCCACATCGTCATCAAAAACATGAACTATCTGCGCAATACGTGCCGGTGCGAATTTTGCCCGAACGACATCTGCCGTCTCTGATTGGGCCGGGCCGTCCGATCGGGTCTCCCCCATTTCACATAAAAAAGGCCCGCGCCGCGTTTCGCCCCGCGAAACGCCGGCGCGGGCGCTTTTTCGTTCATTCCCGGATCAGCGACAAAAACTCCGAACGCGCCGCCGCGCTGCGCAGGAACTGCCCCCGCACGGCGGACGTGACCGTTTTGCTGCCGTATTTTTTCACGCCGCGCGCGCACATGCACAGATGCTCCCCTTCCACGACGACCATCACGCCATGGGGCTTGAGCACTTCCTCCAGCGTGTCGGCGATTTGCGACGTCAGCCGTTCCTGCACCTGCAGCCGCTTCGTCACCGCGTCCACCAGACGGGCCAGCTTGCTGAGTCCCGCGATTTTTCCGCTCGGGATGTACCCGATGTGCGCCTTGCCGAAAAACGGCACCAGATGGTGCTCGCACAGGCTGTAGTACATGATGTCCTTGACGATCACCAATTCCTCGTGCCGCTCGTCAAACGTGTCGCCCAGCACGTCCCGCGGGTCCACCCCGTAGCCGGAAAGCATCTCGGCGTACCAGTTCACCACACGCGACGGGGTGTCCCGCAGCCCTTCCCGTTCCGGGTCTTCCCCGACCAGGCGGAGAATTTCGCGGATATGCAGCTCGAGCTCGCCCCGGTGGCGTTCAATCGATCCGTTGCGGTATTCCTTGATTCCCGACAATCCGTCCGCACCTCCTACCGGCGCGAGCGCTTCTTGGGCTGCGCCTGTTTCTTGAGCATCTGCTGCGCCTGCTGCAATTGCTGCCGGTTCAGATTGTACCCCATCTGTTTGGCCATTTTCGCCAGCGCCTCGGGGTCTTTTTGCATTTTGGCGATCTGGCTGCGCAAATAGAAAACGCCTCCGGCAAATCCGGCCACGAAACCGACGACGAGCGTCACGACCGGAATGACGATATCCCACGCATTCACGCGCGCATCCCTCCGCCGTAAGAATAAAGCCCCGCGCGACAGGCCGCCGTCCGCGGGGCTGCTAATCATCATACCACGTTTTTCCCGGGTCCCGCAATCGCTCCGGGGACGTTTCGCGAAATGCCGGCATTTGAAGACGCCATAAGGGAAATTTACAAACAATAAGAGCTCGTCTCGAGAGGAGCGTGACCGGAAGGATAACCGGCATCACAAGCCGTTGCACAACCCGCACATCCCGCAGAGTCAGCTGAGCACCGCTTCGATGAACAGCGTCGGATGGCGGGCCAGGTCGATTTCCTCCGCCCGGACGTCGCCATCTTCCCTCGCCAGCACCCGCACGACGGGCCGGCAGGGCAGGCCGCGGTGCTGGCCGACGACCACGCCGGTCTGGCGGTTCGACAGGCGAACGGATATCCCGTTGGGATAAATGGACACGAAGCGGTTGAACTGCACCAGGATTTCGTGGTCCAGTTTCGTGCCGGACATCGCGTTCAGCGTCTCCACCGCTTCATGGGGCAGGACGCGCCCGCCGTCCGCCGGATGCAGCAGGTTGTCGTAGGTATTGGCAACCGCCGTGATCTTGGCGTACGGGTGGATCTGGTCGCTGGCGAGCCCGCGCGGCTGCCCGGAGCCGTCGACGTGCTCGTGGTGCTGAAGCGCGACATGGGCAATGAGCAGGCTGAATTCATGATTGTTCTTCAGCGTTTCGAACCCGCGCCAGGTGTGGTGGTGCCTGCCTTCCTCGTCGTCGGGAGCGTCGATTTTGCCGATGTCGTGGAGCAGCGCTCCGATGGCCAGTTCCTTGAGCTGCTGCATGTTGTAGCCCAGGTTCAGGCCGATCATCACGGACGCGGCGCACACGTTGATGGCGTGCAGATAGGCGGCGTTGTCGTGGGTGCGGATGTCGGACAGATGGAGCTGCACGTCCTGGTTTTCCATGATGTCCATGAGCAGCTGGTCGACGGCATTGGAAATCGCCTTCGCGCTGAACGGCTTGCCCGACCGGAGCGAATCGAACGTCTCCGACAGCTGGCGGATGACCATCTGCTTCGTCTCGTCGGACAAGGGGTCTTCCACGGACACGTCCTCAAAGTTCGGATCCTTGATGTAGAGCATGGTCACGCCGAGGCGCTTGAGCTGGCTGATCATGTAGACCGTCAGCTGCACGCCCTGCGCCAGCATGACGGTGCCGTTGGAAGAATAGATGGTTTTGCCCAGCACCTGTCCAGGTTCCACCGATTCAATGTCCACAAGTCGCATGGCCGTTCCCACCCCGTCTGTCGAGATGGCCGCTGTCGAAATATCGATTCGCCGCAGCGGACCGAATTCCTTGTTTCAAGCCCCTGCCGCGGCGGCGGGTTTCTCCGCCGAAGGCCGCGCGGAGGAAATCGGCAAGGCTCCTTCCAGGGCCAGCAAATGCTCCTTGATCCACAGCCCGCCGCCGTAGCCGACGAGCGATCCGTCGGCGCCGATGATCCGGTGGCACGGCACGATGATCGGCACGGGGTTGCGGTTGTTGGCCCCTCCTACGGCCCGCGACGCCTTGGGCCGGCCGACGGCGGCGGCGATTTCGCCGTAGGACGCCGTTGCCCCGTAAGGCACGCGGCACAAGGCTTCCCACACCTTCAGCTGGAACGGCGTCCCGCGCAGGTCCAGGGGAATCGTGAAGGCGGTCAGCTCGCCGCGGAAATAAGCGTCCAGCTGGCGTTGCGCCGCCGCAAGCAGCGGGTGGCCTTCCGGCGCCGGCGCCAGCACGGGCTCCCGCCACCACCGCCCGGCCCACTCGGCCAGCCGGCCGGCGACATCCGCGAAGGCGCCAAACTCCACGCTGCACAGTCCCCGTTCCGACGCGACCAGCGTCAGCGTCCCAAGGGGGGAAGCCGTTTCCCGCCAGTACAGCCGGTCGTCATCCCGGACTTGTCCGTCGGCCTGTCCGTCAGGTTTTATGGTTCTTTCCGTCACGGAACGCGCCCTCCTTTTTCCGCCGCGGCCTCCCACCGTAATTGGACTTTTTCCATTTGCCCATGGGCTTTCTCCGAATGTTCCCGGACTTCTTCCGCCTGTTCTTGGGCCTCCTGCGTCCTTTCCCGGGCCTCATCCGGTTCCCGGACTTCTTCCGTCTGTCGGGCTTCCTTCGACCTTTCCCGGTCTTCTTCCGCCCGTTCCCGGCCCGAGGCCGGCGCCTGCGCCAGCCGGCCGAGCGCCCGCCGCGCGGCCGCCCGCACCTCCGGTTCCGCGTCGCCGGCCGCCGCTTCCCGCAGGGCCGCCTCCGCTTCGGCGCCGCCGATCCGGCCCAACGCCCAGGCCGCGGTCATCCGCAGCACCGGCCGCGGGTCTTCCCGGAGCACACGGACGACATCCGGCGCCGATTCCCGGTCGCGAAAATGCCCGAGGGCGATCAGCGCGTTGCGCTGGATCGGTTTGCGGCCCCGCCAGGCCCCCGCGCTGCGGCCGAACTTTTCCTTGAATTCACGGTTGCCCATCGCCAGAATCGGGCGAAGCAGAGGCTTGACGATTTCCGGATCGGGCCAAAATTCTTCGTGATGCCGCGCGTCCAGCCCGCGATTGTAAGGGCAGACCACCTGGCAGGTATCGCAGCCGTACAGGCGGTTGCCCATTTTCTCCATGAGCGGCTCGTCAATCGCGTCCTTCGACTGCGTCAGCCACGAAATGCAGCGGCGCGAATCCAGTTCGCCCGGGCCGACCAGCGCCCCCGTCGGACACGCTTCCAGGCAGCGGGCGCACGACCCGCACGCGTCCTCGATCGGCCGGTCCGGCGGCAGGGGCAAATTGGTGATCAGCTCGCCCAGGTACACCCAGGAGCCGAACTCCGGGGTGATGATGGAGCAGTTTTTGCCGCTCCAGCCGATCCCCGCCCGCTCCGCCACGGCCCGGTCCACCAGGGCGCCGGTGTCGGTCATCGCCAGGGTCCGCGTCTCCGGCACCCGCTCCGCCAGCCATCCCGCAAGGCGCTCCAACCTTCGTCCGACGACGCGGTGGTAATCCTCGCCCCAGGACGACCGGGAAAAAATCCCCCGCCGCGCGCCGGGCGCCGATGCCGGAGCGCCGCGCAGCTTCGCCGGATACGCGACGGCCACGGCGATGATGGAGCGGGCTTCCGGAAACACGCGCGCCGGATCGGTGCGCTTGTCCAAATCCGGCTCCTCGAAGCCGGAATCGCGCCCCAGTTCCCTGCGGCGCGCCAGTCTCTCTTTCAATTCGCGGAACGGTTCCGCCGAAGCGACGCCGATTTTGTCAATCCCGAGGGAAGGCGCGGCGGATTTCATCTCTTCCTTGAGCCGCCGCCAGAAACCGTCGTCCCGCTCGGCGTACCGTCCGCCGGCCGCTTCGGCCATCCGCGTCCCTCCCCGCTTGCGTCCGGCTAAAGCCTGGCGATCGCCTCGCGCGCCAGCCGGTCGCAATGATTGTTGAGTTCGTCGTCGGCGTGGCCTTTCACCTTGACGAATTCCACTTCATGCACGTTCAGCAGCCCGTGCAGCCTTTCCCACAAATCCCGGTTTTCCACCGGCCGCCCGCGGCTCGTGCGCCAGCCGTTCCGCACCCATTTGTCCAGCCAGCCCTGGCGCAGGCCGTTGACAAGATAGGCGGAATCGCTGTACAGCTTCACCCGGCAGGGCTCCTTCAGCCGGCCCAGCGCCTCCACCGCCGCCGTCAGCTCCATCCGGTTGTTGGTGGTCGACGCTTCCGCTCCGGAAATTTCCTTCCGCCGGTTCCCGTAGATCAGCACGGCGCCCCAGCCTCCGGGCCCCGGATTGCCCGAACAGGCGCCGTCCGTGTAGATGGTCACTTCCTTCATCCCGCGGCGCCGCCCTCCTTACTGCCGATCAGCCGCTTCCCCGCGGCCGGTCCCGCTCGGCTTGAACCCGCCGGCGCTCCCATTCGGCGCCTGTGAAAGCCTCTCTTGGAGACCGTCCCGTAAGTCATCCCGGCGGGACCGTCCCCTACAGCCGTCTCCAGCCCGGGATCGGCCAGATGACCAGCTCCGCCTTGCCGACGATCCGTTCCTTCTCCACGGCCTGGAACGACCGGCTGTCCATGCTGGCCGCCAGTCGGCGGTTGTCCCCCATTACGAAATAGTGTCCGCCGCCAATCCGCACCGGAGCCATGCCGACACCCGCGATCTCGGCGTCCGTGTAGGGTTCGATCAGCCGCACGCCGTCCACGTACAGGCGGCCGTCCCGTATCTCCAGCGTGTCCCCCGGTTCCCCGACGATGCGCTTGACGATCAGCTCCGGGCTGTCCGGAAGTTCCGACGGATTTCGCAGGATGACGATGTCGCCCCTCCCGGGCTCCCCGAATGCGTAAACGATCTTGTTGACGAGCAACCATTCGCCCTCGTGCAGCGTCGGCTCCATGGAAATCCCGCGGACCACCGCAAAATGCATCACGTACACGCGCACAAAAAGCGCGGCGGCCGCCGCGATGGCAAGGATGAGAACGCGTCTTCCGAATCCCTTGAGCCAGGCTGTACGGTTCCGCCGGCCCCGGTGTCTCCGCACGTCGCCGGACTTCTCCGCATCGGCCGTGAATCTGGGCATGGCACATTCCCCAATGCGGAATATTTCTGTCACAAATAGAAAAGCATATCTTCAGGCCGAACGCAACCGAACGGCGTCTTTACGGCCTTCCGACATGCTTTGGAAAATGCGGTCCGCCATCGATCTCTTTCTCATCCCGCCGCAATGGCGAGCTGGCGGGAACTTTCGGCAAGTTCCACCGGCGCGAGGCCGACCGATTCGAAAAACGGGGCGATATGCCGGCGATGGCCGTCCACCACGGCCACGACCTCGCGGACATTGCGGCTGCGGAAACGGGCGCCCACCGCCCGGATCAACGCGCCGCCGACGCCCTGCCGGCGGTAGTCCTCATGCACGCAAATGCGGTACACGAATCCCTGCTTGCCCTCTATCGTCCCGATCAACAATCCGACGATCCTGCCATCCTTTTCCGCCACCTGCACCAGTTCGCTGTCCATGGAGAGCTGGCGGATCAGCGCTTCTCGGGTCTCCTCGAAGCATTCGCCGCACAGCGCCGTCTCCAGCAGCGCTTCCACGGACAGGTAATCCGCGAGTTGAATGGGACGAACGAGCATGAAGTCATCTCCTTGGGCCGGGAATTGGACAAGCCGAAAAAAGCATTTTTAATTTTACGACAAACTTGCGAAAAAATCTTCCCCGCTTTCACGGCGATATTCGCCCAGGAAAAAGCGTGAGACGCAAAAAACCGCCGAAAAACCCACTTTATTGCGGAGATGGCATCGAATTTCGCGGCCTTATGCCTCCGATGCTGGCGTTTTTTGTCGGTTGAACCCGGTATTCCCGGTTCTGGGGGAGGACGGGGGAATAAACAAACTAAATTGTTGATTTATTATGGAAAGTGGACAATAATAGTAGCGGGATGACAGTACATAGCGCGCGCCGAGCCGGCGGCGCTTCATGGATGGCAGTCCCGAAATTCCGATTCGAGGAGGTAACCGTGATGGCCCATCAACTGCCCGCGCTCCCGTACGCGTACAATGCGCTGGAGCCGCACATCGACGCCCAGACGATGGAAATCCACCACACGAAGCACCACAACACCTACGTGACCAACCTGAACAAGGCGCTTGAATCCGCGCCGGAGCTGGCGAACAAAAGCGTCGAAGAGCTGATTTCCGACTTGAACAGCGTGCCGGAAAGCATCCGCACGGCCGTGCGCAACAACGGCGGCGGCCACGCCAACCACAGCCTGTTCTGGACGATCCTGAGCCCGAACGGCGGCGGTCAGCCGGGCGGCGCTCTGGCCCAGGCGATCGACAGCGAGCTGGGCGGCTTCGAAAAGTTCAAGGAAGCGTTCTCCAACGCCGCGGCCACCCGCTTCGGATCGGGCTGGGCGTGGCTTGCGGTCGGCAAGGACGGCAAGCTGAAGGTGTACAGCCTGCCCAACCAGGACAGCCCGCTCATGGAAGGCGACACGCCGATCCTGGGGCTGGACGTGTGGGAGCACGCCTACTACCTCAAATACCAGAACCGCCGTCCCGAATACATCGCGGCGTTCTGGAACATCGTCAACTGGCCGGAAGTCCAAAAACGCTATGAAGCAGCCGTGAAAAAATAATCCGGGGATGCGCCCCGCGCCCGGCGTAAGCCGGGCATTTTTCATTTTTGCCGCAAATCCATGCCGGCCCGCGAATCGCCCATGACCCGCCACACCACGCTGCAGCGTCACCCGTGTCCGTCAAGCACGATCTTTCCAAATACGCTGTTCCTCTCAAACCCGCTCTCCCTCAAAATACGACGCCAGCAGCCTGCGGAACACGTTCGGCCAAGCCATCTCCGCGAATTCTTCCCGCGTGATCCACCTATAGGTGCAGGCGCCGTCCTGTGCGGCGGAGAAAGCGGGTTGGGCCGAACGTGCGGCCGAACGGGAGCCCAATTGTAAATCCGAAGGTGCAGCCGAATGCGCGGCCGAATAGGCGGACGCTCCGGCCGTCTCCGCCAGCCGCAGCCCGGATGCGGCTGCCGGAGTCGTCCCGGCGGACGAAAACAGGCCGCCTTCCGCGGCTTCCGCCGTCCACAGCCGGATGCGCCAGCGGAGATGGGAAAAGGTATGTTCCGCTTCTCCGGCGAAACGCTTCGGCTTGATCCGCAGGCCTTCGGCCTCCAGCGCCCCGGCCAGCCACGCCGGCGCCGCTTCGGGCGATTCCCACACCTCCGGGTCCGGCACCTCCACATGGGGCAGTTCCCACAGCCGGGCAAGCAGGCCTTCCGCCGGACGCTGCCGGACGAGCACGCGCCCGGCCAGCGGTCCGGCGCCTTCCACCAGAACGGCCAGCCGGTATTCCGGGCGGGGAGCTTTCGCCTTCGCCTTCACGGGCAGCGATTCCTGCCGGCCGCTTCTCCTTGCTTCGCATTCCGCCGCCACAGGGCATACGGCGCATTGCGGCGCCCTGGGCGTGCACACCAGCGCCCCCAGCTCCATCAGGCCCTGGTTGAAGTCCCCCGCATGCCCCTCCGGGATGAGCTCCCGCGCCAGCGCTTCCATGCGGACGCGGGTCGCGGGCCTGGCCACGTCGTCCTCCAGACCGAAAAACCGCGACAGCACCCGCATCACATTGCCGTCCACGGCCGGTTCCGGCACGTTGAACGCAATGCTCAGAATCGCCCCCACCGTGTACGGGCCGATCCCCTTCAGGCGGGCCAGCGCTTCCCGCTCGGCCGGCAGCCGCCCGCCGTGCCGTTCCATCACCTGCCGGGCGGCCGCCTGCAGATTCCGGGCGCGGGAATAATATCCGAGGCCTTCCCACAGTTTCAGCACCTCGGCCTCGGGCGCTTCCGCCAGATCGCGGACGGTGGGAAACCGCTCCACGAAGCGGTTGAAATACGGAATCACCGTATCCACCCGCGTCTGCTGCAGCATGATTTCCGACACCCAGATGTGGTAAGGGTCCCGCGTCCGCCGCCACGGCAGATCCCGGCGGTTCGCCAGATACCATTCCAGCAGCTTGCGGCTGAATGCGGCCTTGGCATGCGTGATTTTTTTCACACTTTCTTCACCTGACCAAGATACGGAATGGGGTATGATAAAAGAAAAACCGCCGTTCAATCCGGGCGGACAAGAGGTGAGCACCATGCGCAAGAAAACCTTCGTTTCCAAGGCGGCGGCCTTGCTGGCGCTGGCCGTCCTCGCAACGGGCGTCGCGGCCTGCGGCGGTTCCGGCGGAAGCGGCGCGTCAGGCGGCAAGTCCGCAAGCGGCGGGCTGCCGGACGGACCGGCGGAAACGATCGAACTGTACCGGAGCAATTGCCTGGTCTGCCACGGCCCCGACCTTTCGGGCAATATGGGGCCCTCGACGGACCTCACCAAAGTCGGCGCCAGACTGGACCGGGACGCCATCCGCCAGCGCATCGTGGAAGGCGGAGGCTCGATGCCCGCGTTCGGCGACAAACTGAGCGCCGAAGACATCGACGCCCTGACCGACTGGCTGGCCGCGCAAAACTGACGGCCGGTTCCTATTTCCGTTCCACGACGGCCATGGCCGCGGCCGTCGTTTTTTCATGCGTGACGGAGACGTGGATCGCGTGCTCGCGCTCCGACAGCCCGAGCCGTTTCCACGCTTCCGCCGACAGGCGGCAGACGGGTGTTCCCCGCTCGCCGGGCACCACTTCAATGTCGCGAAAGCCCATCACGCCGCCGATGCCGCAGCCGAAGGCTTTGGCAACGGCTTCCTTGGCGGCAAAGCGCCCGGCCAGAAACTCAACCCTGCGCTTTTCCGAAAGGCCCTCCCAGATCCGCCTCTCCACGTCCGTCAAGAGCCGCCGGACGATCCGCTCCCCGTCGCCTTCGGACAGCCGCCGGGCCACCCGCTCCAGCCCGACGACGTCCAGACCGATGCCGACGATCATGGCTCAGATGCCGGGAATCGGCCGGCGCTTGTGCTCGGTACGGAGGTAGTGGCGCTCCAGGAGTTCCCTAGCCTTCGGATCGATCTCCTTGCCCTCCAGGTAGTCGCTGTTGTCCTCGTAGGACACCCCGAGCTCGCCTTCGTCCGTCTGGCCTTCCCAGAGCCCGGCCGTGGGCGCCTTGTCGATCACCTGCGCCGGCACGCCGAGGCGCCGCGCGATCTGGCGGATCTGCCGCTTGTTGAGCGTGCTGAGGGGCGTCACGTCCACGGCGCCGTCTCCCCATTTGGTGAAAAATCCGGTGAGCGCCTCCGACGCGTGGTCGGTGCCGACCACCAGCAGGTTCAGCTCGTTGGCGAGGGCGTATTGGACCACCATGCGGGTGCGCGCTTTCACGTTGCCTTTGCTGCCCTTGTTCAGGTGGCGGGGAAAACCGAGTTTTTTCAGCGCGTATTCCGCTTCCAGGGCGATTTCGTCCACCGCGTCCCGGATGTTCGTCTCGGCGGTGTACTTCAGGCCGAACGCTTCCGCCACCGCATAGGCATCGGCGATGTCCGGCTGCTCGCCATAGGGCTGGAACAGTCCGACGGTGATGTAGGGCCGTCCCGTCTCCGCCGCCAGTTCGTCGGTGGCGCGCTTGCACAGGCCGGCGGTCACCGCGCTGTCCACGCCGCCGCTGATGGCGATGAGAAGCCCCGACGCTCCGGCTTCCAGCACCTTTTCTTTCAGAAAGTCCACCCGCCGCCTGATTTCCTCGTCGGGGTCAATGTTCGGCTTCACGCCCAGCCTGGCGATGATTTCCTTTTGCAGATTCGAAACGCTCATTTCCCTTCCCCCGCAAAAGCAAGGCATCCCGGCTTTTCCGCGCCCGCCGGGATGCCCGCTGGTCATCTGCAGTATTGGTCGAACACGGACTTCAGTTCGTCGGCGATTTCCTCCACGGTGCGGATTTCGATCTGATACCGCTCGATGAAGTGGACCAGCTCGCCGTCCTGCATCAGGGCGATGGACGGCGACGAAGGCGGATACGGCGCGAAATACTCCCGCGCCTTCGCGGTTGCCTCCTTGTCCTGTCCGGCGAACACCGTGAACAGATGATCCGGCTTCGCGTCGTGCTTCAGCGCCTCCGCCAGGGCCGGACGGCACAGGCCGCCGGCGCAGCCGCAGACGGAATTGACGAGGACGAGGGCCGTGCCCTTGGCCGTGGGCAGCTTCGCCTCGACTTCCTCGGGCGTGCGGAGTTCCTCGAAGCCGAGCCGTTTCGTTTCGTCCCGGATGGCCTGCACATAGTCCAGCATATATTGCTCCAGCGACGTGATCGCCACGCTAACCGCCTCCTTCCCGGATCGGAGTATGTCCAGTTTCCGTTTCCATTCATTATATCCTTCTCCCCGATGCACCGTCAAAACAAAAAGCAAGCTCCGTCAAGGCAAAAGGAACACTTTTTAAAACCAAAAAGGGCCCGCGCATCCCGGACGACACGTCGGCCGGGACGCGCGAAGCCCGCATGGCGGCAGGGCAAAATGCCCGGTCCAATCCCGCCCGTCACGGATTGGACCCCAGAATCTCCTCGATCCGGTCCAGCACATCCTGGCTCAGCTCGATGCCGGACGCCTTGACGTTCTCCTCCACCTGCTCCGGCCGGCTGGCGCCGATCAGCGCGCTGGCGACGATCGGCTGCCGCAGGGTCCAGGCCAGGGCCAGCTGGGGCAGCGTAATGCCCAGATCGTCGGCGACGCCCTTGAGCTTCTCGACCTGGGCGATGCGCTCTTCGGTGATGTTTTGCCGCAGCGTTCCGCCCACCTTGGCCGCGCGGCTGTCCGGCGGGTATTCCGTAGCCGACTTGTATTTGCCCGTCAAGAGCCCCTGGGCCAGCGGCGAAAACACCACCTGTCCGATGCCGTGGCGCTCGCAGAACGGGATGACTTCCTTTTCGATATACCGGTTGAACATGTTGTAAATCGGCTGGTTGACGACGATCCGGTCCAGCAGGTAGCGGTCGGCGAACGCCAGCGCTTCCGCCATGTTGGCGGCCGTCCATTCGCTGACCCCTATGTACAGCACCTTGCCCTGGCGGACCAGATCGTCGAAGGCGCGCATCGTTTCCTCCACCGGCGTTTCCGGGTCGAACCGGTGGCAGTAGTAAATGTCCACATAATCCACGCCAAGCCGCTTCAGGCTGGCATGGCACTGCTCCATGACGTGCTTGCGGGACAGCCCTCGGTCGTTCGGGCCGTCGCCCATCGGCCAGAACACTTTCGTCGCCAGCACGTAGGAATCGCGCGGATAATTGCGGAGCACTTCGCCGACCAGCTTCTCCGCCGCCCCCCGTTCGTACACGTTGGCCGTATCGAAAAAGTTGATGCCCAGATCATAAGCGATTTCAATGGAGCGAATCGCGTTTTGCCGTTCCACGTAGCCGCCGTAGGTGAGCCAGCTGCCAAGGCTGATTTCGCTGACCTTGAGCCCGGACCTTCCCAACTTCCGATAGCGCATCTCGTCCGACTCCTTTCATCTAAACGATTTTCTGCATCTTGTTTTATTTTAGCGTAAAAAATGTTTCGGGAAAACGACCCGGTCAGATAAGGAATGATCATGAAAAAACGCCCCTGGCAAGACACGAAAAAAAGACGAAACCCACCGCGGCCTTTCCGCCAGCCTGACGGTGGGTTGCGAGCGCCGCGGGAAACGTCCCCCGCTCGGCGACGCTCTATCGCCTGTCTTCGGTGTCTCCTTCCGTCCGATCCGCCCCGGCGCTTTCCGCCTCTTCTCCCGCCCCCGATCCGCCGCGCCGGGGATCGTGCTTGGACCCTTCCGGACGCGAGGTTTGCCGGACGGGGTGCATGAACACGCCGCCCGAAGGCGGGATGCCTTTTTCGAACAGATCGCGGTTTTCCGCCGTCCAAAAGCCGATGTCCTTGTACGGGTGCACCCATTGCTCCCCCGCCATGACCGCCGGCTCGGTATCCCGGCTCCACTGTTCGAGGGGCGAATTCGGCGACGCGTACTCGTGATCCCCGATCACCACGCCGTAATCGTTCACGAAGGGCTGTTCCGGCCCCCGCGCGCCGCCCCGGTGCTCCGGCCGAAAATCGATCTCGAACGGGTCCGGCACCCGGTCGTCAAAACCCGGCGCCGGTCTTACCGATTCGTAGGTATTTTCGGGAATATCCGCGAATTCCGCGTCCCGGTTCCCGCCGCCGGGCCGTTTCCGTTCCCGTTTTTCCGCGTCCGCTCCGTTCCGTCCGTCCCGCCCGCCGCTTTGAATTTCACGCTTTTTGTCCATTTTGGCGTTCCTTCGCTCCGGCCTTTGCCTCCGGCCTATTCGGCGGGACGGTCGGGGCCGTCCAGCTTCTTGCCGTATCCGGGATTGCGGTGCGGAACGCGGAGGGCATGGCGGGTGTCCTTTTTCGCGCCGGCGGCGGATTCGCTTCCGGCTTCGGTCCGTTTCTCGCTTCCGGGCATCGGCGAGCCTCCTTTTGGGAAAAGCGCCCATGGTTTTTCCGCCCGCCTATTGTCCGCTCTCCGCACCGGTTTTATTCGCCGGCACCTGCCGTCCGCCGCGGCGCCGGTGTCATGCGCCGGCCTCCGCCGTCTCCGCCCCGGCGCCGGTTTTACGCCCCGGCACCCGCCGTCTCCGCCGCCCGCCTGTTTGATGCCCGTGAACGTCACGCCTTTTACGAAATGCCGGTTGAAAATGATGCGGATGATCAGCGCGGGCACGATGATCCGGCCAGGATGCGGTCCAAAAGCCGCTGTAAGTGTTAAGCCCTGTTTTGCAATCGCGGCTTTGGCGATCATCAGCTTTTCCATGGCTCATTTGGTTCCCCGCTTCCAGCGAAAAGACGAAAGAATCAGGTTCATTCGCCAGAAAGGCGCTCTCGTTACCGCCATCCTGACCACCATTTACGGTGGCGTCCTGTGGTGGTTGTCGGATCTTGGGATTCTCGACATCGAAGCCAAACAAGCCGTGATCATTTTGCTTTCCCTCATGTGTTCCACACTGTTCATTTCTTGACTCGTGTTATCGAAAAAATATTGAAAAAGGACCAATTGACAACAAGCGCGAACGGGTGATACATTGTCATTAATTCCAGTAAGTTGGTTGGATTAGTCTGATTAATCGGGTTTCAAGAACATCTGCGATGCTTGACGCGCCGTCGGGAAAATCGCAAGAGGAGGGACAGTGGAATGAAGGAAATCCCAATGCCGCTGATCAAGGCCAACCAGCTCGGCATGGTCTTGTTGGTGGTGTTGTCGTACTTGCCGCTGGACTACGGGTTCCGGAGCCATCTGTTCGTCTACGCCGCGTTTGTGATCCAGCTGATCGGGTGGTTCGCCGGACCGCAATGGAACCTGTTCATGGGCATCGCCCGCCTCTTTGTCAGCCGAAACCGGCTGGAGAAAGCGGAGAAGCAGGCGGCGGAGCTGGCCCGGTTCAACCAGACCATCGCCGTGGCGCTGCTCGGCCTTGCGTCCGTTTTCCACGCTTTCGGCCTGACGATTGCCGGGCACGTGTTCGCCGGGATGGTGGCGCTGGCCGCCTTCGTGGCGGTGCTCGGATATTGTGTCGGTTGCACGATCTATTACCAGTACAAAAAGTGGAAAGGACTTCGCACCCGGCCCTCCTGACAGCCGGACCGAACGTCCCGTCAGGCCGTTCTAAAGCAACGTTATCGGCCGAAATGAAACCCGCCCCGGCCTTTCATGGCGAAAGCCCGGGCGGGTTTGTTCCGTTTGTGGCATGGAATTCGGGGTGGACGAGGATTACCAACTTTTTTAATATTTTGGTAGGATGTTTGGAAAAAGGAGAGCATGCCATGAGCAAACCCGTTGAACCGAACAAGCCGTTGGTGACGCATATTTATACGGCGGATCCGTCGGCGCACGTGTTTGAGGGCAAGATCTACATTTATCCGTCCCACGACATCGACCACGACGGGCCGAGCAACGACAACGGCGACCAGTATGCGATGGAAGACTATCATGTGCTGTCCCTGGACGACTTCGATTCGCCCTGCGTCGATCACGGCCGGGTGCTGCATGTCCGGGACGTGCCTTGGGCCTCGAAACAGATGTGGGCGCCCGACGCGGCGTACAAGAACGGCACCTATTATCTGTACTTTCCGGCCAGGGATCATGACGGCATTTTTCGGATCGGCGTCGCCACCGGCTCCTCGCCGGCCGGACCGTTCAAGCCGCAGCCCCATTACATCCCGGGCAGCTTCAGCATCGACCCGGCGGTGCTGGTGGACGAGGACGGCCGGGCCTATATGTATTTCGGCGGGCTGTGGGGCGGCCAACTGGAGAAATGGCAAACGGGCACCTTCAACCCGGACGCGAAAGGACCGGCGCCGCACGAACCGGCGCTCGGGCCGCGCTTCGCCGAACTGACCGACGACATGCTGGCGTTCAAGGCGCCGCCCAGGGAAATTTCGATTGTGGACGAGGACGGCCGTCCGATTCTCGCCGGCGACGAGGAACGCCGCTATTTCGAAGGACCGTGGGTGCACAAGTACAACGGGTATTATTATCTGTCCTATTCCACGGGCACGACGCACAGCATCGTGTACGCCATGAGCAAGAAACCGGAAGGGCCCTTCGTTTTCAAGGGGAAAATTCTCACGCCGGTCATCGGGTGGACGACGCATCATTCCATCGTGGAATTCCGGGGCAAATGGTATCTGTTCTACCATGACGCGTCCCTGTCCGGAGGCGTGGATCACCTGCGCTGCGTCAAGTATACGGAGCTGCATTACAACGACGACGGCACCATTCGGACCATTGATCCGTATGGTTAGAGTAAAATTTGCGTGGGGGTAAAGTCTGGAAAAAGCGAACATAGAAAAAAGAGCTTCTCCCTTGGTAAAGTGAATTTGGTACAAAACACACACCAAGAGGAGGAAGCTCCTGTGCAGCACTTTACCACAATCATTCCCACAATGAAAGAGCTTGAGCAGTGGATGTTCCGGGAGATGCAGGAAGCGTTCGCCAGCGCGATGAAGACAGCGTTGGAGATGTTGGATCAGATCATCCTTGAGCAAAGGGATCGCCAGCGTTTTCGCGTCAAGGCGGAACGGGAAACCAGCGTCAACA
>LZRV01000156.1 GCA_002159065.1 Paenibacillaceae bacterium ZCTH02-B3 | reverse complement strand
CGGCCGCGGCGCTGTTTGCGGCGGGATGCGCCGGCGCCCGTTCGCCGGCGCATCCCGCGGGCGAAGGCGGCGCGGAGAAGAAGCTGAAGGTGGTGACCAGTTTCTACCCGCTGTACGATTTTGCCTCCAAAATCGGCGGGGACCGCGCGGACGTGACGAATCTGGTGCCGGCGGGCGTCGATTCCCACGACTGGTCGCCCAGATTGCAGGACGTGCGGCGCATTTCCGAAGCGGATCTGTTTGTGTATCTCGGCGCCGGATACGAAGGCTGGGTGGACGAGTTTCTCGATGCGCTGGATCCGGGGGGCGCGCCGAAAACGGTGGAAGCGTCGCGGGGCGCGGATTTGATCCGCCTGTCCGGCGGCGATGCGCACCGGCATGACGGCGGGGGCGGGCCCGGGCACGGCCACGGTCCGGGAAACGGGCATGATCCGGATCGGGGCGAATCCGGAAACACCGGCGGCCGTGGCGACGGGCACGGCCGGGATGCCGGCCGCGATTTTCCCGTCACGGACCCCCACGTGTGGCTGAGTCCGAAACAGGCGCTCGTGCTGGCGGACAACATCAGACGGGCGTTCGTCGAGGCGGATCCCGACCACCGGGAAATCTACGAGCGCAATCACGGCCTGCTGGCCGGGCGGCTGGCGGAACTGGACGCCAAAGCCCGGCAGATGGCGGACAACGCGGCGAAAAAGACGTTCATCGTCTCCCACGCTTCCTTCGGGTACCTGGCCCGCGACTACGGGCTGACCCAGATCGGCGTGATGGGCCTTTCCCCCGATGCGGAACCGACGGCCGGCTGGCTGCGGGAAGTCCGGGAGGAGGCCGGGCGGCTCGGCATCCGCTACCTGCTGTTCGAGGAGCTGGTGTCGCCCAGGGTGGCCGAAACGCTGGCCGAATCCCTCGGCATCGAAACGCTGGTGCTCAATCCGCTGGAAGGGTTGACGGAGGAACAGCTGGAAGCCGGGGAAGATTATTTTTCCGTCATGGAACGGAATTTGACAACGCTTGCCGTTGCTTTAGAATAAGGGTGCGAGGAGGTTGGGCGATGGACTGCCACGACGCGGTCGTGTCGCTGGAACGCGTGTCTTTCTCCTACGGGGAGACGCGGGTGATCGACCGGCTGGATTTCCGCGTGCTGGAACGGGATTTCGTCGGGCTGACCGGCCCGAACGGTGCGGGGAAGACGACGCTGCTCAAAATGATGGCCGGCCTCCTGCGGCCGACTTCCGGCGACATCCGGCTGTTCGGCCAACCGGTCCGGGATTTCCGCGACTGGCACCGCATCGGCTACGTGCCGCAGCGGAGCGCGCTCAATCCCCTGTTTCCGGCCACGGTGCGCGAAGTGGTGGAATCCGGCCTGTTCGGCCGGCGGACGATGTTCCGCCGGCTCGGCGCCGAAGACCGGAAGAAATGCCTCGACGCGCTGGAAGCGTTCGGCATCGCCGACCTGGCCGGCCGGCGGATCGGCGAGCTGTCCGGCGGCCAGCAGCAGCGGGTGCTGCTGGCCCGCTCCATGGTGTCCCGGCCGGACCTGCTCATTCTGGACGAACCGACGACGGGCATCGACGCGGATTCCCAGGAGGCGTTTTTCCACATGGTGCGCCACCTGCACGAAAAACACCGCATCACCTTCGTGATGGTGACCCATGACGCGGAGCTCGTGCGCGCCTACCTGGGGGATGCGCCCGTCCATGAGAGCGGCAGGCTCAAGTTTTACGTCCGCCATACCCACGAGGCGGACGACTGCGCGGAAGCGGACTGGTCCCACACCGCGCGGCCGGCCGGCAATCCCGCCTGAAGGAGAAGCGGAACGTGGACATCTTTTATTTGGACATTTTTCAGCGGGCGCTTCTGGGCGGTTTGCTGATCGGCCTGATGGCGCCCCTTGTCGGCCAATTCATCGTGCTGCGCCGCCTGTCCCTGCTCGGCGACACGCTGGCGCACACGTCGGTGGCGGGCGTGGCCCTCGGCTTTCTGGCCGGTTTGTACCCGCTCGGCTTCGGTCTCGCCTTCGCCGTGCTGGCGGCGCTGGCCATCGAGGTGCTGCGCCGGCAGTTCCGTTCCTACGCGGAACTGTCCATCGCCGTCATGACGGCCGGCGGCATGGCGCTGGCGTCGGTGCTGTTCACCCTCGGCCGGGGCTTCAACATGAACGTGAATGAATATCTGTTCGGCAGCATTCTGACGCTGAGCCGCCGGGACCTGTGGCTGGTGGCCGGCGTGACGCTGGCGGTGCTGCTGTTCGTGGCCTTGTTCCGCAAGGAGCTGTTTCTGCTCACCCTTGACGAAGATGCGGCGCGCGTCGCGGGCCTGCCGACCCGCGCCCTGAACGTGGCGCTGTCGGTCATGGCGGCGCTGGTGGTCAGCGTGGCGATCAAAATCGTCGGCGCCCTGCTCGTCTCCGCCCTCATGACGATTCCCGTCGCCGCCAGCCTTTCGGTCGGCCGCGGCTTTCGCCGGACGATGGCCGTCGCCGTCCTGTATTCGGAAGGCGGCGTTCTGACCGGACTCGTGCTGTCCGGCTTCTGGAACCTGGCGCCGGGCGGCACCGTGGTGCTGACGCTGATCGTCATGCTCATGGCGACCCTGCTGGCAAAAAAGCTGCACGGCCGGTTTCTGGCCAACCGCTGAACTTTCTGGCCAACCGCTGAACGATTCGCCGTCCGCTGAACGGCCCGCCGCTTGCGGATTGGCGCCGGATGGTCGCTTCCGGCGGCCGCCGTTCCCCTCCGCGGGCCAAAAAGCCCGGCGTCCCGGGGCACGGAAAGCCGAAGGACGGCCCGGCTCCTTCCGGCCGGCGCCTTGTGGAGGTGCACATGTCATGAACGAAATCAATGTGGGAATCGCGTTTCTGGCCGGCCTGGCGTCCTTCGTGTCTCCCTGCTGCCTGCCGCTTTATCCGTCGTATTTGTCCTACATCACGGGCGTCGGGGTCCGCGAACTGAAGGACATGGGCACCCGCAGCCTGCGACTCAGGACGCTTTCCCACGCCGTCGCGTTCGTCGCCGGGCTTTCCGTCGTGTTTTATACGCTCGGATTCGGGGCGGGCGCCTTCGGCGACTTTTTCAAGCAGTACCAGACGCTCATCTCCAGGCTGTCCGCCGTGCTGATCGTGGCCATCGGGCTGTTTTTGCTCGGCGTGTTCCGCCCGCGGTTCCTGATGAAGGAGCGGCGGCTGAACCTGCGCTGGAAACCGGTCGGCCACATCGGCACGTTCGCCGTCGGCGTCGGGTTTGCCGCGGGATGGACGCCCTGCGTCGGCCCGATTCTGACCTTCATCCTCAATCTGGCGCTCATCGATCCCGGCTCCTGGTTTGCCTACATGACGGCCTACTGCCTCGGATTTGCGGTGCCGTTTGTCGCCCTGGCCTTTTTCCTCGGATCGGTCAAGTGGCTGCTCAAGTATTCGGAACGGGTAATGAAAATCGGCGGATCGCTGATGGTGGCGATGGGCATCCTGCTGTATACCGGGCAATTCATGAAGCTGTCCGCCTGGCTGAACGCGATCACGCCGGCATGGTTG
>LZRV01000155.1 GCA_002159065.1 Paenibacillaceae bacterium ZCTH02-B3 | reverse complement strand
GAGCAAAGTCCGGGCAAAGCCGATTTGTCGCCGGTCGCCGGTGGTGCCGAAACTGCCGGGACCGGCGGCATTTCGTTGTTGGCGGAGAAAAGCCGGCGCCGGGCGCATCCCGGCGCTCCCGGCGGACGGAACGTTTCACGCAATCCCGATCAGCTGGATCACCAGCGTCACCGTCACCATGCTGAGCAGGGTCGACACGAGGACCGTCTGCGAGGCGAACTCGGGTTCGTTGCGGAATTCCACGGCGATCAGCGCGCTGGACAATGACGTCGGCACGGCGGAGGAGACGATCAGCGCCGCGGCCAGAAGGCCGTCGATGCCCAGCATCCACGTGACCAGCCAGGCCAGCGCGGGGCCGCCCGCGAGGCGCATGGCAGTCGCCAGCGACACGTCCAGCGCCTCCCGTTTCGTGATGCGCCACGGCATGTTCCCGAGCTGGGCGCCGAGGGTGAACAGCGCAAAGCCGAAAAAGCCGTCGGCCAGATAATTGAGCGGCGTATACAAAAAGACGGGCAGTTCCACCCCGCCGGCGCGCAGGCCGATGGCCAGCGGAATGGCGTAGATGACCGGCATGGCCGCGATCACCTTCAGCGTCCGGCGCCATCCGAAACGGTGCGCGTTGACGCTGTAGATGCCGTAGGTGTTCGGCAATAGCGACTGCGTCATCATGACCAGGATCTGCACCGACTGCGTGTACGGATCGCCCCGGAACACGAGCTGGTTGAGCGGCAGGCCGTAGTTGGCGCTGTTGTAAAAGAGCACGCTGTTGCGCATGGCGGCCTTCTTCCCGTCCCGGAGGCCGCGGAGGCGGGCGACCGATTCCGCCAGCGCAAACTGCAGCGCCTCAAACAGCAGGACGAACAGGATCACCCGGCCAAACAGGCTTGCCGCAATGTCCGTCTCGTACAGCAGCCGGAAGATGACGACGGGGGAGAACAGGTGGAAATTCATTTTCGAAAGCGTGCGGATGTCCAGCCTGAACAGCCGCTGCAAGAGGATGCCGGCGGCGATCACCACCGCGAGCGGCAGGACGTTGTTCCAGAAAATGTATGCAAACACGTGCATGGGTATTTCCGCCCTCGTTTGTCCGTCTTGTCGGAATGGAATGTTGCCGTTCGGAAGGAAACCGGAAGTCAAAAAACAAAAAAACCCCGCTTTGAACCGCCGCGGACGGGCCGCACCGGTCCAAGAGAGGAGTGCCGTTCGAACAAAGCTTAACATAAACGTCGCCAAAAAGAAACAGCATTTTCGCAAGAGGCGGACGCCCGGGGGACGGCGCAAGCCGCGGCGGCCTGACGGCCGGCCTGTTCTAAACAAGCCCGGACCTCCATATGGTTAGGATAGGACGGGATCCCGCCGAACCGGGAGCGGTTTGGCCCCGCGTTTTCCGGCGGCGGTTGCGAGGGAAGGGGCGTGCCGGACATGATCGAGACGAATCGGCCGAAGCGGCAGGAAATCAAAATGATGAACCGCAAGACGCTCGAGATCAGCGGCGTGATGAACGTGGAAAGCTTCGACAGCGAGGAGTTCCTGCTCGAGACGGAGTGCGGCTTTCTGACGGTCCGCGGCAACAACCTGCACATGAAAACGCTGAATCTGGAACAGGGGCTGGTCGCCATCGAGGGCCACGTCAACGAAATCGTCTATCTCGACGGCCAGCAGGGCAAAAGCAAGGGCTTCATCGGGAAGTTGTTCAAGTGAGCCTGGATGTCCAGTTTTTGACGATGGCCTGGATGGCGGGCTGCGGAGCGCTGCTCGGCGCGGTTTTCGATACGATCAACGTGACGGCGCGGCGCTTCCGTTTCGGCGGAGGCGCAAGAGCCCTGCTGGATGTGCTGTACTGGGTGGCCGCGACGCTGTTTGTGTTTCGCGTGCTGGTGAAGGCCAACGGCGGGGTGGTGCGGCCCTTCGTGTTTCTCGGCCTCGGCATCGGCGCCGTGCTGTATCTCCTGTTGGCCGGCGGCTGGTACCGAAAGGGCGTGGACCGGTTCCTCGGCTTCATGGAACGGCTTTTCGCCTGGCTGGTGCGGGTGCTCGACGCGCTCGTCTGGCGGCCGCTCAAGTGGACCGGCCGGGCGGTCCGGCGCCTCGTCCGCTGGGTCTCGCGAATCATCACCGGAGTCTCTGTATCCTTCGGCCGATCTGTGATAAAATGGAGTAAATTTCTATGGACACGCCTGCGCTTTCGGCGGCATTGACGTCTGAACGCGCTGGAGCGTCGCATGGCATCGACGCGTTGACGGGAGGACTTTCGCCGCATGCACGAGATGGCCGCTTATGCGCGACAACCGAAAACACCGGCCGGCAACCGCGGCGCCCGCCGCCGCATCCGGGTTGTGCTCATGCTGCTTCTCGCCTTCGTCGGCTGGTCGATGATGGCGGCGTTCCAGCTGGCGGCCGTGGCGGAGGAGAAGCTGGACAAGCTGGCGGCACTGGAGGCGCGGATGGCCGAGGTGCGGGCGCGAAACGAGCAGCTGAAGCTGGAGATCATCCGGCTGAACGATCCCGAATACATCGAGCAGCGGGCGAAGGCCGACTTCCAGATGGTACGGGACGGCGAGACGCTGTTCAAGGAACCGTAAGCATCCGTCAAATCCGTTGCAACAACGGGCGCCGGGGTTATTGACCGGCGCTTTTTTCATCATGTATAATCTTCACATCAACGGTACGGCGGAAGCAAAACAATCGTTTGCCGATGCCCCCGGGCAAAACCGGCTTTTTTTGTATCAAGGAGGAACCATCTTTTTTATGACAATTGAAGTGGGCGCCAAGCTGGAAGGCAAGGTCACGGGCATTACGCATTTCGGCGCGTTTGTCGATCTTTCCGGGGGCGTGACGGGACTTGTTCACATATCCGAAATCGCCGACACGTACGTGAAAGATGTCAACGACCATCTGAAAATCGGCGACGTGGTGACGGTCAAGGTCATCCATGTGGACAAAGACGGCAAAATCGGCCTTTCCATCCGCAGGGCGGTGGAAAAGCCGGCTTCCGAACGGCCGCCCGGCCGGCGTGATGACCGGGGCTTCCGCCCGCGGTCGGCGGGATCGGGAAAATCGGCTTCTGCTTCGTTTGAAGAAAAAATGATGCGGTTTCTGAAAGACAGCGAAGAGCGCATGTCTTCGCTCCGCAAGCACACCGAGTCCAAACGCGGCGGCCGCGGCGGACGACGGGGCTGACACACGGCCGAATGCTCACCCGCAGAACGGCGTTCTGCGGGTTTTTGCATGCTTTTTTGTCGCAAAATTTCACGGGACCGCCGCAGGAAAGCGACACACTTCTGACGGGACAAGCTCCTATAATAGAGGCACTCTTGTCTTGAGGGTGGTGTCTCGAACGTCCATGCTGGAGCGCAAACGTGACCGGCTGCCGCCGCGCGGGGCCCGGACGGGACGAAGCAGGTGGGAGCGATGGAAGGCGGCGGCGGCCAGGAGCCGCCCGGTCCGTGCGGCGGCGGCGGCGAAGTGGCCGCTTGTGTTGTCCGCCATGGGGGTTTTGCTCGGACGGGCGGCGATTCTCGGCGGGCTGTCCCCTTTTGCCGCGGCGTTCTTTGCGGCGGTCTTTTTCATGCGGCGGGAATCGCTGTTCTGGACGGGAATGGCG
>LZRV01000154.1 GCA_002159065.1 Paenibacillaceae bacterium ZCTH02-B3 | reverse complement strand
GGCGAAGCGACACGTGTGGCTCACTCCTTCAGAACGTACCCGACGCCCCGCACCGTCTGGATCAGCCGCGGCTCCCCTCCGGCTTCGAGCTTGTTGCGGAGGTAGGCCACGTAGACCTCCAGCACATTGGATTCGCCGGAGTAGTCGTAGCCCCACACCTTCTCCATCAGGGTGTCGCGGGTGAGCACCTGGCGCGGGTGCGAGAGAAAGAGGTGAAGCAGTTCGTATTCCTTGGCCGTGAGCGAGATCTGCCGGTCGCCGCGGTAGGCCTCGCGCGTGGCGGTGTCCAGCCGCAGGTCCGCGTACTGCAGCACCCGGTGCCCGTCTTCCCCCTGGGCGGGGGCGCCCCGGCGGCTCAGGGCCCGCAGCCGGGCCAGCAGGGCGCGGGCCGGAAGAATGGCGGCGGCGTTCATGCTGAATTCGTCAAGCCCCATGCCGGCAAGCAACGGGATCGCCGCCGGATGGCCGGCCATTTCGCCGCACATCCCGACCCGAATGCCCGCCCGGGCCGCCGCCTGAATCACCGACCGGACGAGCCGGATGACCGCCGGCTGGAACGGATCCGCCAGACGGTTGACGCTTTCGTTCATCCGGTCCGCCGCCATCGTGTATTGCACCAGATCGTTGGTGCCGATGCTGAAAAAATCCACTTCCCGCGCAAACCGGTCCGCCATGACCGCCGCCGAGGGCACTTCGATCATGATCCCGATTTCCATGCGGTCATTGTACGGAAGGCCGCGTTCGTCGAGTTCCTTCTTCGCCTCGCCGAGCAGCCGGTTCGCCTCCCTCAGTTCCTGCAGGGTGGCGATCATCGGGTACATCAGTTTGATGTTTCCGTAATGGCTGGCCCGCAGGATGGCCCGGAGCTGCGTCTTGAACATCTCCGGCCGTTCGAGGCACATGCGGATGGCCCGGTTGCCGAGAAACGGATTCGTTTCGGCGGGCAGGCCGAGATGCGGCAGTTCCTTGTCGCCGCCGATGTCCAGCGTGCGGATGACGACGGGCGCTTCGGGACCGAAAATGTCCGCCACGACTTTGTAGGCGTTGAATTGCTCCTCTTCGTCCGGCAGCGCGTTCCGGCCCATGAACAGGAATTCGGTCCGGTACAGCCCGACGCCTTCCGCGCCGGCCCGCTTCGCTTCCCAGGCGTCTTCCGGGCCCGCGATGTTGGCGACCAGCTCCACCCGCCTGCCGTCGGCGGTCAGGCTCGGCCGGCTGCGGAACGCATCCAGCTCCCGCATGCGCCTCAGGTGCGCTTCCCGTTTCGCTTCATATTCCCGGATCAAGGCCGGATCGGGGCGGACGTGGAGAATGCCGGCCTTGCCGTCCACGATCACCACGTCGCCGTCCGAGATCCGGGACAAGGCGCCTTTCGCCCCCACGACGGCCGGGATGCCGAGGGAGCGGGCGATGATCGCCGAATGGCTCGTCGGGCTGCCGAGTTCCATGGCAAATCCGGCCACCGTCTCCCGCTTGAGGCGCGCCGTTTCGGAAGGCGACAAATCGTCCGCCACGAGGATGACGGGCTCGCCAAACGGCCGCCCGAGGGGATCCTCCAGACCGAGCAGACCGGCCATGATCCGCCGGCTCACGTCCGCGACGTCCGCGGCGCGGGCCCGCAAATAGTCGTCCTCCATCTCCCGGAACATCCCGACGGTCATCGCCGTCACGTCGGCCAGCGCCGCCTCCGCGTTGATCCGCTGCTCCCGGATGGCCTGTTCCACGGCCCCCGCGAACGCCGGATCCTGCAGCAGCAGGAGTTGGGAAGAGAAAATTTTGGCCTGCTCCTCGCCCGCCTCCTCCATCGTTTCCGCGGCAAGCTGTTCAAGCTCTTGCGCAACCCGGCCGATCGCATCCCGGAAGCGCGCAAGTTCCCCGTCCACTTCGTTTTCGTCCAACGCGCGCCGCCCGACGTTCCCTTCCTGCCGCTTCAGGATGACCGCCTTCCCGACGGCATAACCGGATGATGCGCCGATCCCGCTGATGAGCATCTGCCGTCACGCTCCCGTCTTGTTTGTCCCGGACCCTTCCCTTTATCTCAGGTCGCTATCTCAGGTCGCTTGCTGCCCCGGATTTCTCATTCCAGAACCGATTCGATCATTTCGCCGAGCTTGCTGAAGGCTTCCCGCGCCCGCTCCCCTTTGGTCCGCACGATCAGCCGGTCGCCGAACTTGGGACCGAGGGAGAGCAGCCCGATCATGCTTTTGGCATTGACCATTTTCCCGTCTTTGCCGATATACACTTCGCACGGAAACGAACTGGCCAGCCGGACCAGGTCGCCGCCCGGCCTGGCATGGAGACCGCGCGGGTTTTTGACGGTGAATTCACCTTCGCACTCCTCCTCCCCGGACGCCGCCGGCGCCGCCGCCTCCCGCCGGCCGGCTTCCGCCCGGAGCATGTCTTCCGCCTTGTTCCGCTCTTCCATGGGCACCACACTCCCGGTCTCGGATTTCCGATTGTGTTCCCTTTTCCCGGGCCCGGCATCTTCTCCCTGTTGCCCGTTTTTCCTTTTTTCGCCCTTCGCTCTCCGGCTTCTCTCTTTTCCTCTCTCTTTTCCCGTTTTTCCGTTCTCCGCCTGTTTTGCTCTCTTTGCGCCCGTTTCCGCGGCCGCTTTCTCCCCCGTTTTTCCCTTTGCCGCTTCTTCCGCCCGGCAGGCCGCCGGTTCAGCCGAAAATCGCGCGTCCCATCACGGCATGCGTGACGCCCGCTTCCTCCAGCTGCCCGAAGCGGTCCGGGGTGATGCCGCCGTCCGCCCACAAGCCGCCCGGCAGGGCGAGGGTTTTCAGTTTCTCCGCCTTCTGCAGCATGGCGGGCAGAAACTGCTGCCCCCTGCCGTCCGGCTCGCTCGTCATGATCAGCGCCCCGTCGGCCGCTTCCAGGGCGTACAGGTACGGTTCCACCGGCGTTTTCGGATTGAAGGCGAGCCCGCACGGCACGCCGAGCCGCCGGACGAAACGGATGAAGTCAAGCGGGTAGTCCAGCGCCTCCACATGCCCGAACACGATGGACGGGCCAAGATCCGCGATCTGCTCCGCCAGCCGGTACGGACGGGTGACCATCAAATGAAAGGAGAACGGCAGCCGGGTCTTTTTGCGAAGTTCCCTCACGGTTTTGAGGCCGAAGGTGATGTTCGGGATGAAGTTGCCGTCCTCGATGTCCACATGCAGATCCGTGTAGGGACCCGCGCTGACGGTCGCGGCCGCCGCCTCCAGATTGAGCGGGTCGGCCGAAGCGATGGAAGGCGAGATGATCATGCCGGGGCACCCGCGAGCAGGCTGCTGCGGAAATCGCGGACTTCGTCCATGAACCGCTTGACCCGCGCCGGGTCCACATGGTTTTCAAAAACGCCGTCCACCTTGAAATGCGTTCCGACGATGGCGCCGTCCGCAATCGAAAGCTGTTCCCGCACATTGTCGAGGCGGACGCCCGTGTTGGCAAACACCACCGTGTCGGGCACCAGGCTTTTGACCTTCCGGAGCAGCTGCGAATCGATGGACGAACCGGCGGTCAGCCCGGAGACGCACAGGGCGTCGGGTTTGTTGTTGAACACGGTTGATTTGACGATGCTTTCAATGTCCCGGTTGGCCAGATAAGCGGCGGCTTCGGGGACGATGTTGTACAGC
>LZRV01000153.1 GCA_002159065.1 Paenibacillaceae bacterium ZCTH02-B3 | reverse complement strand
GTCACCATGCAGGCGATGCTTGTATTTGCCGCGATGAATTTGAAAAAGCTGGCGACCTGGCTATGGAGGTCAGGTCAGCCCGGGGATAGCCACGGTTGGTATTGTTTCATATTCCTGCGAAGGTACATAAGAAAGCACAAAAAACTCCCACGGCGCCCGCTGCGATGGGTTGCACGTGGGAGTTTGTCTTCAGTCTGGGGCGAGATTGTATAATCTCGCCCATAACTCTACAGCCGCAAAGGAGAAGAAGTGAAAATTAAGGTTGGCATGTTGCGTAAAGGTTATGTTATTATCGACAGCAAAAAGATTTTGTATTATTTGCTTGAGAAACTGGATTTCAAGGAATGAATGTCGATTGGAATGGAGTGGATGCTGCGCATGAAGAAATGGAAGCGGATGCTGGGCGGGGTGTTGGCCGGGATGTTGCTCATGGCCGGAGCTGTACATGCAGAAGGGGACAAGATCACGGTCATCATCGAAGGTCGTGAGGTAGACTTCGGAAAATCCCCGGTTATCGAAAAAGGGACGGCCCTTGTTCCGTTCCGCGGCTTGTTCGAGAGTCTCGGGCTTGAAGTGAAATGGATTGGAGAGACAAAGACCGTAATCGGCAAGGGGAATGGCGTCGAGATCGAATTCCAAATCGACCGGAATACGGCGGTCGTCAACGGTGAGGAAATTGAGCTGGCCGTGGCGACGCGCCTGTTAGACAATTCCGCATATGTGCCGCTGCGGATTGTCGGCGAGGCGACGGGCCGCGAGGTGAATTGGGACCAGGCGACGCGTACGATCACGATCGGTTCTGCGCCGGTGAAGGCATCCGAGGTTGAAGCGCTGTACCGGGCGTATGTGAACGCCGGCAACGCGGAGGACCTGGAAGCGTATCTGGCGCTCTTCCATCCGGAATCGCCGCTTCTGGAGAACGGCTTGCTGGAAGATGAAGCGCGCCGGGTTTACGAACAATACGATGTCGTCACCGAGATTGAGAGGTTCGAAGTCGTCGAAACGGGCGAGTCGGAAGCGGTTCTCCATGCGGTTGTGACGAACGTCAACACGAACGACCGCTTCTTCCTGAGCAACCGGACGGAATATCTGCTCATTCTGCAAAAGGATGAAGGCGGGGAATGGAAAATCTACAATCTCGAAACGATCGGCATTGAGTATCTGGTTCCGGAGGAGAAGCTCACGGCCGATGCGGACATTGACGCGGAGCTCGAGAAGGCGCTTAAGGACGTCATCGTGGCGCATGTCGAAGCTAGCGAGAAAGAAGATTTACAGGCGGTGATGGCAACGGTCGATCCCTCATCGCCGGGTTATACCCAGACGAAGGAAAACGTGAGTTTAAATTTTCTGTTGTTTGACCTGGATTACGAGCTGGAGCTGGTCAATGTCATCGAGGCGACGGACACGATAGCCTATGTGTACTCGGTAATGTTGACGAAAAAAGTCAAAGGTACCGACATCCCGGATACCCGCACTCGGCAGGTCGACTTGCTCAAAAAACAGGAGGACGGCAGCTGGAAGATTTACATGACCTATCTGATGGGCGTCGAATTCCTGAAATAAGGTTCGTGATTGCGGACGAGAGGGAGGCGCGGCTCGGCATCATATGGGCTGCGCCTGTTCTGTCGGTCCAGATATGTTTTTGTTATTCACGGAACAACACTTCGTGCAATTCTTACGTTTTCTTCAGAAACATTTTTCGCTATACTCGAAAATATATGGACCATTTAAGGGGAATTGATCATGTTTTTACACGGTACCGCCCGAATTAATGACAAGGGACATCTGGAAATCGGCGGGTGCGACACGGTCGATCTGGCCAGGGAATTCGGGACGCCGCTTTACATTGTGGACGAAGCGCTGGTGCGTCAGCGGGCGAGGGAGTTCCGGGAAGCGTTTGAGCGGACGGGGCTTCGCTTTCAGGTGGCGTACGCGTCGAAGGCGTTTTGCGTGATGGCCATGTGCCGTCTGGCGGAGGAAGAGGGCCTGAGTCTCGACGTCGTTTCGGGAGGCGAGCTGCACACGGCGCTGAAAGCCGGATTTCCGCCGGAGCGGATCCATTTCCACGGCAACAACAAGACGCCGGACGAAATCGCCATGGCGTTGGACGCGGAGATCGGCTGCTTTGTCGTGGACAATTTCGTCGAACTTATGCTCCTGGATGCCATGGCCGCGGAACGCGGCAGGCGCGTGAACATGCTGTTGCGCGTCACGCCGGGCGTGGAGGCCCACACCCACGATTTTATCGCCACAGGCAAACAGGATTCCAAATTCGGCTTCGACCTGGAAAGCGGTGCCGCGCACGAGGCCGTGCGGCAGGCGCTGGAGCGTGGGCACCTTGAACTCATCGGCGTTCATTCCCATATCGGCTCGCAGATCTTTGAAGTGGAAGGCTTCCGCATGGCGGCGGAAAAAATCATGAACTTCGCCGTCGACGTGCGGGAAAAATGGGGCAGGACGTTCTCCGTCCTGAACTTCGGCGGGGGCTTCGGCATCCGCTACGTGGAAGGCGACAGGCCGCTGCCGCCGGGAACCTACGTCCAGGCCATCGCGGACGCGGTCATCACAGCCTGCAAGGCGTCCGGCTATCCGCTGCCGGAAGTCTGGATCGAACCCGGTCGCAGCATCGTCGGCGACGCGGGGACGACGCTGTACACGGTGGGCACGTACAAGGAAATTTCCGGCATCCGCAAATACGTCGCCGTCGACGGCGGCATGACGGACAACCCCCGGCCGGCGCTGTACGGCGCCAAATACGAGGCGGTTCTCGCCAACCGGGCGAACGAGCCGGCGTCGGAAACGGTGTCGGTGGCCGGAAAATGCTGCGAAAGCGGCGACATGCTGATCTGGGACCTGCCGCTGCCGCCCGTGAAGCCGGGCGATCTTCTGGCCGTGTTTTGCACCGGCGCCTACAACTACGCCATGGCGAGCAACTACAACCGCATTCCGCGCCCGGCGGTGGTGTTCGTGCGGGACGGCGCGGCCGACCTGGTCGTCGCCCGCGAGACCTACGACGACATCGTCAGCCTGGACCGCATCCCTGAGCGGATGCGAAAACAGGCGGTCAACCGCTGAAGGACGCGGACGGCCAGGAGCAACCCGCCGCCGGCCTGGCAGCACGGGAGGCCGGGACCGGCCCGGATCGGGGCCAACGGACATATGGTCCGTTACAGACGTCAGAAATGGCCTCCCGAAAATCGAACGGACATATAGTCCGTAAAAAGCGCCGGAAAATCCGGGAAAACGATTTCATCGGGCTGCCACGGCGCTGTAACGGACTATATGTCCGAAAAAATTTCCTGAGGGCCGTCTTTTCGCGTCTGACGGACTATATGTCCGTAAAATGCCCGGCGGACCTTCCGGCCGCGTTTGACGGACGGTGGGTCCGCCGAAATTCGAATCGGGCTTGGCCTTGGCGTTGACAGCGAAGTGTCAAGCGTCTGTGAAAATGTCAGGTTAACTGTTCTATGAAAATGTCAGGGATGATAGCTGATTAAACGGCCGCCGTCCTCTTGCAGACTAGCCGGATGCTGTGCTACGCTGTAACTGCTTGCTGGAGAATGGTTTTCTCCAGGGATGGTTTGCAGCGGGCTTGCGGGGGGACGCAGGCGCCGCTTCTTTTTTGGCCGTTGTTGGCGCCGGGGTCTGTGTGGCCTGTGTCTCCACACAAGGCCAGGCCCGCCCTTGATC
>LZRV01000152.1 GCA_002159065.1 Paenibacillaceae bacterium ZCTH02-B3 | reverse complement strand
GGGCGGAGCGGCCGTCGGCCACGCCGGGCCGGTAGTGGGGATTTTGCACCGCCCGGTCGCCGAATCCGGTCACGAAACTGAGGTCCAGCGCGTTGCGGCCGAGCAGGTAGTGCACCTGGTCGAGGGCGGTTTTCTCATAGGCCGGATCGCCGAACAGGCGGCCGGCGATCAAAAGATGCATGGCGTTGTTCATGACCAGCATGTTGCTGCCCCAGATGTAATCGCCGGTCTCCAGGGCGACGGCGAAACCGCTTGCGTCCGCCGTCCGCAAAATCCGGTCCGCCCCGCTTTTCCATTCGGCCAGCAGGGTATCGCGCAGGTCCGGGCCGATGCCGGCTTCATCGTGCAGCAAACAGGCGATCGTCCCGTACCCGCCCACGTCGGCCCATCCGAGCGCCGTCTTCGAAAACGGCCGCCCGGCCAGCCGCTTCATCTCGTCGCGGTACCGGGCTTCCCCGGTGGCCCGGAACAGTTCCGCCGCGGCCCAGAACCGTTCGTCATCGTGGCAGTCGTCGCCGTATTCGCCGGTATGGACGTCTTCCGGGTTTTTGAAATTCGGCGCGTCCGGGTTGGCGGCAAGCCACGCCCAGGCGCGGCGGGCGGACGCCAGGCACCGGTCCGCGAAGGCGGCGTCGTAGGGCCGGTACGCGCGGGACGCCATCGCCGTGACGGCGGCGAGGCACCCCGTCGCCGTCGGCGACACGGGCAGAAAATACAGGTCGTCCAGGTCGTCTTCCGGCTTCCGGTCGAGCGGGGGAAACCGCTTCGTGGTCAGCTTGTGGAACGCGCCGCCGGTGGCGGGGTCCTGCATCTTCAGCAAAAACTCGAGCTCCCAGCGGCACTCGTGGAGCACGTCGGGCATGCGGCCGTCCGTTTCCGGCAGCGGCAGCGGTTTCCGGAAGGCGTCCGGAAACCATTCGTGGGCGAGAAGCAGGTCGGCGACCGCCTTGGCGGCGGGCACGGTGTATTTGCCGTAGTCGCCGGCGTCGTGCCAGCCGCCGCGGCCGTCCAGCCGGCGGCCGGGCTCGCCGTACACGATGCCTTCGGACAGGTGGCACGCCTTGTGCGTCCACGGTCCGGCGTACGGTTCGGCCAGTTCCGTGCCGCACCGGAAGAAATAGAACGCTTTCAACAATCCGCGATGAACGTCTTCGTAGGGCGCCGGACCGATGGCGAACGTCGCCGAGCGGTCGCCGGTCCGGACGTGGCGGATGTAATACCGCCCCGGGGTGTCAAGCGGGGTGAAGTCGCCGGCCGCCACCGAATCGCCGCTCGCCCCGTCCGTCCGCGGCGCCGCCGTCGCGCCGCGGAACACGGCCGCGCCGGTTTCGGCGTCCACCACCTCGAACTCGCCTTCGTCCCAAAAGATCGCCTTCTTTTCGCCATCCGCCGGATAGCCGATCTGGTTGACCACGATGCGCCGGGCCGTCTGCATGCGGGTCCCTCCCGTTTTTTGTTATTGGCCCCGTTATTGGCGGGAATGCGGTTTGCGGGGCCTTTTCACGCTGGCGTCGAACTTTTTTCGGTCTCTGGCCCTATTATAGGAAACGATTTCCGGCCGTTCAAGGCGAAAAAGGCAAGGTTGCCAATCCTCCGCCATTGTGCTAAAATGCATGTGTTATCTGTCCGAATGTTTCTGCGTGCGCGTTGAGCGGCAACGGGAGGTGTGGGCAATGCGAGTGTTCTTTCACGTGCTGCTGATCATCGTCTCCTTGGGACTGATCGCGGCCGTTCTGCTGCAGAAGGGCAAGAGCGCCGGCTTGTCGGGCGCGATCACCGGCGGCGCCGAGCATCTGTTCGGCAGGCAGAAAGCGCGCGGGCTCGACCTGTTCCTGTCCCGCCTGACCACGGGTCTGGCCGTCGCGTTCATCATCCTGTCTCTTGTCGTTTCCTACATCGTGAAGGCATGACGCCGGTCCGGCGGACAAGCGCCGGGGAAGCGGGATGAACGTGCGAAACGCGAAAGACGGATTGACCGCCCTTGCATGGACCTTTTGCCTTGGCTTGGCTTTTTGCATAAACGGAAATGCCGAACGCATAAGAGCAGCAGGAATTCATGGTTCCTGCTGCTTTTTGTCCATAATAGGAGCAAGCGAGTTTTCATCGAGGTGCAACCGATGCTGAATGAACAGGAATTGCTGGATTTCATGCGGGAAACCGCGTACAGGCCGATGACCGCCCAGGAGCTGGCGCAGGCGTTCGGCGTGCCGGATGCGGAAGGCTTCAAGGAACTTCTGCGGCTATTGAACCGGCTCGAGGATGAAGGGAACATTTACCGCAACCGTCACAACCGGTACGGCATCCCGGAGCGGATGAATCTGATCCGGGGCCGGCTGCAGACCCATCCGAAAGGGTTCGGCTTTCTCATCCCGGACGACCGCGACCAGCCCGACATCCACATTCACGCCAACGACATGCGCGGGGCGATGAACAACGATCTGGTGCTCGGCCGCATCACCGGCAAGAACCACGCCGGCAAGCCGGAAGGCGAGATCATCAAAATCGTCAAGCGGGCCAACGAGACGGTCGTCGGCTTGCTGGAAAGCCACGAGCATTTCGCCTTCGTCATCCCGGATGACAAGCGGATCAACAAGGACATTTTCATCCCGAAGGAAGGCATGAAGGGCGCCGTCACCGGCCAGAAGGTGGTCGTCCGGCTCGTCAAGTTTCCGGAGCGGGCGCGGACGGCGGCGGAAGGCGAAGTGATCGAAATCCTCGGGCACAAGGACGATCCCGGGGTGGACATCCTGTCCATCATCCGCAAGCACGGGCTGCCGGAGGCGTTTCCGGAAGACGTGCTGGCCGAGGCGGAACAGATTCCCGATACGGTCCGGGACGAGGATCTTGCGGGGCGCGTCGATTTGCGGGACGCCCGCACCGTCACCATCGACGGCGAAGACGCCAAGGATCTGGACGATGCGGTGGAAGTGACGCGGCTTGCGAACGGCCACTACCGGCTGCGGGTGTCGATCGCCGACGTCGGCCATTACGTCAAGGAAGGGTCGGCCCTCGACCGGGAGGCGTACAACCGGGGGTGCAGCGTGTACCTGGTGGACCGGGTCATTCCGATGCTGCCGCGGCGGCTGTCCAACGGCATCTGCAGCCTGAACCCGCGGGTGGACCGGCTCACCCTCACCTGCGAGATGGAGTTTGACGAGGACGCCCGCCTCGTGCGCCACGACATCTACCCGAGCGTCATCCGCACGGTGGAGCGGATGACCTACACCGACGTGCGCAAAATCCTGGTGGACCGGGACGAGGAAGTCATGGCGCGATACCGGGAGCTGGTGCCGGATTTCGAGCTGATGGAAGAGCTGGCCCTGAAGCTCCGCAGACGGCGGATGCAGCGGGGCGCCATCGACTTCGACTTTCCCGAAGCGAAAATCATCGTGGACGAAAACGGAAAGCCGCTGGACATCGTCAAAAGGGAGCGCACCATCGCCGAACAGATCATCGAGGAGTTCATGCTGGCGGCCAACGAGACGGTGGCGGAACATTTTCACTGGCTGAAAGTGCCGTTCATTTTCCGGGTGCACGAGGATCCGGACAGCGAGAAAATGCTGCATTTCATCCAGTTTGCCGCCAATTTCGGCTACGTGGTGAAAGGCCGCGGCAACAAGGTGCATCCCCGCGCCCTGCAGGCGCTGCTGGAAGAAATCAAGGGCACGCCGGAAGATTACGTCATCAGCACGGTGCTGCTC
>LZRV01000151.1 GCA_002159065.1 Paenibacillaceae bacterium ZCTH02-B3 | reverse complement strand
CGGGAAATCGACGCGTTGGGCGGCGAGATGGGGCGCAACATCGACAAGACGTACATCCAGATGCGGATGCTGAACACGGGCAAAGGCCCCGCCGTTCAGGCGCTGCGCGCCCAGGCGGACAAACAGTGGTATTCCCGCGCCATGAAGGATACGCTGGAGCGGACGCCGCGGCTGACGCTGCGCCAGGGCATGGTGGAGCAACTCATCGTGGAAAAAGGGATTTGCCGCGGCGTGGTGACCAAGACGGGCGCCGAATACCGGGCCAAAGCCGTCGTGCTGACGACGGGCACGTATCTGCGCGGCAAAATCATCATCGGCGAACTGATGTACGAGAGCGGGCCGAACAACCAGCAGCCGGCGGTGGCGCTTTCCGCCAATCTGAAGGAGCTCGGCCTGAAGCTGTTGCGGTTCAAGACCGGCACCCCGATGCGGGTGCACCGGGATTCCATCGACTTTGACAAAATGATCATCCAGCCGGGAGACGAAAAGCCGAAATTTTTCTCCCACGAAACGGTGGACGACGGACGGGAACAATTGCCGTGCTGGCTGACGTACACGTCGGAGGAGACCCACCGGATCATTCAGGAAAACCTGCACCGCGCGCCGATGTTCACCGGCGCCATCGAAGGGACGGGCACCCGCTACTGCCCGTCCATCGAGGACAAGATCGTCCGGTTTGCCGACAAGCCGCGGCACCAGATTTTCCTTGAACCGGAAGGGAAGGAGACGGCGGAATATTACGTGCAGGGGCTGTCCACCAGCCTGCCGGAGGAAGTCCAGCTCCGCATGCTGCGCTCGGTTCCCGGTCTGGAACGGGCGGAAATGATGCGCACCGGCTACGCCATCGAGTACGACGTGATCGAGCCGACCCAGTTGTGGCCGACGCTGGAAGTGAAGACGATCCCGGGCCTGTTTACCGCCGGGCAGCTGAACGGCACGAGCGGCTATGAAGAAGCCGCCGCCCAGGGCATCATGGCCGGCATCAACGCGGCCCGCAAAGTGCAGGGCAAGGATCCGGTCATCCTGGACCGTTCGCAGGCGTACATCGGCGTCCTGATCGACGATTTGGTGACGAAAGGCACGAACGAGCCGTACCGGCTGCTCACGTCGCGGGCCGAGTACCGCCTGCTGCTCCGCCATGACAACGCGGATTTGCGGCTGACGCCCATCGGCTACGAAATCGGCCTCATTTCCGAGGAGCGCTACCGCAAATTTCTGGACAAGAAGGAAAAGGTGGAGCGGGAAATCGCCCGGCTGAACGAAACGAAACTGCATCCCGACGAACGGATGAAGGCCATTTTCGGGCAAACGGGCACGTCGATGCCGGACAGCCCCGTGACGGCGGCCGCTCTGCTGCGCCGGCCGGAAATCGCCTACGCCCACATCGAACAGCTCGCTCCTTCCCCCGTCGAGCTGACGGATGAAATGAAGGAGCAGGTGGAAATCCAGATCAAATACGCGGGCTACATCGAGAAGCAGCTGCAGCAGGTGGAACGCATGAAAAAGATGGAACAAAAAGCGATCCCGCCCGATCTGGATTACATGAGCATTCACGGACTGGCGATGGAAGCGCGGATCAAACTGTCCCAGGTGCGGCCGCTCAACATCGGCCAGGCGGCGCGGATCAGCGGCGTGAACCCGGCCGACATCTCCATCCTGCTCATCCATCTGGAACAGCTCGCCGGCCGTCAGGCCGCGGAAGCGTAAGGAGGATTCGCGGTGAACGACCGGATTGCCGCCCGCTTCGCCGAGTGGCTTGCAGAGCGCCGCATCGAGCTGAACGGCGCTCAGCTGGACCGTTTTGAGACCTATTGCCGCGAACTTTTGGCCTGGAACGAAAAAATGAATCTGACCGCCATCACGGAGAGGGAGCAGGTTTACGAGAAGCACTTTTACGACTCTGTCTCCCTTTCTTTCTTTGTGCCGATGGAACACATCGCCCGGGTGGCGGATATCGGCACCGGCGCCGGATTTCCCGGCCTCCCGCTGAAAATCGTGTTTCCGCATCTCGAGCTGGTTCTCGTCGATTCGCTGGCCAAGCGCGTGCGGTTTCTGGAGCACGTGGTCGAAGCGCTCGGGCTGGAAGGCGTCGAGTGCCGGCACGCGCGGGCCGAGGACGCGGCGCGGGATTCTTTCCTGCGGGACGGGTTCGACCTGGTCACGGCGCGGGCCGTGGCCAGGCTGCCGCTTCTCAACGAACTGTGCCTGCCTTTCGCGGCCCCCGGCGGCCGGTTCGTCGCCATGAAGGGACCGGACGCGGAAGACGAAATCCGGGAATCGGCTCGCAGCTTGCGGGAACTGGGCGGCGAACTGGTGAAGGTGCACCGGCTGGTGCTGCCCGCGGAACGGGCGGAGCGGCTGCTCGTGGAAATCCGGAAAACGCGCCCGACGCCGCCGGCCTATCCCCGCAAGGCGGGCATTCCCGCCAAAAATCCGTTGATCTAGGATCCGCCAATTTGGCGGATCCGCCGAAAGCGAACCGCCGCCGGTCGGGGCGGCGGGATACATAGAAAATGTCCGGGACGCGGGGATGTTCGCCCGGCGCCCGGTGCCGGGAAGTTCCCCGGCGTCCGGCCGCCGGCGCGTCCGCCGGGCTTTTTGCCGGACCGGCGCGCACCGGAAAACAAACATGTTCCACGTGAAACATTTCCGCCGGCCGCCCCGTTTTTCACGCCCGTCTTTTGCAGGAAATGCCCGGCCGGGCGTTGAATGTATATGGGCGGTTATTCGGAACATGCGATGCCTCATGGAAATCGGCAACATCTGACGGGTGGAGTGAACCATGAAAGAGTCCCTGACGAAGCTGTTCGGACTTGGCGACCGCCATCCCGGCGAAGAAATCAAAATGGTCCGCGTCGACGACATCGTGCCGAGTCCGTACCAGCCCCGCTCCGTTTTTGACGATGACCGGCTGGACGAACTGTGCCAGTCCATCCGCACCCACGGCGTCATCCAGCCGATCGTCGTGCGCATGCGAAACAACAAATATGAAATCGTCGCCGGCGAGCGGCGCTATCGCGCCGTGCGGAAGCTGAACCTTCCCACCATTCCGGTCATCGTGCGGGAGCTGAACGATGCGCAGGCGGCGTCCGTTGCCCTGATCGAAAACCTGCAACGGGAGGGGCTGACGGCCATCGAGGAGGCGGCGGCCTACCAGCGGCTGATGGAGCTGCATGATCTGACGCAGGAAAGCCTCGCCCAGCGCCTCGGCAAAAGCCAGTCCACCATCGCCAACAAAATCCGGCTGCTGTCGCTCAGCGAGCCGGTCAAGCAGGCCATGCTGGAGCGCAAAATCACGGAGCGGCACGCCCGGGCGCTCCTGGCGCTGGACAATCCCGAAGACCAGCTGAAAGTGCTGGATGAAATCATCGCCAAGGACATGACCGTCAAACAGACCGAAGCCCGGGTCGCTTCGCTGGTCAGCAAGCCGGCTGCCGCCGGCGGAAAGAAACGGCGCATCTCGTTTCCGCGGGACATCCGTCTGGCCGTCAACACGATCCGCCAGTCCGTCGACATGGTGGCCAGCTCCGGCGTGAAAATCGAAACCGACGAACGGCTTCTCGATGACTGCTACGAGTTCGTCATCCGGATTCCGAAACAGTGATCCCATCCCAATGCATCGGTTCAAGCCGGTCAAATCGACCAGAGGTGAACAGATTGGCAAAAGTCATTGCGATTACCAACCAGAAAGGCGGCGTCGGCAAAACGACCACCACCGTGAACCTCGGCGCCTCGCTGGCGCGACTGGGAAAAAGCGTGCTTCTCGTCGACATCGATCCGCAGGGAAATACGACG
>LZRV01000150.1 GCA_002159065.1 Paenibacillaceae bacterium ZCTH02-B3 | reverse complement strand
ACGCTGGTCATGGCCTCCTCCTGCGTGGTCAACAATCTGCTGGACCGGGATTTGGACGCCAGGATGGCCCGCACGAAAAAGCGCGCGCTGCCGTCCGGCCGCATTCCCGTCCGCCATGCCGCCGTCTATGCCGCCGCGCTCGGCCTTGCCGGCATGCTGATCCTGCTGGCGGTCAACGTGCAGGCCGCGTTGCTCGGTCTGTTCGGCATGTTTGTGTACATCGTCATTTACACCTACTGGCTGAAACGCCGGTCGCCGCTCAGCACGTTCATGGGGGCCTTCTCCGGGGCCGTGCCGCCCGCCATCGGCTACGTGGCGGCGGCCGGAACGATGGACGCGGGCGGCTGGCTGCTCGCCCTCATCCTGTTTCTGTGGCAGCCGCCCCATTTCTGGGCGCTGGGCATCATGCGCAGGGATGACTATCGCGAAGCCGGGTTCAAAATTTTGCCGGTGGTGCGGGGCGTCCGGCGCACCCAATGGCAGATGATCCCGTACGTGCTCCTGCTGCTGCCGTCGTGCGCCCTGCTGACCCGTTTCGGATATACCGGCAGCTTGTTTCTCGCGGTGTCGCTCCTTGCGGGCGCCGTCTGGCTTTTCGTCTGCATCGGCGGACTCGTCGGACGGGACGCCGTCCGCTGGGCGAAGAGGGCCTTTCTCATGTCCATCTACTACCTGATGATCATCCCGCTCGCCATCGTGCTCGACACGGTGAAGGCCTGACGGCCGAGACGGCGCGCGGGACGCCGCAGCTTTCGCACAATGCGATCGAAAGGAAGACAGGCATCATGAAGGGGCTTGCAAAACATTGGTTCACGGCGGCGCTCGTGCTCCTGGTCATCGCCGTGGCGCTTGCGATCTGGCGGCCGTGGCCGTCGGGCGGGAAGCTGGAGATGCTCGGCGAAGCGCCGGATTTTTCCCTGGAGTCGGCCGTGGGTCGCCGGGTGTCGCTTTCGGATTCGGCGGGCAAAGTCCGGATCGTCTATTTCTTCTTCTCCCATTGCCCGGACATCTGCATTCCGACGACGGCCATGCTGTCCAAACTGCAGGAGGAACTGAAGGCAAGGGGGCTGTTCGGCGACAAGGCGGTGATCCATTCCATCTCGTTCGATCCCGAACGCGACACGGTGGAGCGGCTCGAACAGTTCGCCCGGGGCTATCAGGCGGATTTTTCCGGCTGGCATTTCCTGCGGGGCGACGACGAGGCGTCGGTCACGGAGCTTGCGCGCCAATACGGCATTTCCGTGATCAATCTGCAAAACGGCAATTTCATGCACCAGAACTACTTCGTGCTGATCGACGGAAACGGGCAGAAACGCAAATACTACGATGCCAATGACATGGAGACGGTGGTGTCGGGGGCGCTGGTGAAAGAAATGGCCGACGACATCGAACGCCTGGCGAAGGAAATGTGAAAGGTCCCGCCGGCGTCAGGGCAGGCCGCCTTCGCCGGACCGGTTCGCGAGATACTCTTCGAGGCCGGCCTTGACCAGCCGGCCGGCCAGATCTTCGTCCGGCGTGCCTTCCACGCCGGCGTACCCCTTCGAGGTGTGCAGATGCTCCGCATCGGGAAACGCGTCCCTGAGCCGGGCGCGTATTTTTTTCCGCGCCTGTCGTTGTCGGTCCAGATGTACACGGGCCGGTCGCCGACCTGCCGGCGCAAGCGGTCCAGCCGGTCCTCCCCCGGCGTTCCGTGGGTGCAAAGGATGTCGATCCGCTCCGTGTCGAGCAGGGCGGACAGCTTGATTTTGTCGTTTTTCCCCTCGACGATGATGACGGGCTTCACCCTTTTCACCTCTTCAATTAACGTCCGGCGGGCAGTCATGCTATAATGAAAAATAATCAACATGAGTTTACCCGAAGTCCGACATGGAAGCAACGGAGGGCTGCCATGGAACAGTGGATCTCGTTTGCCCGGGATCATTGGCCGGTGATCGTCATCGCCGTCGTGATCGCGGCCGTCCTGATCAAGGTCATCAAGAGCGTGCTGAAATGGCTGCTTGTCATCCTGATCGCCGCGGCCGTGCTCATTTACGGGTTCAACTACGCGCCGGACGAGCTGGCACGGGCCGGGACGAAGCTCCGCGAAACGGTGGAGACGACGAAGGAGAAGGCGATCGCCGCCATGTTGGGCGATGTCGGGGAAGCGCGGTTCGAAAAGACGGAAGACGGTTTCCGCATCGAGGGAAGCCGTTTTACCCTGGAGGGAAAAAACGGGGACACGCAGGTGACCCTTTCGTATTTCGGACAGACGTTCACCCTTGACATGAACGATCAGATTCGGGCGTTCGTGGAAAAGGTGCAAAACGGCGCGCCGTAAGCGCCGGCCGGCCGGTGCGGCCCGCGGCGCCGCAATTTTCGGATGGGAAAGGATGCCGGACATGGCCGTTCATCTGGAAGAACAGCAGGACCCGGCAAAACAGGAAGCGCTCCGCAAGCGGAACATTGCCTTCCGGCTCAATCTGCTGTTTTTCGCGACGTTCATTCTGTTTTCCGTTCTGGTGGTCAACCTCGCCTATCTGCAGTTTGTCAGGCACGATGAAATGAAGGCCAGGGAGACGAGCATGAGCTCGTTTTCCACGCTGATTGCGCCGATCCGCGGCAACATTTTCGACCGGAACGAATATCCCCTGGCCTACACCGAATCGACCCAGTCGCTGTTTTTCCGCTTCGAGCCCGGCCAGGACAAGGACTACATCGTGGACCTGGCCAAGCGGGTGGCGGACGTGTTCGCCACGTACGGCGATCCCGACGCCAAACCGATCACGGCGGAAGAAGTGATCAGGCGGATGGACGTCGGGTTTGACCTGGACAAAAAACCGACGAAGCAGCCCGGGCTCATCTCCCGGCCGCGGCGGATCAAGGAAGGGCTGTCGCAGCGGGAAATCGCCTATTTCCTGGAGCACAAGGACGAGATGCGCGGCCTGGAAATCACCGAGGAGAGCATCCGCAAATACGACCCGAACACGATCGCCGTGCAGCTGATCGGCTATCTGCGGGAGTTTTCCACCGCCAGCAACCAGACCGCGTCCTACCTGGAGCGCTACCGGCAGCCGAACGCCGAATATCTGCCGGATGAATACGTCGGCTTCGACGGCCTGGAACTGATGTACCAGGACGTGCTGCGCGGCAAGATCGGGCGCAAGACGTACCCGATCAACGCGCAGGGACGCATCGTCGGCCAGGTGGAGATCGAATATCCGGAAAAGGGCAACAACCTGATTCTCTCCATCGACAAGGACGTGCAGCTGGCGGCGGAGCAGGCCATCGAGGAGCATCTCGAGTGGCTGAGGAGCCCGGAAGGGAAAAAGTACAACGAAAAGGGGACGGAAGCCGTGGCCGGATACGCCGTCGCCATGGAAGTGGCCACCGGCCACGTGGTGGCGATGGCCAGCATTCCGGACTACGATCCCAACGTCTGGCGCGGCGGCATTTCGCAGGAAGAATATGCGGAAATCCAGTGGCGGATCGCCAACGGCGCGATTCGCGAGCGGTATGCCGATCTGCCCGACGAAGAGCGGGGCAGGCATCCCACGTCCCTCGTGCCGCCCGGCTCCTCCCTCAAGCCGCTCTCGGTGCTCATCGGCCTGAACGAAGGGCTGATCACGCCGACGGAGCGGTACCACGACACCGGCGTTTTCGTCTACGGCCGCGACCAGTCGCGGGTCCGCAACGCCGGCGGGCGCGGCTACGGTTCGCTGAACGCCACGAGCGCCATCCGGCATTCGTCCAACACGTTCATGGCGGCGATGATCGGCAACCGGCTGTACATGAGCAGCAAGTATGACAATCCGCTGGATGTGTGGGATTCGTACATGAAACAGTTCGGCCTCGGCGTCACGACGGGCAGCGGATTGCCGGGGGAAAGCGCCGGCGACCCGTACTATTACAAGACCGCCGAGACCAGCAGCAAACAGGCGG
>LZRV01000149.1 GCA_002159065.1 Paenibacillaceae bacterium ZCTH02-B3 | reverse complement strand
CCGGGCGCGGTACGCCGCCGGCCCGAACACCGCCTCCGCCATCGCCGCACCCTGCCGGGCGATCTCGACGCGGCGGGCGTCGTCGGCCAGGAGCGCCTCAAGACTGGCTGCCAGCGCTACTGAGTCGCCGACGGGCACGAGGAACTCCGCGTTGCCCGTCGCCGTCAAAATGTCGAGCAAACCGCCGGAGGCAAACGCCACCACCGGCTTTTCAAAGCAAAGCCCCTCCAGGGCCGTCATTCCGAAACCTTCCGGGATGAGGCTCGGCACCGCCACCACGTCCACGGCCGGAACGACCAGGTCTATCCGGTCCGTATATGGAAGCCAGGCGATGCGGTCCCCGCATCCCGCGACCGCCGCCATTTTTCGGCAGGCTTCATAGTAGACGGGATCCGCCGGGCTGCCCGCCACCAGCAGGCGCGACGCAGGGTTTCGGGCGGCCAGGGCGATAAACGCCTGCATCAGTTCACGCAGCCCTTTGTTTCCGTAAATCGTCGCCGCCAGGAACCCGACCACCCTCGCCCCCTCATCCCAGCCGAGGCGGGAACGAAGTTCGGCGCGGGCGGCCGGCCATAAGTCGGGGTTCAGTTCGTTCCGGTCGATGTACGGCGGCAGCACGGCCGACCGGCCGATCAGCGCTTCGGGCGGAAAAACCGCCAGCGTGGACGGCGACAGGGCGACGATCCGGTCGGCGTGCGCCGCGATGATCCCCGTCGCCAGACGCCGGTGGGGGGTATCCGCCATCGTTTCGTTCAGGCACCAGATGACTGGAATGCCGAGCCGCCTGGCCGCCAACGCCGGCAATGGATGCACGCAGGTGTTGACCAGCACCCAGGCCGGCCGCCTACGCCTGAGCAGCGCAAGCAACCGGCGCCATTCCGGCCTGCGCTGAAGTTGCCCGATTTCTTCCCGCACCCGGGGGGAAGAAAGATACATGCCGACGGCAAGGGGCACGTTCAGCACGACGGTTTCGATGCCCGCCGCCCGCGCCTGGAAGGCGATGGCGCCATCCTGCGGCACCACCAGGGTGCAGCGGAAAAACCGCGCAAGTTCCAGCGCCATCCGGATCAGCGCCTTCTCGGCTCCGGTCACCACCTGGGGGTTGCACAGATGCGAAAAAATCATCATTTCCGGAAGAGCGGGCGTCATCTCCGGTCCCTCACGACGCGCATGCGCGACCGCCTCCTTTGTGACCGCTGGTACATCTTACGGGCCGGTCCGTCCGTCCGGCGCGGCATCTGAACCCGGAACAACGGCACAAGGTGTTCAACCGGACATCGCCACGTCGAGCAGCACGGAAAGACGGGAAATGTACGTGTGATCGCGCATCGTCCGCCTGAGGGCCATGAGGGCCATGTGTTGCCTGGCTTCCTCGTGCGTCAGGTAATATTCGATCTTCATGGCCAGCTCCTCCGCGGACGCATACGTCTCGATTTCCGCGCCGGGCACATAATAAAGCGCCAGGTCGTCCCGCCAGTCGGTCAGCTGCAGCGTGCCGCAGGCGGCGATCTCAAACGTGCGCGGATTGGGGGAAATCGCGCGGATGCCTGCCGCGTTCCGGTTGAAGGTCGGATCGTCGTGGGCTCGGTGCACGTTGATGACCAGTTTGTGGGCGTTGTAAAAAGCGGCGGTTTGCAAGGGGGTCATCCACGAGCCCGGACCGATCCGGTCCCTCCACCTCCGATAGTCCGGGAGACGCTCCCACCACATGCCCGAGAGGCGGAACCGGCGGTGCGCCACCATCGGCAGCAGGGCGTGAAACAGGCCGACCCGGTTCCAGTACGCCGTGCCGACAAAACAAAAATCCCCCCTGAGGTCCAGCGGCGGATTGCGCGGCCGAAACTCCTGGGGAAACACCCCGAGCGGAAGGTGGAAGGCCCTGCAGCCGAGCTGGCTGTAAAAAGGCACGCAGTTCCGTTCCAGGGTGAACACGTAATCGTAGTACGGCGCGAGCCGGGCCGTCAGGTCGGTGTAGTAGGGGTCGTCCGTAAACCAGATCGCCGCGCGGATGCCCGCGTCGCGGATTCGGAGCACCTGTTCCGGCGGCATGTTCATGCCGTCCAGCACCAGCATCAGGTGGGGGCGGTGCCGGACCGCGATCGCCCGCACATCCTGTTCCAGGGGGTTGGCGACGATCAGTTTCTCCACCATCGGCTGCAGGGTCTGGACCATGCCCTCGTCGATGGCGGTATAGGGGTAGCCTTTTCCCGTCGTCACATACAGCACGCGAATCGGCCGTCGGACAACGGGGGGAAGGAAAGCCTGCACAACGGCTTCGCAGCGGCCGTACCAATGCCCGTGTTGCCAGCCGAGCGGGTAGCCTTCCCTCCACCCCGCCAAAAACCGTCTGCCGCGGCGCCGTGCAGCGCCGCGGCGGGATCGGGAACGCGCCATGGTGTCAGCTCCTATCCGTTGCGGCTTGCGAGAAATGCTTCCAGCACGTCCAGCATCCCGCCGATGCGGCGGGCAAAGGTGTGATCCCTGAGCGTCCGCCGGAATCCGCGGACGGCGATCCGGTTGCGTTCTTCGTCATGGCGCAGATAGTACTCGATCTTGAAAGCCAGCTCTTCGGGGCTGAAAAATGTGGCGATTTCGGGGCTTGCCTCACCCGGATCGTCGACGCGGAAATGGACAGGCAGCTCGGCGCGCCGGTCCGTCAGTTGGAATGCGCCGCACGCCGCCATTTCGAACGTGCGGGGATTGACGGACTCCGCCGGCAAGTTCCGGCTGTTGCGGTTGTCCTTGTGGGCTTCCGGCGTGCGGTGCAGGTTGATGACGATCTTGGCGCCGTTGTAGTACTTGACCGTCTCCGGCACCTCGGTCCAGCCCTCGTGAATGAATGGGCGGAGCTCCTCGAAGCGTGCGAGCCTTCGCCAACTCAGCCCGCCGATGTACACCTTCTTCCCTTTCAGCACCGGGGCGATGGCGTCGATGATCTGCACCCGGTTCAGGAACGCGTTGCCGATGAAGCACACGTCCGTCCGGTACTTCTCCGGCACCGGCATGGGCTGGTAGAGCAGCGGATGCACGGCCACCGGAAGATGGTGCACGAGCGGGCATCCGATGGATTGATAGAGGGACACGCAGGTTCTTTCCGCCGTAAACACGATATCGTAGTGCGGCGCGATGGCGACCGTGTCGTCGGTGCAATAGGGGTCGTCGACAAACCAGATCGCCGTCGGGATCCCGAGGGAGCGGATGGCCGCCACCTGCTGCAGGTGATCGGCCGGGAACACGTGCAGGCCGTTCAGCACCACCACCGCGTCCGGCCTGAGCGCGGCTGCCGCCTCGCCCATCCGCGCCGCTTCGACGACGTGGAGTTCCGCAACGCTTTCCTGAAGGGCGGCGGTCGTCCCCGCGTCGATCGCTTCAAACCCCTGCGGCACGTACATCAGCCGCAAATTCCGCCTGGCCGGCGGCATCGCCGGCATAAAAGAAGCAATGCCGCGGCAGGCACCGACGCGCCAGCCGTCGAGCATTCCCTGTCGGTAGGCTTCAAACCGCAGGCGCCGAATCCGGAGAATCCGGGCGGTCCGCTCGGACCGGCGCCTGGCGGCCCGCCGCTTTGCGCTTCGCACAGGCCATCACCCGGGATTCAATATATGCACCCCGGACAGGAGGGACTTGGACACCTGACCGTCCGCAACCGCCGGTTTGCGGCCGCCCGGAAACGAAACGGCACAATCGAGTAGAAGGGGGCGGCTAGCCCCCGTCCTCTCACACCACCTGGCATGCGGGTCCGCACCAGGCGGTTCCGAAGAGTTAACGAAATGCCAAGTAACATTCAAGCATGCTGACCAGCCCTTGCGCCTGAAAATATCGGGTGTCAAGGGCGTTGTTCAGGTTGCGGGACATCTCCCATGGCCCCCGGCGTGAGTTCGCCATCATATGGACGAAGTGTTCCGGTACCCCCAGCGCCCGCAGTTCACGGTAGCGCGTCCGTATCCGTTTCCACTGCTTCCATAGGCACATCCTCAGCCGCCGGCGTATCCACTGGTCAAGAGTTT
>LZRV01000148.1 GCA_002159065.1 Paenibacillaceae bacterium ZCTH02-B3 | reverse complement strand
TTGGAGGTGCTGCTTTCCCATCCCGAAACATCCGCCAATGTCACACCGAAACCCGTGATGGCTACCTGACGGCCTCATTGGGTAACAAAATTACGTGAGTGATCCTTTTTCCTTCGGTAACATTTTTTAATGAGTTGACACGGTCCTTTGGAACTTCCTCAAATTGCCGCGGAATGCTTCGCGCCGGATTGTCTCAGCCGTATTTGTACGTGATGCCGTAGCCGCCCTTCGGATAGACCCAGTAGATGTTTTCCGACGGGCAGGCAATCCGGCACGTGCCGCATTCGATGCAGTTTTCGTAGGCCACGGTGGTGATTTTGCGCTTCGGGTCCCACTCGTACACGTCGGCCGGACAGAAATAGTTGCAGTCCTTCGTCGTGCACCGGACGCAGGTGTCCGCGTCCTTGATGATGAGGTGCGACTGGTCGTCGCACTTGTACCGGATCAGAAACAGTTTATCCACAATGCCGCCGGAAGCGGCCGTTTGGGCCTCGCTCATCCGTTCATCGCCCTCCATCCCTTAAATCCGAGTTTCAAGAGGTTCGTCGTGCCGCCGGCCGCGTCCTTGAGCATCTTCACCATCATCTTCTGTTTCTCCGCTTTCGGCACGCCATCGACAAGGAAGAAATTGTACGCCGCCTCGTTCGCCGCCCGCGGCAGGCGGTTGAAGAGCAGGTCGGGATCGTGTTCCTTCAGGAACTGGTGCATGCCGCGATATTTCTTCATGTCCTTGATCACGAAGGATTCGCGGAGCTTTTCGTCATACAGCCTCAGGGTTTCCCGCGAGAAATCGCCCCGGTTTTTCGCCTCGATGATCGCCTCGGCGGCCAGCCGTCCGCTGGTCATGGCCAGGTTGGTTCCTTCGCGGTGCACGAAGTTGACCAGCTGGGCGGCGTCCCCGACGATAACCCAGCCGTTGCCGGAGAGCGGCGGAATCGAATGGTAGCCGCCTTCCGGGATGAGATGGCCGGAGTATTCCTTCGTTTCCCCGCCCTGGATGAGCTTGCGGATCATCGGGTGTTTCTTGACGGCTTCCAGGAGCTCGTAAGGCTTGATCCGCTTTTCCCGCAGATGGTTCACCATCACGCCGATGCCAAGGGACAGCGTTTCCTTGTTGGTGTAAAGAAAGCCCATGCCGGCCATGCCGAGGGAGGTTTCGCCCAGAAATTCGATGGTGACCCCTTCGTCTCCTTCCAGGCCGAAGCGGTCTTCGATCTTCTCGCGCGGCAGGGCGATGACTTCCTTCACGGCCAGCGACACTTCGTCCGGACGCCATTCCTTGTGGATGCCCAGCGACTTGCCCAGGAGCGAGTTCACGCCGTCGGCGATGACGACCACGTCGGCGTACAGATCGCCGTCGTCGCGGTCGGTTTTCACGCCGACCACGCGGTCGCCTTCGCGGATGACGTCGAGGGCCACGGTTTCATACACCGGAATCGCGCCGGCTTCCACCGCCTTGTCGGCGAACCACTGGTCGAACTTCACCCGCAGGCCGGTGAAGCAGTTCGGCGGCTCCTTGTACGCTTCGTTGCGGTGGGAGATGCCCGTCACCGAATCTTTGCCCATGAGCCAGATGCGCTGTTCGACGATGTAGCGCTCCACCGGCGCGTTCTTTTCCTTCCAGAATTCCGGCACCAACTCTTCGATCTGTTTCCGGTAAAGCACGCCGCCGAACAGGTTCTTCGCGCCGGGGAATTCCCCGCGTTCGAGAAGCACCACGTTGAGTCCGGCTCTCGCCATGGTCAGCGCCGCGGCGGTGCCGGCCGGACCGGCGCCGACGACGACGGCGTCGAATTTTTCGTTCATGCCCGGTTCCCTCCCGTTGTGGAAGCTAACGGCCCGATGGGCAGGCCTCTTTTCTTCTTCACCGCTTCGGTGATCGCGGGCACGATCTTGAACAGGTCTCCCACGATGCCGTAATGGGCGATTTGGAAAATCGGCGCGTTCTCATCCTTGTTGATGGCGACGATCACTTCGGAGTTGCTCATCCCTACGGTATGCTGCACCGCGCCGGAAATGCCGATGGCGAAGTACAGCTTCGGCCGCACTGTGTGGCCGGTCTGTCCGACCTGGTGGTCGTGCGAGATCCATCCGGCGTCCACCGCGGCGCGGGACGCGCCCACCACGCCGCCCAGGGCGTCCGCCAGTTCCTTCAACATGCCGAAGGCTTCCGGGCCGCCGAGACCGCGGCCGCCGGCCACGATGATCTCGGCTTCTTCCAGATTGACCTTGCCGGTCTCGCTGATGAACTCGAGCACCCGGGCGGCGATCTCTTCTTCCTTCATGTCGTTCTCCACGCGGATGATCGGCACCTCGCGGGATTCGTCGCGCGGCAGCGCCTGGAACACGCCGGCTCGGGCCGTCGCCATTTGCGGCCGGTATCTTTTGCACAGGATGGTGGCCATCATCTTTTCCGAGAACGCCGGCCGGCTGGCGAGCAGGAGGCGCGACGGCGGCGGTTCCACGTCCAGCTCGGTGGTGTCCGCCGTGAGACCTGTAGGCAGGTGGGTGGCGATCGCCCCCGCCAGGTCGCGTCCCGTGCCGGTGGCGCCGAAGAGCACGATTTCCGGTTTCACCTGATGGATGACCTTCAGGCAGACCCGGCTGTACGGACGCGTCCGGTAGTCTTTCAGCTCGGGCGCGTCGCACAGATACACCTCGTCGGCGCCGTAGTATCCGGCTTCCTTCGCCAGATGTTCCACCTCGTGCCCAATGACCAGGGCGTACAGCTTGGTTTCCAGCTTGTCGGCCAGTTCACGGCCCTTGCCGAGCAGCTGCCAGGAGACCGCCTTGGCCTTGCCGTAACGCTGCTCCACCACGATCATGACGCCGCGGTAATCCGAAAAGTCCGGTTCTTTTTCCTTTTTCTCGACGGTTTGTTGTTCCTGTTCCGCCATCGCCGTTTCCTCCCCTCGTGTGTCAGTTCCAGCCCAGTCGTGTCGGCAGATCTCCCGACCAGAGCCGTTCCACCAGCTGTTCGGCGATCTGCTGCGGCGTGTCGCCGGCGATCCGTTCGCCGTCAACCTTGCGCACTTCCGGCACCCACGTCTTGCCGACGATGGTCGGCGATCCTTTCAGGCCGATTTGCGACCGGTCCAGGTCGGGGAAATCGGCGGTGGTCCAGACGATCGGCTTGTACCGCGCGGCGCGGATCATGCCGGGCAGCGAAGCGCGCCGGATCTTGTTGAGCTCCTTGAGCGCCGTCACCAGCACCGGCATGGAGGTCTCCACCACCTCGATGCCGTCTTCCAGGTGCCGTTCCACCGTAATTCTGCGGGCCTGCGGATCAACCTTTCGCACCTTGCCGACGTAGGTCAGCTGCTCCAGGTCCAGGCGGCAGGCGATCCCCGGGCCGACCTGCCCGGTGTCGCCGTCAAGGGTCTGCTTGCCGCAGAACACGATGTCCACGGGCCCCCAGGTTTCCTCGGCTTTGCGGATGGCCTTCGCCAAGACGTAGGAGGTGGCCAGCGTGTCCGCTCCGGCGAAAGCGCGGTCCGTCACCAGCACCCCTTCGTCCGCTCCGAGGGATATGCATTCCTTCAGCGCTTTCTCCGCGGGAGGCGGTCCCATGGTGATCACCGTCACCCGCGCGCCCAGCTCGTCCTTGATCCGCAGCGCTTCCTCGAGGCCGTGCTTGTCGTAGAAGTTGACGATGCTGGGCACCCCTTGCCGGATCAGCGTGTTGGTCTTCGGGTCGATGCGGATCTCCCGGCTGTCCGGCACCTGTTTGATGCAGACCACGATGTGCATCACGTCCGGCTCCTCCTCGTCGTTTGATGATTCCTGTCAACTTGTGAATAATGTCACAAGCCAGATCACAATAAACGATAAAGCGTTTTCGGAGATTTTGGCAAACGAAGTCTTTATCCTTATTATAAGACGTTTCGGGAAAGGATGTAAGGGGTTCGTGAAAAAAATAACAAGGGAAGTGTTGGGGAGAGACCGGCCGGTCCCGCCGTGTCAACTCATTTAAAAATGTTACCGAAGGAAAAAGGATCACTCACGTAATTTTGTTACCCAATGAGGCCGTCAGGTAGCCATCACGGGTTTCGGTGTGACATTGGCGGATGTTTCGGGATGGGA
>LZRV01000147.1 GCA_002159065.1 Paenibacillaceae bacterium ZCTH02-B3 | reverse complement strand
AGTATGTGGTGGCCGAAGCCGACGAAAGCGACGGCTCGTTTCTGGAATACCGGCCGGAGATCGCGGTGGTCACCAACATCGAGCCGGACCATCTGGAGCATTACGACGGCGATTTCGCCAAGCTCAAAGAAGCGTACATGCGGTTTTTGGACAACATCCGTCCCGGCGGGCTCGCGGTTCTGTGCGTCGACGACGACGATGTCCGGGAGACCGTATCCCGCCTTGAGGCTTCCGGCCGCCGCGTGGTGACGTACGGCCTGGACCATCCCGCCGACCTCACCGCCGCGGACGTGGAGCTGGGCGACCGGCGGTCTTCCTTCACCGTGCTGCGCGGCGGACAGCCGCTGGGCGCCATGCGCCTGTCCGTGCCCGGCCGGCACAACGTGGCCAACGCCCTCGCGGCGACGGCCGTCTGCCTGGAAGCCGGCGTGCCGTTTGCAGACATCGCCCGCGCCATCGTGGAGTTCCGCGGCGCCAAACGGCGTTTCCAGGTTCTGGAGGAAGCGGACGGAATGATCGTCATCGACGACTACGCCCACCACCCGACGGAAATCGCGGCGACCATCCAGGCGGCCAAGACGACGGGCAAGCGCATCATCGCCGTCTTCCAGCCGCAGCGGTACACGCGGACGTTTTTCCTGCTGGACGCGTTCAGCCGCGCTTTCGCCGACGCCGACGAGGTGGTGGTGACGGATATTTACTCCCCCGCCGGAGAAGAGCGCATCGAGGGCGTACACGCCAGGCATCTGGCGGAACTCATCGCCCGCAACAGCAATCCGAATGTGACGTATCTGCCCGCCAAGGAAGAAGTGCTGGAATATATCTGGGCGAAAATGAAGCCCGGCGACCTGGTGCTTACCATGGGCGCCGGCGACATCTGGAAAGCGGCCCACCAGCTGGCCGAACGTTTGCGCCGGCGCGCCGAAGACCGCTGAAGCGCGTTCCTTTCCGCCGCCCGTCCCGCAAGGACCGGCGGTTTTTTTCTTGTCCGGTTGCCGTCCGCGCCGATCCCCGCCCGGCGCCTTCCATTGGTCTATCTCTCCCTTTTCTCTCATATGCTGAAGGAGAAACCAGGCATAAAAAAGATAGAGAAGGAGAGAGACGCATGACGGGCAAGGCGAGAATGACGTTCCGGTTTGACCGTGCCGACCCGCGGCTCCCGGGCAAAGATCGCCCGTCCGGCGGGGAACGGCTCGCCGGGAACCGGCGTTCCCCTGCCGAAGCGCGGCATGCCGGCCATGGTCCGTTGCTTCGGGATGATGTGGACCATCTGGAGCGCCTCATCCGCGGAGAGGACCCGCAGGTCGTACCGCTGCGGCCCAAAACGGACAAGCCCGCCGGCGGAACGCCTCCGGTTCCCGACGATTCCGAAATGGCCGGCGCTGTTTCCAACGCCGCCCGCGCCTTCGAGACCGTTTCCGGCGCCGCCCACGCCTCCGGGACCGTTTCCAAAGCCCGCGCCTCCGGCGCCGTTACCGGCGCCGCTTCCGATCCGTCCTCTCCCGATCCGCGACGGACGGATTCCGAAGCTTCCGGTTCCCCGACCGGCGTATCGGGCGGTGCCTTCCACGACGCATCCGGCACATTGTACGGCATCTCCGGATCCGCCTCCGCCCCGGAGAACGACACTTCCGTCTCCGCATCCGGCGCCCCCGGGAACCCGTCGGACACGGCGGATTCGCGCCGCCCGGAACTAGCGGTCCAGCCCCGCCGGGAGACCGTTCCGCCGCCTTCCGGCATTCGCGTTTTCCTGGCCGTCGCGGGAGCGATCGCCCTCGGGGCGGTGTTTGGCTATCTGGTGCTGTGGCTGATCGCCGGCCAGCCGTGGGTTTCCGGAAGCGGGGACAATTCCGGGAACGTTATGCAGCGGTCCTCCGCCGTCCGGTCTATCGGCCTGGACAAGCCCCCGGGGCAGGAGGCCGGGGCTGAAGAAGCCGCCGGAACTCCGGGTACGGGAGTTTCGGACATGGCGGAGGACGCTTCGGCGGAAGACCCCGGGGGGCGGTCGGCGGAGGCGGTTCAGGCTCCCTGGGAAGCCGGAACGGAAACGATGGCCGTGCCGGCGGATCTGTTCTACTTTTTGCAATACGGAGTTTTCAGCTCCGAAGAACGAATGAAGGAAGCGCTCGGAACGTTGCGGAACAAAGGGCTGGCCGCCGTCGCCGCGCAAAGCGACGGATACCGGGTCTTCGTCGGCGCGGCGGCGACGCGGGACGACGCGGAACGGCTGGCGAAACTGCTGGGCGATCTGCAGGTGTACATCAAAGTGCTGGACCACCCGCCCCTGATCTTGCCGGCCGGCGGTCTCCCGCAGGGCTTGCCGGATTTTTTTGAAAGGAGCGGAGATCTGGCGCGGCAACTGGCTCGTCTGTCCCTTGCGCTCCTGAAGGAGGGCGGCCCTCCGCCGGAAGAGGACTGGCAGCGGCTTGAGGATGCCAACCGCCGGTGGCGGCAGGCGGCACAATCCCTCGAAGCGGATCCCGTTTTCGCAGGCGAGACGCAAACGCTGGCGCTTCGCGCCGCCGGGCGGCTGGACGAGGCGATGACCCGCCTGGAAGAAGGCCGAAGCGGACAGGACCGCGCCGCCCTTTGGGACGTCCAATCGGCGACCATGGAGGCGCTGCTCGACCTGGCGCGCCTGAGGGAAACCTTGCGCATGGCCGGCGCCGCGGCGGAAGCGAAAAGGGACGCGTCCGGCTGACGAAAACGGGTTTTTTTCCACGGAGGGACTCTCGAAAGCATCGGCGCGACTTCGGCCGGGCCCGCTTGTCCGGCCGGCGCGCGAACCGTATAATGGGAAAAGATGCAAAAAACCGGCGGGAGTCGTGTATGGCATGAGAAAAAGCAGACATTGGCTGCTCGTGTTGTTTCTCCTCCTCGGCCTGGTCGGCGGAAGCCTGATCTCGCATCTTCTGGAGGATGTCCGGGAGCTGTCCTTTCTCACAAAGGCTTTGCCCATCTCGTGGAATCCGGCCTCGGACCTCGGTTTTCTCGCTTTCGAACTCCATCTCCGCCTGGAATTCACCCTGGTCAGCCTGATCGGCGCCGTCATCGCCATCTGGCTGTACCGGAAGACGTGAGGGAGGAAGACGCCCCTTGCGCTGCACGCTGGTCCTCGCTTCCGCATCCCCCCGCAGAAGGCAGCTGATTTCCGTGTTCGGGCTGCCCGTCATCGTCCGGCCGCCCTCGGTGGACGAAAGCGTGCCGGACCGCTGGACTCCCGCCAAAACGGTGGAGGAGCTGTCCCGCCGCAAGGCGGAAGCCGTTCTGCGGGACCTCGCCGCGACCCGCGCGGCATCCGGCCCCGAGGCCTCCGGCGAAGTTCGCGTCGTCGTCGGCAGCGACACCGTGGTGGTGCTGGACGGGAAACTCATGGGGAAGCCCGCCGACAGGGAAGACGCCCGGAACATGCTGCGCCGCCTTTCCGGACGGACGCACGAAGTGTACACCGGCGTCACGTGCATCCGCGAATCGGACGGCCGCGCCCTGACAAAGCACCGGATGACGCGGGTGACTTTCCGTCCGTTGTCCGATTCCCTGATCGAGCGGTACATCGCCACCGGCGAACCGATGGACAAGGCCGGGGCATACGGGGTGCAGGGAATCGGCGCGGTCCTGATCGAGAACATCGAAGGGGATTTCTTCAGCGTGATGGGACTGCCGGTCGGCCTGCTCTTCGGCATGCTGACGGAGCTAGGCATCCATCCGCCTTTCGATCCCGCCGCAACAGCGGTTTGACGGCCGGGAACGCGAAAACGCGAAAATACGGAACCGTTCCGAAGGAAATGCCAGTGACCCTGGCGTTTTTTTTGCGGAATTGAATTTTTGTTGACAGACGAAAAACGGGGAGTTTATAATTACAAGCGAAATAAATGTATACAAATATACAATTACATAATAATACTTTAATTTTTTTATCAATTTTTTCTTCGCAAGGAGGGATTTGGTTGTGGACATTTCAGTCGGGCGGTAAAAGGCTTTCCACGAAAGATCTGGTGTACCTCGAGCTGAAAAACCGCATCATTGAAGGATTCCTGAAACCCAACCAGTCCGTGAACGAGGATCAGCTCGCCGCGGAACTGGAGGTGAGCCGGACGCCCGTCAGGGAAGCCGTGCAGCGTCTGGAGACCGAGGAACTCATCATCCGGCTGCCCAACGGACGGCTGAAAGTGGCTCCCATCTCGGCCCGGGAAGTGAACGAAATTTTCGCGGTCCGCGGCCTCCTGGAGGGCCTGGTTGCAAAGGAAGCGATACAGAAGGCCGGCGACGAGGACATCCGGGAGCTCGGGGAAATCACCGTCAAGATCGTGGAAGCGGCCGAACAGGACCGGCGCTCGGACGTGGTGCGGTACGGCAGCGAGTTCCACGCCTTTCTTTACCGGCTCAGCGGGAACAAGACCGCGGTCAAAATCCTGAATCAGCTGAACGACCACATCGCGCGCTACCGCCGGCTGGGACCCACGAGGAATCTTGAACGGAGCAGGCAGGCGGCACGGGAACATCAGGAAATGTTCGAAGCCGCCAGAAACAGGGACGCCACGCTGGTCGAGGAACTGATGAGGCGGCATATCTCGAACAGTCTGGCGGCCGCGATTGAATCCATCGGACACTACCTTGCGGAAAACAACGCGCAAGAGGATTGACGAACGCCGCCGGAAGGCCGTGTCCGGATTTCACGGCGGTCCGCCCTGTCACAGAGACGCATAAGGAGTCAGGAGAGAATGGCAACAAAGACGAAACGATTTCGACAATTGCTGCAACAACCGGGAGCTTTCATCGTACCAGGCGCTTACGATGCCATGACCGCCAGGCTGGTGGAAGAAGTCGGTTTTTCCGCCGTCTACGCCACCGGCGCCGGCATCTCCAACGCCCGGCTGGGCTGGGCCGACGTCGGATTGACAACGCTTACGGAAATCGTCGACATCGTGTCCCGCATCGCCGATGTGACAAGCATTCCGATCATCGCGGACGCGGATACCGGATACGGCAACGCGGTCAACGTCATCCGGACCGTCCGGGAGTTCGAGCGGGCGGGCGTGGCCGCCATCCAGATCGAGGACCAGGTGTCCCCGAAAAAATGCGGCCATTTCTCGGGCAAACAGGTCATTGACAAAGAGGAGATGGTCTACAAAATCAAGGCGGCCGTCGACGCCAGAGTCGACGAGGACCTGGCCATCATCGCCCGGACGGACGCCCTGGCCGTCTCGGGAATCGAGGAGGCGCTGGAACGGGCGGCCGCTTACCGCGAAGCCGGAGCGGACATTTTGTTCGTGGAGGCTCCGACTACCCTGGAAGAAATGGAACGCATCGGCCGCACGTTCCGGGACGTGCCCCTGGTGCTCAACCTGGTGGAAGGCGCCAAGACTCCGCTGGTATCTCTGGAAGAAGCGGAAAGGATGGGCTTCAAGATCGTCCTCTGCGCCAACACGGCGCTGCGCGCCGCCATCAAGGCCGTGAGGGAAACGCTCGAACTGCTCCAGGTTCACCGTTCCCAAATCCCGCTGCTGGACCGGATCTGCACCTGGGAGGAAAGACAGAATCTCTTCAAGCTGCACGAGATCGAGGAATGGGAACGAAAGTACCTGCGATTCGAACAGCCATGAAGACCAAACGGAACAAGGGGGATGCTGCTGATGAGGCTAGAACAAAAAGTGGCGTTGGTCACTGGAGGGGGGAGAGGCATCGGCAGGGAAACGTCGGTGCTGTTGGCGTCCGAAGGGGCGAAGGTGGCGTTGTTTGCCGACGATGAGCGGGAAGTGGAAGAGACCGCGGACTTTATCCGCAAACAGGGCGGCGAGGCGATCGCCATCTTTGGCGATGTCCGTTCGGAAAACAGTGTCAATGCCGCGGCGCAGACCGTGCTGGACGCCTTCGGCCGGATCGACATCCTGGTCAACAACGCCGGCGTGATGATCATCAAGCCGTTTCTCGAAATGACGGTGAGCGAATGGGACTGGATTCATGACGTGAACCTGCGGGGGGTGTATCTGTTCAGCCGGGCCGTCATTCCGCACATGGTGAACCAACAAAGCGGCGTCATTGTCAACGTGTCGTCCATCTGGGGCACGAAGGGCGGGCCGAACCGCAGCGCGTACATTTCTTCCAAGTTCGCGGTGATCGGCTTGACGCGGGCCCTCGCGGAAGAGTACAGATCCGCCAACATCCGCGTCAATGCGGTGTGTCCGGGCCCGGTGCGCACGAAAATGATGGAGGATTTGGCTCCCGGCGCGACGCGATTCTGTTCTGGAAACAGTCTCGTGAAAACGACTACAATCCGAAAATTGTCGTCGCTTCCGGCACCGGTCAAACCACGCCCGATTTCTACAACGGGGTCGGAAAGGACGCGGAAGGCATCCTGGTGGCGGACGTGTCGTTCAGGATCAATCCGGACGCCCTGAACGAAGAAGCCAAGGAAATGCTCCGGGAATTCGAGGAGCGCTACAAGGCGAAGGCGGGCAAGGAACCGGCCTCGCACTCGGTCCGCCAATTCGTTTCCATGTATACGCTGTTCAAGAAAGTGCTGCCGCGCGCGGGATCCCTCGACGGGGACAAGATCCGCGAGACCGCTCTCAGCCTGGATGAACCGTACGGTTCGACGCCGTTCGGCTTCGGCATCAAGTACGCCGAAAACGGCCAGAATGAACGCATGTTCAACACGATCCAGCAATGGCAGAACGGCGAGCTGATCACGGTTTGGCCGAAGGAGTACGCCCTGAAGGAGCCGATCATGCTGCCCCTTCCCGAATGGAAGGATCGTCAGTAACGGAACGGGCCGGTCACGGGCGCCGGCCGCGAAAGCCCGGCACGGCTGGCGCTTCCGGCGTCCGTGAGTCCCGGCGATACTGGGGGATCTAGCTGATGAGCCAACTTCTGGTGTCCGGCATATTGCTGGGCGGCTTGTACGCGATGATCAGCATCGGCCTGAACCTGATCTTCGGCGTGCTGCGCATCGTGAACTTCGCCCACGGCGAGTTCATCATGGTGTCGATGTATCTGGCCTACTGGACGTATTTCTACTACAAGATCGATCCGTACATCTCCGCGTTCGTGATCGCGCCGCTGACGTTTCTCCTTTTCATGACGGTGTTCAGGCCGTTCGTCGTCAAGCTGGCGGATTCGTCCCATCTGGGACAGGTGTTCATCACCTTCGGCATCGGCATCGTCCTGCAGAACCTGGCGCTCATGCTGTTTTCCGCCGACTACCGTTCGGTGGACACCGCCTATTCCAGGATGCGGATTGCGCTGGGCGAAGTCCAGTTTTCGCTGGCCCGCCTGGTGGTGTTTCTTCTGTCCCTGGTTTTCACGGCCGCCCTGTATTACTACCTTAAAAAATCGTATATGGGCAAAACCATCCGGGCGACCATGCAAAACCGGACCGTGGCCATGCTGATGGGCATCGACACACGGAAAGTATACGTGTTCACCTTCGCCCTCGGCGCCGCCATCACCGCGTTCGCCGGCGGCCTGTTGCTGCCCATCTTCTACGTCTATCCGACCATCGGGTTCAATTTTGCCCTCATCGCCTTCATCGTCGTCATTCTCGGCGGACTGGGCAGCATTCCGGGCACCCTGGCCGGAGGCTTCGTCATCGGGCTGACGGAAGCGCTCAGCGGATATTTCATTTCCGCGTCGATGAAGCAGCTCGTCTATTTCTGCATCTTCATTCTCATCCTGGTGCTCAGGCCAGCGGGACTGTTCGGACAACGCGGCACGGAGGAGTTGGGGGTCAAATGACGAAGCATCGAAGCCTGAAACACGAATTCGGCCCGATCCGGATCGTGCTGCTTGTCCTGCCGGCGCTTCTCGCCCTGGTGATTCCGAACGCCTTTGTCCGCGACATTGCCATCCTGATGATGCTCTGGTCGGCCGCCGCGTCGGCATGGAATCTGCTTGGCGGATTCGCCGGACAGCTGTCGATCGGCCATACCGCGTTTTTCGGAATCGGCGCCTACACGTCCACGCTTCTCTATATCAATTTTTCGGTGTCCCCGTGGATCGGCATGATCGCCGGCGCGCTGATGGCCGCGCTCATCGGCGTCATCCTGGGCAGCATCACGTTTCCGCTGAAAGGGCCGTTTTTCTCCCTGTCCACGCTGGCCTTCGCGGAAATCGTGCGCATCATTTCCATCAGCTGGTCGGACCTCACCAGGGGCTCGCAGGGGATCGTGATCAAATACACGCCCGGTTTCGGCAAATTCGTGTTCGACTCGCCCGTTCCCTATATCCTGATCGCCTGGCTCTTCATGATCGGGGTGTATGGCGTGGCGGTCTATTTCAACAACTCCCGGCTCGGTTTTTACCTGATGGCCTACCGGGAAAGCGAAGACGCCGCCCGGGCGCTCGGGATCAACACGGTGACCGTGCGGCTGAAGGCGGCGGCGATCAGCGCGGGCCTGACGGCCATGCTGGGCACGTTTTACGCGCAATACATCCTTTTTATCGATCCGGAAAGCGTGTTCATCGTCGACAACTCCCTGCAAATGGTGCTGCTCAGCCTGGTAGGCGGCATCGGCACGACGATCGGGCCGATCATCGGGGGATATATCATGGTTCCCCTGGGGCAGCTTCTGCGCTCCACCTTCGGCGACGCGGTTCCCGGATTCCACCTGGTCGTCTACGGCCTTTGCATGGTGCTGATCCTCATGTACCTGCCCGGCGGAATCGTTTCGCTGCTCAACCGGAGACCTTTCGGCGGAATCAGGCTGAAACGGCCGGACCGAAGGAGAGATGGGCATGGTTCTGTTGGAAACGCGTAACATCGAAAAAAGGTTCGGCGGATTGCAGGTTCTCAGGGACATCTCCCTTGAGGTCCGGAAGGGAGAAATCCTCGGCCTGATCGGGCCCAACGGCGCCGGCAAGACCAGCCTGTTCAACATCCTGACCGGCTTTCTGAAACCGACGGCGGGGGAGATCTATTACAAGGGCAAACTGTGGAAAGAGATCACGCCGGAAAAGATGTGCGCAAGCGGGATCGCCCGGACGTTCCAGGTCGTCAAGCCGCTCAACGGCCTCACAGTGCTGGAGAACATTACCGTCGGCAGCCTGCTCAAGTACAGAAATCTTCGTCTGGCCATGCGGAAGGCTTACGAAGTGGCGGAGTATCTCGATCTTCTGGAACACAAGAACAAGCTGGCCGCCAGCCTGCCGATCGGACTCCGCAAGAAGCTGGAAATCGCCAAATCCATCGCGACGGAGCCGGAACTTCTGCTTCTGGATGAGCCGATGGGCGGCCTGAACTCCGGCGAAGTCGAGGAAATGATCCGGCTGGTCCGCCAGTTTCGGGACAACGGCCTGACCATCGTGCTCGTCGAACACGTGATGAAAGCGGTCATGGATCTGTCGGACCGGGTCCTGGTGCTCAACCAGGGGACGATCATCGCCAACGGAAAACCCGAAGAAGTGTCGCGGGATCCCGCCGTCATCGCAGCCTACCTGGGCGAATAGGAGGATTCCACATGGCAGAACCGCTGCTCAAGATTTCAAACCTGAATGCCTATTACGGAGAGGTCCAGGTTCTTCACGACGTTTCGCTGGAAGTGTATCCCGGCGAAATCGTCGCCATCGTGGGGGCGAACGCGGCGGGCAAGACGACGCTTCTGAAGTCCATATCCGGCCTGGTTCGCTGGCAGGGCGACATCGTGTACGGGGGACGCTCCCTCAGGGGACTCAAGCCCAATCAGATCGTGGAACTCGGCATCATCCACGTGCCGGAGGGCAGGGGCCTGTTTCCGTTCCTGACCGTGCTGGAAAATCTGGAGATCGGCGCATATGCGCCAAACGCGCGGAAAGCCGCCAAGGAAACGCTGGAAAAGGTGTTCCGGATCTGGCCCCGCCTGCAGGAACGGCAAAACCAGCTGGCCGGCACGCTGAGCGGCGGCGAACAGCAGATGTGTGCCATCGCCCGCGGCCTGATGGGCCTGCCGAAACTGCTCATGCTGGACGAGCCGTCGCTCGGGCTGGCTCCGCTGATCATCAGGGACTGCTACGCGGCCATCGAAGACATCAACAAGCGGGACGGCACGCCGATTCTGCTCGTGGAACAGAACGTCAAGCTGGCCATGCAGAAGGCGGATCGCGTCTATGTCATCGAAAACGGCAGGATCGTGCTGCAGGGCAAAGGCGCGGAACTGATGGACGACGACCGCGTCCGCAAGGCTTACATGGGAATTTGACAAAGGATTCGTCAGGGGTGAAACGGACAAATGAAAACCACGGTTACGGTGCACACCATTTCGCTTGAACTGGCCCAAAAGATGCTCGAAGCCGCGCAGGTGAAAGCCGGGGAATTCGGCATTCCGTTCAGCATCGCCGTCGTCGACCACGCGGGCTATCTCAAGGCGTTCGGCGCGATGGACGGCGCGCCGGCGCTCAGCATCGAGATCGCCATCAACAAGGCGTACACCGCCGCCACCTACCGCCGGGCGACCCATGAATGGTACGACCGCATCAAGGACGACGCGCCCCTTCTGCACGGCATTGTCCATACCCCCAGGCTGGTGATTTTCGGAGGGGGATATCCGATCCGGATCGGCGACCAGGTCGTCGGCGGCATCGGGGTCAGCGGCGGCCACTACACCATGGACATGGAAGTCTGCAAGGCCGGCCTCAGCGTGCTGGAGCAGGGGAGCTGAGGCGGTCAGGCAGCGCGGGGTTCACGCGAACCCCCGTTTTTTTTTGGATTTTCTGTCGGAACCGTCCATTAGACGGATGCGCCCACCGGGAGGTTAGTGGTATAGTAATACTGTCGCTTGCGAATTCCCCGATTTTTCTTCGCCATTCCGCAAGAATCCCCGACAGCATGATTCCTTCGGCATCCACTTTCCGGCAAGAAGGAGGATCCCGATGACCGGCAGGCTTTATACGCTGCGCCAGCTGCCCCTCGAGGACAGGCCCCGCGAGCGTCTGAAGCTGTATGGCGCGGAATCGCTGAGCAACGCCGAGCTTCTGGCCATTTTGCTGCGCACCGGCACGCGCGACGAATCGGCGGTGCACGTCGCCCAGCGCATTTTGAACGAATGCGGCGGCCTCCGCAGGCTCGCCGAGAAGAACTGGGACGAGCTCATCCACATCCGCGGCATCGGACCGGTCAAGGCGGTGCAGCTGCAGGCTTCCGTGGAGCTGGGCCGGCGGCTGGCCCGCGCCCGTCTGCCGGACATGCCCCGCATCACGCGGCCGCAGGACGCCGCCGATCTTCTGCTGGAGGACATGCGCCATCTGAAAGAGGAGCATTTCGTGTGCCTTTTCCTGAATACGAAAAACCGGGTGATCGGCCGGGAGACGCTGTCCATCGGCAGCCTGAACGCGTCGGTGGTGCATCCCCGCGAGGTGTTCCGGGCCGCCATCCGGCGCAGCAGCGCGGCCATCCTTTGCGCCCACAACCATCCGAGCGGCGACCCGACGCCCAGCGACGAGGACCTGGAAGTCACCCGCCGGCTGGTGGAAGCGGGCCGGGTCATCGGCATCGACGTGCTCGACCACCTGGTGATCGGGGACGGGAAGTACGTCAGTTTGAAGGAAGCCGGTTGCATGTAATATAATGAGGAAGATTGTCCGACATCAGGAGGTTACGGCATATGTTCGGGGGGAACCGCGACCTGGGCATCGACCTGGGTACCGCCAATTCGCTCGTATTCGTCAAAGGAAAAGGAATCGTCGTCAGGGAACCGTCCGTCGTCGCCATCCACACGGAAACCCGCAAAATCGTGGCCGTCGGCGAAGACGCCAAGCGCATGATCGGCCGCACCCCCGGCAGCATCGTCGCCATCCGTCCGATGAAAGACGGCGTCATCGCCGACTTCGACACGACGGCGACGATGATCAAATATTTCATCAACCGCGCATACAAGAAAAGCCTGTTTTTCCCGCGCCGTCCCAATGTGATGGTGTGCGTGCCTTCCGGCGTGACCTCGGTGGAGAAGCGCGCCGTGGAGGAAGCCACCCGGATGGCGGGGGCCAAGGAAGCGTACACCATCGAAGAACCGTTCGCCGCGGCCATCGGCGCCGACCTGCCCGTCTGGGAACCCACGGGCAGCATGGTGGTGGACATCGGGGGCGGCACGACGGAAGTGGCCGTCATTTCCCTGGGCGGCATTGTCACCAGCCGGTCCATCCGCGTCGCGGGCGATGAAATGGACGAGGCGATCATCCAGTACATCAAGCGGGTGTACAACCTGCTGATCGGCGAGCGCTCCGCGGAGCAGATCAAGATCGACATCGGTTCGGCTCTTCCGGTGGAGCGGCCCCAGTCCGTGGAAATCCGCGGCCGCGACCTGGTGACCGGCCTGCCGAAGACCATTTCCATCACCTCGGACGAGATCACCGAAGCCCTCGCGGACACGACGGGCGCCATCGTCGAAGCGGTGAAGCTGACCCTGGAACGTACGCCGCCGGAGCTGGCCGCGGACATCATGGACCGGGGCATTGTGCTGACCGGAGGAGGGGCGCTGCTTCGCAATCTGGACAAACTGCTGTCGCGGGAAACCGGCATGCCGGTGCTGGTTGCCGAGAATCCCCTCGATTGCGTCGCGGTCGGCACGGGGAAAGCGCTGGAAAGCCTTGACCTATTGCGGGGGGCCAACAAAGGTACCGTCTCGCGGGCTGCCAACTGAACCGGACGTTGCGGATGGAAAGCGGGAAGCGGTGGTGATCGGCGATCCGACTGTTTCGCAACAAAAGGCTGTTCATCCTCATGATCGGCCTGGTGCTGTTCATCGCCCTGATCGGATTCACCCTCGGACGGTCCCGGCTCACCTGGCCCGAGAAGTTTCTGCACGACGCCTTCGGCGCGATCCAATCGGTCCTGTACCGGCCCGTGGGAGCCGTCGCGGAGTTTGTGCGCGACATGGGCCGGCTTTCCGAAGTGTACCGGGAAAACGAAGTGCTCCGCCAGACCGTGGCGCGATACGCGCAGGACCAGATGCGCTACAATTTCATCGAGCAGGAAAACGAACGGCTGAAAAGGGCCCTCGAGTTTACCGAGCGTCAGAAGCGGCTGTACCGCTACCGCTATCTCATCGCCCAGGTGATCGGCTACAGTTCCGACCCGTACAACCGGTCGTTCCGCATCGACCTGGGCGCGCGGGACGGCATCCGGGAAAAAATGGCGGTGCAGACCGTGGACGGCCTCGTCGGCATCGTGAGCCGCGTATCCGAATTCACGTCCACCGTGATGCCGCTCACCGAGCTCGATCCGAATTCGCCGACGGGCATCGCCGTGTCGGCCACGGTCCTTGGCAAGGAAAGCGCCACCTTCGGCGTCGTCGACGCCTACAACAGGGAAACCGGGCTCTTTCGCATGAGCAGAATCGATCCGAATGATCCCCTTGAGGTGGGCGACACCATCATCACCTCCGGATTGGGCGCCCTGTTTCCCCGCGGCATCGTGATCGGAACGGTGGTCGACAAACAGGTCGGGGATTTCGGTCTCACGCTGACGGCGAACATCCGGCCGGCCTCCGCCTTCGATCACCTGACGGAAGTGTTTGTCGTGGTGGCGCCGGACATGGACCAACCGGAAACGGAAGCTGAGGCGCCATGAAGCTCCGCGTCCATCGGACGATCCTCGCCGCCCTCTTCCTTCTGCTCATCGAGACGGCGGTGCTTCCCTGGCTTGTGCCCGCGGCAATGGGCGGCCGGATCGTGCCGCATTTTCCGTTTCTCGTGACCCTGTTTGTGGCCGTGACGGCCGGTCGGCATACCGCCTTCTTTTTCGGCCTCGGTTTCGGACTTTTTCAGGATGTTGTTTTTTACGGGCATCTGATCGGAGCTTACGCCTTCGGCATGGCCCTTGCGGGGTACCTTGCGGGACTTTTGGTCGGCCGCCTGCGTCCCTCCGCCGGGCTTTACATCGTGCTCACGGCCTTTGGCGGCTTCATGCTGGACACGATCGTGTACGCCATCTACCGGCTTTTTCAGGTGACCACCGTATCCTATCTCTTTGCCATCGGGTGGCAGATCCTGCCGACGACAGCCGTTCAGGCGGCGCTGGCGGCGCTTTTCTATTTTCCGTTCCGCCGCCTGCTGACTCGGCCCGCCCCCGCCGCATCCCAGGGTTCCGGTGAACGTTCGTCCGCCGATTAAGCAGGGAAAACGGACCGCGAGGGCGAAGGTGTATGTTGGTCGCGGGGAGGGACGGAGCCGGTGAGCGGCAAAACGCTGGTGACCATCAAAGGCGTGAGGGACGGACTCGTTTTCGTGCTGGACGACCGGTGCGAATGGGACAGCCTGCTCAAGGAACTGGAGGACAAGCTGACCCGGCACGGGCAGCAGCTTTCCGGCGCGGCGATGCAGGTGCGCGTCAGACTGGGACGGCGTCAGGTGAACGAAGACGCGAAGGAGAAAATCCGGGACATTATCGGAAGGTACGGCAACCTGCTCGTGGAATCCATTGAAAGCGACGCGGAAGGCCCACCTGCCATCCCTCGCGACAACCTTCCGCTGTACCGGATGAGCGGCATTGTCCGTTCGGGGCAAACGGTGGAGCATGACGGGCATCTGCTCCTGCTCGGCGACGTCAACCCCGGCGGAACGGTGCGGTGCACCGGAGACATCTACATCCTGGGCGCGTTGCGGGGCATCGCCCATGCCGGGTGCGAAGGCGATACCGGGGCAATCATCGCGGCCTCGCTCATGATGCCGATGCAGCTGCGCATCGCGAACGTCATCAGCCGCCCGCCGGAGGAATGGGTGTCGGAGGATTCGCGGATGGAATTTGCCTATTTGCGGGGCGGCGTGATGGAAATCGACCGCATCACGCAGTTGCACCGTTTTCGCAAGGAAGCGACGCTGTCCAAAGGAGTGTAGGAAACATGGGTGAAGCGATCGTCGTCACCTCCGGCAAGGGCGGGGTCGGCAAAACCACCACCACCGCCAATCTGGGCACGGCGCTGGCCATGCTGGGCAAAAAGGTGTGCCTGGTGGACACCGACATCGGCCTGCGCAACCTGGATGTGGTCATGGGGCTGGAAAACCGGGTCATCTACGACCTGATCGACGTCGCCGAGGGCCGGTGCCGGCTGGGTCAGGCCCTGGTCAAGGACAAGCGGTTCGAGGACCTCTTGTACATGCTGCCGGCCGCCCAGACGAAAGACAAAAACGACATCACGCCCGAGCAGGTGAAAGCGATCGTCGAGGAACTCAAGCCGGACTTCGATTACGTGATCATCGACTGCCCGGCGGGTATCGAGCAGGGCTTCCGCAACGCCGTGGCCGGAGCGGACAAGGCGATCGTGGTGACCACCCCCGAGAACGCCGCGGTGCGGGACGCCGACCGGGTCATCGGCCTGCTGGAGAAGACCCGCATCGGTTCGCCCAAGCTTTTGATCAACCGCATTCGTCCTTCTTTGCTGAAACGGGGCGAAATCCTGGACGTGGACGAGGTCTGCCAGGTGCTGGCCATCGACCTCATCGGCATCGTGCCGGATGACGAGACGGTCATCAAGCACGCCAACCAGGGCGAGCCGATCGTGATGAACCCGCAGTCCCGCGCGGCCATCGCCTACCGGAACGTGGCGCGGCGCATTCTCGGCGAGACGGTGCCGCTCATGCCGCTGGAAGAAAAAGAGGGATTCATGCGGAAAGTGCGCAAGTTTTTCGGAATGGGTTGATGACCCGTGCTGAGCCGCCTCAAGAAAATGGACGCGCTGATGCTGGCCATTCTGGTCCTGTTCATGGGCATCAGCTACCTCGTCGTGCGGAGCGCCGTCTGGGGCACGCCGCTGCATAGCTATCCGACGAAAACCCTGATGTTCTACGGGTTGGGTTTTTTGATCATCCCGCTGGTGACGCTGATCAACTACCGCTGGGTGCTCAAATGGTGGGTTCTGTGGTACGGGGCCGGCATCGCGCTGCTGGTTGCCGTTTATTTTTTCGCCCCGCCCACAAACAACGCCCGCAGCTGGTTCGAGCTGCCCGGAGGATATCTGTTTCAACCCGCGGAACTGATGAAGGTGTGCCTGATTCTGGCCATCGCCGCGATCCTGGGGCGAAGAATGGGCAAACCGCTTTCGTTCCGGCAGGACGTCCTGCCCGTGGCGGCGGCGGCCTTTCTGCCCTTTCTGCTGGTGATGATCCAGCCGGACCTGGGCAACGCCATCATTTACATTTTCATCGTGCTCGGGATGCTCTGGATCGGGAACATCCGGTACACCCACGTGCTCATCGGCCTGGCGGCGTTTGCCGTGGGCGTGGCGATTTTCGTCAACCTGTTCAACACCTACAACGGGGAAATCCGGGACTTCCTCGTGCAGCATGGAAAATCGCACTGGTATGAACGGATCAACACGTTCATCAACCCGGAGCAGGCTTCGGCCGACGAAAAGTTCCAGTCCCAGCGGGCCCAGATCGCCATCGGCTCGGGCGGCCTGAGCGGGGACGGCTACATGCAGGGCAATTCCATCCGCCGCGGACTCGTTCCCTATCTTTATTCCGATTCCATCTTTGTCGTCATCGGCGAGGAATTCGGCTTCCAGGGCGCGGCGGTGCTCCTGCTGCTGTACTTCGTGTTCATTTACCGCATGATCATGATCGCCTTCCAGTGCAACGACCTGCGCGGCTCGTACATTATCATCGGCGTGGCGTCGATGTGGGTGTTCCAGATCTTCCAGAACATCGGCATGATGATCGGCATCATGCCCATCACCGGCATCACGCTGCCCTTTATCAGCTACGGCGGCACGTCGCTGCTCATCAACATGCTGTCGGTCGGGTTCATCATGAGCGTGCGGGCGCATCAGGAGCAGGAGAAGGAAGAAGGGGCTTAAGGAGTACAGGCTGCCTCTGCGCGGTAAGCCGGCCCCTGGACGGAAAGACCGGTGTTCCGATTGTCGAAAGACGGTCTTGCCGTCCGGGGGCCTTTTTTCTTTTCCGGGGGTCCCTGCCGGAACCCGGTTGCTCCCCGTTGCCGGGATTTCGGGCACATGATCCGGGCGTTCCCGCCTTGATTGTCCTCCGGCCTCGGCTCCGGGGAGACTCCGCCTTGCCGTCTTTTGCATCCGGGGGCGCCGATGTCCCGTTTCTTGGTCCGCGTGTCCCGCCTTTCCCGGCGAGCGGCGTGGTGTCCGCGGACGGGCCGGCTGGTCTAAACCGCGGTCATCCGCCATAAGGTGAAAGTGAGACAAGCACCGGAAGGGAGGATGCCGGCATGGATGTTCGGCGCAACGTCCGGCGGAGGCGCAAGGAACGGATGACGCGGATCGCCGCCGCGGATGCGGGCGCCGCCGCGGATGCGGGCCTCCCGGCCGGCGAAGGGGCGGACGAACACGCCGGGCCGGGCGGGACAGGCGGTGCGGCAAGCGATGACATGGCGGCCGGCGGTGCCGGCGGCGGGATGACGTCCCGGTCCGGCACCGGGGCAAACGGCGGAGAATCAGTCCGATCCGGCGACGACCCGGCCGGTGTCACGCCGAACGGCGGCGCGATCCCGCAGGCTGGCGTCAACGCCGATCACGATGCGGTCACCCTGGCCGATATCGCGGCAAATGGCGGGACAAAGGGCGGGGTGCCTTTCGCGGGAGGCGGCCGTCGCAATGATCCGGCGCAATTCAGGCCCGGGCCGCCGTCCACAGAGAAACCGGTTGGCGTGAGGCTTGGCGGAGGATCGGAGACACGGCCCGATGGCTCTGCAGCCGGAGAGGTTCCCGTCCTCGCGGGCGCGAGGCCGCCGGAGCGCTTTTCCGATCCGGCGTTCTCCGACGACCCGGAAACCTGGTGGAAGGAGCGGATGAAGCGCCGGGAGACGGAAAGCGGCTCGCCGGCGAATGGCGGGTCGCTGCGTTTTTTCCGCGGACTTGCGGTCCGGGCGGTGTGGGCGCTCATGCTGTTCGGCGCGGTGTGGGGGTGGCTTCGCTTTGAACTTCCCGGAGCCGCCCTCGTCCGGCTTTGGCTGTCCGCCGCGCTCGCCGAGGAAATGGACTCGCAGGCGGTGCGCGCCTGGTACGAGCGGCATTTCGCCGGTTCTCCCGCGTTTCTGCAGCAGCTCGGGAACGCCGGGGAAGAGAAGGCGCAAACCATCTGGAGCCATGTGGAAACATCCCCTCCCGTGGACGGACGGTTGGTCCGGACTTTCGCCGAAAGCGGCACGGGCGTGCGGTTCGCGGCGCCGGCCACGAGTTCCGTGCGGGCCGTCTACGCGGGCTTGGTCATGCAGGTGGCGGGAGATGAAAACGGCGTCTCCACCGTCCTCATCCGCCATCCGAACCGGATTGTTACCGTCTACGGCAACGTCGCCAGACCCTCCGTCCGGCCGGGAGACTGGGTCGAAACCGGCCAGACCATCGGCCGGCTGGGGCCGACCGGCGGAAGCTCCGCGGAAGCGTATCTGGATTTCGCCGTGCGGCAGAACGGCAAGGCCCTCGACCCGGCGGCAGTGATCCCGCTTGATTAAATGGCGCGGCATGACCGTCCGGCTGCATCCGCTTTTCGTCCTGATGATGGCCCTCGCCGCGGCCGCCGGCCTGTTCGTGGAGCTGGCCACCCTGTTCGTCATCGTGGCGATCCATGAACTCGGCCACGTGGCGGCGGCGTTTCATTACGGGTGGCGCATCCGGGAAATCCGGCTGCTGCCTTTTGGCGGTGTCGCCGAAGTGGAGGACGCGGGAACGATTCCGGTCCGGCAGGAGACGGTGGTTGCCCTCGCCGGGCCGATGCAGAACGCCTGGCTTGCGCTGTCCGGCTGGGCGCTCGGACAGGCGGGATGGGCGGATCGCGCATGGGCCGCCGATTTTGCGGCGGCGAATGTCTGGATTGGCCTTTTCAACCTGCTTCCCATCCTTCCCCTGGACGGCGGCAAACTGATGCAGGCCTGGCTCAGCCTGCGCCTTCCGTATCACGCCGCCCTCCGGCGGTCCGTCCTCATCAGCCTGGCGGGCGGGGCGGCGCTCACGGTTGTCTCGGTCTGGCCGGCGCTCCGCGGCGGACCGGTGCAGCTCAATTTTCTGCTCATCGGACTTTTTCTGCTGGCTTCCGGCTGGTATCAATGGCGCAACATTCCGTACCTGTTTATCCGCTTTCTCGTGCATCGAAGCCGCCGCTCCGCGGAGAAGCTGGACGCAGGCGCGATCGCCCACCCCATCGTCGTCTCTCCCCACCGTCCGCTGTCCACCGTGGTCCGCCTGTTCATGAAGGAACGCTACCATTTGATCTATGTGATGAACGGCGGACGCATTCAGCGAGTGATCCCCGAGGGGGCGGTGATCGAAGGATTCCTCGCCCGGCTCCGTTCTCGATGAGGTTCGAGAGCCAAGCGGGCACCCGAAGGCAACCGGGTTCCCCGCCCGGCTTCGTTGCGCTGAGATCCATGGGGCATGCGGGAAACGGCACGTATCATGGTTTCCCGCCCGGTTTCGTTTGTCCCGTGGCCGAGGCGCGGGGACGCGGCGGATGCTGCCCCGGATGCGGCTGGCGCGGCAGGTCCTTATCCGGCAGGTCCTTATCTGCTATAATCGAATCAACGGAAATTTGCCCGTCGGAAGGAGCATGCCGCCGTGCGCAGGATCGCCGCGAATGTTCTGCTGGCGCTGGCGGTTCTTGCCGCGGCGGCGTCGGCCGGTTGCGCGGGAAGGCCGGGCGGCCCGGCTTCCGAATCGGAGCCGATTCCGCTGACCGCTGTGCTGGGGATCGGCCTGGACGCGGTGGAGCGGATCGAAATCCGTTTCGGCGACGGCCGCGGCCTCGCCGTGACCGATCCCGAGACCGTCCGCGGCATCGCCGACCGCCTCAAAGCCGTTACCGTGCGCGTTTCCGAAGTCAAGGACGTCGGGTACCTTTACTTTTTGAACCTGTTTCAGGGAGATCAAACCCGTCGCGTCGGCGACCGTTACACGCACCTGGACGGCCGGACGTACGAAACGGTGGATGACGACGCCGGCCGGGCGCTGAACGCCTTCGTCCTCGGTCTGGGCCGGGAGCGGATGCCGGATTTGCTGCCGGGGCTTTCAGAGGACGATCCCGGTTGACCGGGGGGGGTACCGGGCGCGTGGCAGGTCCGGAGGATCCACAACGACAAAAGTGCTATTATTTTTTCGTTTTTGCGGCCCTTCAGACGAAATAGCGACATTCGTATCATTATTTTTGGGCCTCTCCCCGAAAATCGCACAAATTTTTCCAATTTAATAGCACAATTGTCTTTGTTTGCCCGAAAAGCCCGTTTTCATGGGAAAATAACGGCATTTTTGTCGCTGTTCCGGTTCGCCCCGGTGACGTAAATTAGTTTGGGTAAGGATAGCTATTCCAAAAAAAGCAGGTGGCAGGGTACTCTTGGATTGACCCAAAACCCAAAGAAAGGAGAGACCATCAGCAACATCACCCATACGCGATGGAGGACGTCCACGCCTGGCTGGAACGACCGCCAAAGCAGCGTTATTCCATCGGCGGCATTCATTTCCGTCTGCGCCGGGACCGTGTGGCGACCGAAGTCATTTATACGGCCACGGGGGTCGAGGAAGACGGATACCGCCAGATCCTGGGCTTTCGGGCCGGAGGCCAGGAAAAACGCAAGCGGCTGGAAAGAGTTTCTGCAGGACCTTCACCGGAGCGGCGCCACCAACATCTTCATCGGTGTGTTCGATGGTCTAAAAGCCTCGGGACGGCCAGGCATAAGCTTGTTCCATCAAAACCAATCCAAAGAGTCCCTACAAGTAGTACACAAAATGCTTGACGCTACCTTTTCATAAGAAAATAATTGCACTTTTGGCGTGATTCATGCCAACCGCATTTTTCCGCGCCAGCCGGCATCCGCCGGTTTATCAAGCCGCATCTGCCAGTGTACGCCGGTCCGCTTCCGACAGTCCGTCAGACCATCCGCCAGTACCTGCCGGGCCGCATCCGCCTACACCCGCGAGGCGGCGTCCGCCAATGCATGCCAAGCCTCGGCCGCCCATCCTGTGCGGACCCGGAATTCCGTAAATTATCATTGAATTTGCTTTCCCGGTATGATAAAATCGCAAAGTGCGCGTGGTGGCATGCGACAACCGCGCTTGACCGGGTCTGGCAAGACCGGCGATTCCCGCGATCCGCCTCGTGCGGAAGACGGAAGCCGGCACCCGGCGGGGCGAGTCAGCGATGAAGGAGGTGGGCGCATGTACGCCATCATCGAAACCGGCGGCAAGCAGTACAAGGTGCAACCGGGCGACGTGATCTACGTGGAGAAGCTTGCGGCCGCGGAAGGCGACACCGTCGTCTTCGACCGCGTGCTGGCCGTAAGCGGCGACAAGGGATTCGTGGCCGGCGAGCCGACGGTGCCCGGCGCGAAGGTGACCGGCAAGGTCGACAAGCACGTCAAGGGCAAGAAAATCATCGTCTTCAAGTACAAGCCCAAGAAGAACTATCGCCGCAAGCAGGGTCACCGCCAGCCGTACACGAAAGTGACCATCGAAAGCATCGAGGCGTAAAGTCCCATGATCACCGTCAGAATTTGGCGGGATCCGGACGGACGCGTGGCGCGCTTCACCGTATCCGGCCACGCGTACTACGATGAGCCGGGCAGGGATATCGTATGCGCCGGCGTGTCGGCGGTGGCCATCGGCGCGGTCAACGCCGTGGAGCGCCTCGCCGGCCTCAAGTTGCGCACCGAGATGCGCGAAGGCTTCCTGGACGCGTCCGTGCCGCCGGAAGGGGACGGGGCGCGGCGTGAGCGCGCGCAGCTGCTCCTGGAAGGCATGCTGGTCGCCCTGGAATCCATCGCGGAGTCGTACGGGGAATACGTCCGGATCGAACAATCGTTCGTGGCCGCTAAGGCCATCAAAAATACGCCGAAAAAAGGAGGTTGACGCCATGATGCGGATGAATCTGCAGCTGTTCGCGTCCAAGAAGGGTGTCGGTTCCACGAAGAACGGCCGCGACAGCGAAGCGAAACGCCTTGGCGTGAAGCGCGCCGACGGCCAGCTGGTGACGGCCGGCAGCATCCTGGTCCGGCAGCGCGGCACGCGCATCCATCCGGGCCGCAACGTCGGGAAGGGCTCGGACGACACGCTTTACGCGAAAACGGCGGGCATTGTCCGTTTTGAACGCTGGGGTCGCGACCGCAAACGGGTCAGCGTCTATCCCGTCGAGGCGGCGCCGGTCGCGGCAGCGTCGGAAGGCTAATATGGCAGCAGGATAACCCCCGGCCGGAAGCAGTCGGCCGGGGGTTGTTTTTGCACGGGAGAAGGAAGCCACATGCGGGCCAAACACTTTACGTCCTGGAGCGCGGCGGCGGCCGCGTCGCTGGTGTTGCCGGCCGTGCTGACCGCCGTTTTGCCGGACGCCCGGTGGCCGGCCCTGTTGCTGGCCGCCTGGGCCCTGGCGGCGGCGATCGTGCATGCGGAGTCGATGCGCCGGGCCAACCGCCGGCTGCTTGCGCGCCTTGCGGACGAGCATCGGCGGTTCTGGCTGCAGGCGCTGAGCCAGCAACGCCATGACTGGATGAACGATCTGCAAATCCTGTACGGTTACCTTCGCCTGCAAAAGCTCCATAATGCGATGGAGACGTTGGACAGAATAAGGGAGCGGATGGAGCGCGAAAGCCGGATTTCCCGTCTCGGCAGCAGCGAGCTGGCGTATTTCCTGCTGTCCTTCCGTGCGCTTTCCGACAATCTGCGCCTGGACGTGCGGGTGGACGAGCGGCTTTCCCTGGAAGGATCGGAAGAAGAGCGGCAACGGATGGCCCGCGCGGTCATCGGCCTCGTGGAAGCGGTCCGTTCCCGCGCGGCGCGCGGCGCGGAGACCGGGAACACGCTGCGCCTGGATTTCCGGCGCGGCGAGGAAGGACTCGAGCTGCGGCTGGAATTTGCCGGCGAGACGGCCGACGAAGAAGGCCTTCGCAGGGAGTGGGACAGAGCCCTGGCGGGAGCCGGCCGGATTCGCGCTTTTTGGCGGCACGGCGGGAAAGGCGGGGAAGACGGGCCCGCGGCGGAACGGAGTCGGGCGGGTTCCGGGGAGGTTGCTCCGGAAGCCGGCCCCGTGCGGAAGCAGCCGGGCTGGAGCGCCGAAGTCGTCTTTCCCTGCCGCCGCAAAGCGGAGTGATCGTTCATGTTTGTGGACAGGGCGAAAATTTACGTCAAAGGCGGCGACGGCGGCAACGGCATGGTCGCCTTTCGCCGCGAAAAATACGTTCCCGAGGGAGGACCCGCGGGAGGCGACGGCGGCAAGGGCGGCGACGTGATTTTCCGGGTGGACGAAGGGCTGCGCACCCTCATGGACTTCCGCTACAACCGGCATTTCAAGGCCGAGCGGGGAGAAAACGGCAAAAGCAAGTCCATGGACGGAAGGAACGGCAGGGATCTCGTCGTCCGCGTCCCGCCCGGCACCGCCGTGTATGACGCGGAGACCGGGGAACTCATCGCCGATCTTACGCGCCGCGGGCAGGAAGCGGTCATCGCCCGGGGCGGCCGGGGCGGCCGGGGCAACATCCGGTTCAAAAGTCCGAGCAACCCGGCCCCCCGCATCGCCGAGAACGGCGAGCCGGGCGAGGAGCGGTGGGTCGTCCTTGAACTGAAGCTGCTCGCCGACGCGGGGCTGGTCGGCCTGCCCAACGCCGGCAAGTCGACGCTGCTTTCCGTCGTATCCGCCGCCCGCCCGAAAATCGGCGATTATCCGTTTACCACCCTGACCCCGAATCTGGGCGTCGTGGACGCCGGGGATTTCCGCAGCTTCGTGCTGGCCGACCTGCCGGGGCTTATCGAAGGCGCCCACGCGGGGGCGGGTTTGGGCCACGAATTTTTGCGCCACGCGGAACGGACCCGGGTGATCGTGCACGTCGTGGACATGTCCGGTCCGGAGGACAGCGATCCGTTCGTGAGCTGGGAGACGGTGAATCGCGAGCTTGAGCTTTACAATCCGGAACTGGCGCGCCGGTCGCAAATCGTGGCGGCCAGCAAGATGGACGCGCCGGAGGCCGAAGACCGGCTGCGGCGCTTCCGGGAGCGGCTGGCCGGGGCAAGGCCGGATATCGAGGTCATTCCCGTCTCCGCCGTGACGCGCCGGGGCGTGCAGGAACTCGTCCGCAAAGTGGCCGACATGCTGGACGCGTCCCGGGAGGAGGAAGCCGCCTCGGCGGGAACCGGCGCTCCCGCGGAGGCGGAGGGCGTCGTTTTCCGGCACCGGGAAGAAGACGACGAGCCGATTGTCGTACGCCGGGAAAACGGCGGTTTCGTCGTGGAAAACGCGAAGGTCGAAGCGGTGGTCCGGCGGACCCAGCTGGTTTCCCACGAAGCCGCGGTGCGCCTGGCGCGCATCCTCCGCCGCATGGGAGTGGACGATGCGCTGCGCGCGCAGGGCGCGAAGGATGGAGACCCGGTTCGCATAGGCGACCACGTGTTCGAGTTTTACGGCGGAGACGAGGACGGAACGGAGGATACGGACCGATAGCGGAAACCGGCGGAAAAAATCGGATCATGGCCGCGATTGGCGGTTGTTCCGAAGGCCGCTTTCCGCTATAATGTCCATTATACGCATACATTCGTCTTTCCAGGGAGGACGAATCATGTCCCACCGTTATTACGTCGTCCGGGAAGATTTGCTGCCCGAAGGCATCCTGAAGACGGAGATGGCCAAGGATCTCCTGCGCCGGGGGGAAGCGGCCACGGTGCACGAGGCGGCGGAACGGGTCGGGCTGAGCCGAAGCGCGTTTTACAAATACAAGGACGGGGTGTACCCGCTGGAACAGGCGCAGCCGGAACGGATCGTCACGTTGGCCCTGGACCTGGAGCACCGTTCCGGCGTGCTGTCGAGGGTGCTCGGGGCGCTCGCCGACGGCGGCGGCAACGTGCTGACCATTTCCCAGTCGATTCCGCTCCGGGGCGTGGCGAATGTGGTCGTTTCGCTGGACATGTCGGAATCCGGCGCCGCGCCCGGCGATCTCCTGGAGCGGCTGCGCACGCTGGACGGCGTGCGGAGCGCGGCCATCGTCGGCCGCGGCTGAGGCCGGACGGACAGACGGGAAAGGGACATGCGCGAAAAGGGACAGGGGACAGGAGGGAAACTGATGAAACCGATCCGGGCCGGGCTTCTGGGACTGGGCACGGTCGGCACCGGCGTGGTGCGGATCGTCGAAGGCCACCAGGAAGATCTGCAAAGGCAGGTCGGTTCGCCGATTGAAATCCGCAAGATTCTGGTGAAGGACAAAACCAAGGCAAGGGAGATTCCCGTCGATCCGGCGAAACTGACGGAGGACCCGTGGGAAATCATCCACGATCCCGATATCGACATTCTCATCGAGGTGATGGGCGGCGTCGAGCCGACCAAGGAATACCTTCTCGCCGCCCTGGAAAGCGGCAAACAGGTCGTCACCGCCAACAAGGATCTGATGGCCCTGTACGGCCAGGAAATCATGGCCAAGGCCCGCGAGAAGGGATGCGACGTATTCTTCGAAGCCAGCGTCGCCGGGGGCATCCCCATCATCCGCACGCTGATCGAAAGCTTCTCATCCGACCGGATCACGAAGATCACGGGGATCGTCAACGGCACGACCAACTATATTTTGACCAAAATGAGCCAGGAAGGGGCGGCTTACGAGGCCGTCCTGAAAGAGGCCCAGGCTCTGGGATATGCGGAGGCGGACCCCACGTCGGACGTGGACGGGCTGGACGCGGCGCGCAAAATGGCGATTCTGGCCACGCTCGGGTTCCGCACGCCCGTCGCGCTGGAAGACGTGGACGTCCGCGGCATCCGTTCCGTCACGCAGGAGGACATCCGTTTCGCGAAGCAGCTCGGATACGAGCTGAAGCTGCTCGGCATCGCCGAGCGGGATGAAAACGACCTCATCAGCGTCAGCGTACAGCCGACGATGATCCGCAAGAGCCATCCCCTCGCTTCGGTGAGCGGGGTTTTCAACGCCGTGTGCGTTTACGGCGAAGCGGTCGGGGAGACGATGTTCTACGGGCCCGGCGCCGGCCAGCTCCCGACGGCCACGTCGGTGGTGGCGGACCTGGTCGCCGCGGCGAAAAACATGAAGCTCGGCGTGAGCGGCAAATGGGCCGTCGCCCCCTACCGGGAGAAGAAACTGAAGACCGACGAACAGATCGCGTCGAAGTTTTTCCTCCTGCTGCACGTGGAAGACCGCGCGGGCGTGCTGGCGCAGATCGCCCGGGTGTTTGCCGATTTCGGCGTCAGCATTGAATCGGTCATGCAGCCTTCGTCGGGGGATTCGTCGGGCTGCGCCGATCTGATCATCATCACGCACCATGCGGCCAAGGCGGCGTTCGGCGCCGTGGCCGGGCGCCTCGAGAGCCTCGAGGTTGTCAGGAAAGTGAAAAGCGTGTACCGCGTCGAGGGATGATTCGATCCCGTCCCATCCACAGACAAAGGAGTCATGACATGCATTATCAAGGACTCATTGCCGCCTATGAACCGTTTTTGCCCGTGACGGAGCGGACGCCGAAGCTGACCCTGCTGGAGGGCAACACGCCGCTCATCCGCGCCGGACGGCTGTCGGAAGAACTCGGTCTGGACCTGTATTTCAAATACGAAGGGCTCAACCCCACCGGATCGTTCAAGGACCGCGGCATGGTGGTGGCCGTCGCCAAGGCGGTGGAAGAAGGAAGCCGCACCATCATGTGCGCCTCCACCGGCAACACGTCGGCTTCCGCGGCGGCGTACGCCGCGCGGGCGAAGCTGGGCTGCATCGTGCTCATCCCGAGCGGGAACATCGCCCTGGGCAAGCTGGCGCAGGCGATCATTTACGGCGCGAAAGTCATCGCCATCGAAGGCAATTTCGACCGCGCGCTGGAAATCGCCCGGGAGATCACCTCGACCCATCCGATCACGCTGGTCAATTCCGTCAATCCGTACCGCATCGAAGGCCAGAAGACGGCGGCCTTCGAGGTGTGCGACCAGCTGGGCGGCCCGCCGGACTACCTGGCCATCCCCGTCGGCAACGCGGGCAACATCTCCGCCTACTGGAAGGGATTCAAGGAATACCACGCGGCCGGACGCATCCGGACGCTGCCCAAAATGGTCGGGTTCGAAGCGGAAGGCGCCGCCGCCATCGTGAGAGGACGCCCGATCCCGAATCCCGAAACGGTGGCCACGGCGATCCGCATCGGCAATCCGGCCAGCTGGAAGACGGCGGCCGCCGCCGCCGGGGAATCGGGAGGCCGCATCGACTGCGTCACCGACGAGGAAATTTTGGAAGCTTACCGGATGCTTGCCGTCAAAGAAGGGATTTTCGCCGAACCCGCGTCCGCCGCTTCGCTGGCGGGCGTGCGCAAGCTGAAGCGGGAAGGCGTTTTCCGCGGCGGGGAAAGGGTGGTGTGCGTGCTGACCGGGCACGGGCTGAAGGACCCGGACATCGCCGTCCGTTCGGCGCGCACCGAGCCCGTCACCGTGCCGGCCGACAAGGCGGCGGTGCTCGAGGCCATCGCGCGGCTCTCGCCGCCGGAGGGGGAACCGTGATGGCCGGCATGCGCATCCGCGGCCGCGCGGTTGCCCGGGCGCCGGCCAGCACGGCCAATCTGGGCCCGGGTTTCGACTCGCTCGGCATGGCCCTGTCGCTCTACACATGGATAGACCTGCAACCGGCCGACACGACCACGGTCACCCTGTTGGGAGACAAGCTCCAGGGCGTTCCGGCGGACAAGACGAACCTCGTCTACCGCGCGGCGCAGCTGGTGTTCCGGGAAGCCGGAGCCGACATTCCGGAGCTGGCCATCGCCATCCGCAGCGACATTCCCTCGACGCGCGGGCTGGGCAGCAGCGCGGCCGCCATCGTGGGCGCCCTCTGCGCCGCCAACGCGCTGATCGGTGACGCGCTGTCCAGGGATGAGCTGTTCCAGCTGGCGATGCGCATGGAACGGCACCCGGACAATGTGGGCGCCTGCCTGTTCGGGGGCATCGTCGCCGCCTCGTGGGACGGCGACCGGGCGGAGGCGGTGCGCCTGGAAGCTCCCGAAGCGCTGGAGGCGCTGGTGGCCGTGCCCGAATACGAGCTGTCCACCGCCAAATCGCGGGACGTGCTGCCCAAGACGGTGAATTTCGCCGACGCGGTTTTCAACGTCGGCCAAAGCGCCCTGCTGACGGCGGCGCTGGCCGCCGGCAGGCTTGACCTTCTCGGCCGCGCCATGCGCGACCGGCTCCACCAGCCTTACAGGGCGAAGCTCGTGCCGGGCCTGGAGACCGTGCTGCGGGAGGCGCCGAACCACGGCGCCCTGGCCGCGGTGCTGTCCGGCGCGGGGCCGGCCGTGCTGGTGCTCGTCGACAAAAACAGCCGGCGCCGGGACGAGCTGGAGCGGTTTTTGCGGGAGACGATGCGGGCTTCGGGCGGCTGCTCGACGCTGTGGCTTACGCCTTGCCCGCACGGCGCGGCGGCGGTGGCGCTGGACGAGGGCCATCCCGACTTCCGGCTGCCCCCGGAACGCCTGCTGAAACCGCTGGAAACGGGGGTGGGCGCATGAGCGTCAGACGGGTCGCGCTGCTGCCCCGCAACACCGTGTCCGACGAAGCGGCGCGGCATCTGTTCCGCGGCATGGAAGTGGAATACGTCTACTGCAAAATGATCTCCGACGTCTTCCAGGCCACGGCCCGGGGAGAGACGGACTGGAGCGTCATTCCCATCGAGAACACCATCGAGGGTTCCGTCAGCCTGCACCTGGACTGGCTGGTGCACGAAGTGGACCTGCCGGTGCGGGCGGAATGGGTGTATCCGTCGGTGCTTCATCTGATCGGGCGCCTTGACGAGGCCCGGTCCGACGACGGCGGCTGGGATCCGCAAAAAATCGTCCGGGTATACAGCCACCCGGTGGCGATGGCCCAGTGCACCAAATTTTTGCGTTCCCGCCTGCCGCACGCGGAGCCCGTCGCGGTCGGCAGCACCTCCGAGGCGGTCGAGATCGTGAGGGACAACCCGGGCCGGGGATGGGCGGCCGTCGGCACCCGGATCGCGGCGGAAAACATGGGGCTGGACGTGCTTCAGCCGCGCGTGATGGACCACGACAACAATTTCACCCGGTTTTTCCTGGTCGGCCATCCGCCCTTCGAACGTCCGGATGCCAACATGCACAAGACCAGCATCCTGGTCACGCTTCCGGAAGATTATCCGGGCGCGCTCCACCAGGTGTTGTCCGCGTTCGCGTGGAGGCGGATCAACCTGTCCCGCATCGAATCGCGGCCAACCCGCAAGAAACTGGGCAATTACTATTTCTACATCGACATCGAGATGTCGCTGGACAGCGTGCTGCTTCCCGCGGCCCTCGCCGAGATCGAGGCGATCGGCTGTCAGGTTCGCATATTGGGGTCCTATCCCAGCTTTTCCTACGAAGCGGAGCCGCCGGGCGGGTCGGCGTCTCCCGGGAAGGAAAGCGGCGCCCGGGATTGAATACTCTTCTTGAACATCTTCTGGAGGTGCGATGAATGGCTGAGAAGTGGATCTACATCAACGGCGAATACGTGACCAAGGAAAACGCCAAAATCTCCGTCTTCGACCACGGGTTCCTGTACGGGGACGGCATCTTCGAGGGCATCCGGATTTACGGCGGGAACATCTTTCGCCTGAAGGAGCACCTGGACCGCCTGTACGATTCGGCCAAGTCCATCGACCTGAAAATCCCGCTTTCGTTCCGGGAAATGCAGGACGCGGTCGTGGAAACGGTGCGCAAGAACAACATGCGCGACGGCTACATCCGCCTGGTCGTATCGCGCGGTCCCGGCGATCTCGGCCTGGATCCGCTCCGTTGCCCGCGGCCGTGGGTCATCATCATCGTGGAGGAGCTGTCCATCTATCCGGAGGAAGCCTACCAAAACGGGCTCCGCACGGTGTCCGTCAGCACGCGCCGCAACATTCCCGACGCGCTCAATCCGAAGATCAAGTCGCTCAACTATCTGAACAACATTCTGGCCAAAATCCAGGCCAACCTGGCGGGCGTCGGCGAATCGATCATGCTCAACGCCCAGGGGTACGTGACGGAAGGCACCGGCGACAACATCTTTATCGTCAAAAAGGGTGTCGTGTACACGCCTCCGGCCTATGTGGGAGCCCTGGAAGGAATCACCCGCGGCGCCATCATCGAGCTGTGCCACAAGCTCGGCTACCCGCTCAAGGAAGAACCGTTCGCGCTGCATGACGTCTATGTGGCGGACGAGGTGTTTTTCACCGGCACCGCCGCCGAAGTGATCGCCGTGCGGGAAGTGGACGGGCGGATCATCGGCGAAGGCAAGGCGGGGCCCGTCACGACGCATCTTCTCCAGGAATTCCGCAAGCTGGTTTACGTGGACGGCGTGCGCGCGTTCGACTGAAGCGCTCCGTTCGGCGTTGGTTTTAAGCGCTTTCGCTTCACGCGCGCCTTCGATGCGCCTGGGCATCGGGGGCGCGTTTTTTTGCCGCGGGGATGTCAAACGCCCACCTGCTGCATAGGATGTAATGTCATAAGCCCAGAGCGGACCGACGCAAGTCAGGAGGGAACGGCGTGAAACTCCATGTGGTCAAGGAAGGGGAAACGCTGTGGGACATCGCCCGGAAGCATGGCGTGTCCCTGGATGAGCTGATCAAAGCCAACCCGCAAATCCAAAATCCGGACATGATTCATCCGGGCATGAAAGTCAAAATCCCGGCCTCGGCGGAGCCGAAGCCCGAGCTGATCCACCAGCACAAGGTCAAGCAGGGCGACACGCTCTGGAAGCTGGCCAAGGCCTGGGGCATTCCTCTCTCCGCCCTGATCAAGGCCAATCCGCATCTGAAAAATCCGAACGCGCTCCTCACCGGGGAAATTGTCAACATTCCGAAAGTGCCCGGACAGACCGTACCGTCCGGTCTCCCGCCCGGTTACGCCGGCGCCGGGACACCCGGCAAAGCCGGCTCGCCGGGGCAACCGGCGGAGCAGGGGCCGTCGAAGACGGCGGAACAGGCGGCGCCCCCGTCCGCCGCGGAACCGCCGCCCGCGCAGGGAATGCAGCTGACCGTCGAGCTGGAGAAATTCGCCGATCTGTTCAAGGCGGTGCCGATCCCGCCGGTGGAAGCGTCGGCGGAGCCGAAAGCGTCGCCCGCTCCGTCCGCGGAGCAGCCGTCCAAGTCTCCGGCCCAGCCTTTCGGACCGGGGCCCTGGCCATACGGCTATGCGCCGGATACGTTTCCCGGACCGCAACCGGCGGCGGGATCCGGCATGCCGGGCTGGGCCGGGGGGAAACCGGACTGCGGCTGCGGCGGTTCCGGAGGAGCGGGAAGCGCCGGGCAGCCTTACTTCCATGCCGCTGACGCCTACCCCGGCATCGGTTCCGGCTGGCCCGCTTCGCCGGACGCGTTGTTCGCCCAGGCCGGCGGCAGCCATTCCGTCCTTTATCCGGCGGGGGATCCCTGGCTGTCTCCCCTGACGCCGGCGCAGGCCGTTTGGCCGCTTTGGACGATGCCGCATCTTGCGCCGGCGCCGCAGCCGTACCATCCGGCGCAGCCGTATTATCCGCCGCAGCCGCTTCACGGGACGGCGGGCATTCCCCCTGCGACGGATTTCCCGCCTGTGCCAGGATATCCTTATGCGCAGGGGTATCCGCCGATGACGGGATATCCGTACCCGATTTATCCGCCTGCGGAGACAGCGGAAAACGGCAGGCCGGACAGGGCGGACGCAGGAAACAACGAAGGGAACCCGGACCGGGGGAGCGAGCCCCAAGCCAAAACGCCAAAGGCGAAAACCGCTTCGCAGGAAAATCGGGAACGCAAAAAAAAGGAAAAACCGAAAAACGCCGACGCCCCGTCATCCGCCGCTTCCCGCCGGAAACGGAGCACGCCCTGGACGGCGGGTTGAAAACGGCGGGCCGCGCGGCCCGCATACGTCCGGAATCCCCGATTCATACTACAAAAAAACATGGGATTCCGGAGTTTGTTTTCCGGGGAAAGAAGGGGATTGCGGTGCTTGCAATCAGGGTCTGGAAAGGATGGAAAAAGAAATTGAAGCGCCGGCGCCGGCCCGTCTGGCAGCTGGGCGGGTTCCTGGGGCCGGCGCTTCTGGCCGTCCTGGCGTGCGGCGCGCCGGCGGCCGCCGCGGCGGACATCGGATTCGGCGCCGCCGGAATGCCGCAGGCGCCGATCGGTTCGCCGGCCGCGGACGCCGTTTCCGTCGCCGGAGTGACGCCGGCGGGCAACGAATCGCACGCCGCACCCGCAGACGGTGTGCCGTCCTTCGCGATGACCCCGGTTTTGGCGGTGGAGGCCCTTGCGCCTTCCGGTTCCGGGACCAAACGCCCATCCATGGTTTCCGGCGAAGGCGGGCCGCCGTTTCCCTACGAAGAGGCGGCGCTCCACGGCGCCTTTTTCCAGTTCCCCGTCGAAGCGCTGGAAAGCAGCCTGCATGCCGGCTCCCTGCACCGGCCGGCCTAACTGCGTACCCGTCCCTTCTCCCTGAACGCGCGGGTGTGTCTCCCGAACGCTTACGGCACCACGGACAGCCAACGGCACCGGGTGCCTTTTCCTTTTGGGGCGCATGTCATGCCCGGATGCGGGACCGGCTTATGTTCTCTTCCCCGGCCACTTCTGGTATAATCGACGGGAAGCCAGATGAGAGCGAGGAAACCGCATGCGGGTACTCGGCATCGATCCGGGAATCGCCACGGTGGGATTCGGGTTTATCGACCAGATCGGCCACCGCCTCGTTCCCGTCCAGTACGGCTGCATCCGGACCCGGGCGGACGCGCCCGCCGAAGAGCGCCTCCGCATCATTTACGATTCCGTCTGTTCCCTGATGGACAAATACCGTCCGGACGCGGTCGCGGTGGAAATCTTATATTTCAAGAAAAACGTCACCAACGCCTTTACCGTCGGACAAGCCCGCGGCGTCATGCTGCTGGCCGCCGCGCAGCGGGGGATTCCCGTCGGGGAATACACGCCGATGCAGGTGAAGCAGGCGGTGGCGGGTTACGGCGGAGCGGAGAAGAAGCAAATGCAGGAAATGGTCCGCATGCTGCTCAAGCTGCCCGTCGTGCCGGAGCCGGACGACGTCGCCGACGCGCTGGCGGTGGCCGTCTGCCACGCCCATACCGCTTCGTTGATGTTCCGCCTCAACGGGGGGACGGCGCGGTGATCGATTTTTTGCGGGGCAGGATCGTCCATCGGGAACCCGATTACGTGGTGCTCGAAGTGCGCGACGTCGGATACCGGGTGTTCGTGCCCAATCCTTACGCCCTGGGAACCGGCGGGGAACCCGTCGTGCTCTACGTGCATCACCACATCCGGGAAGACGCGATGATGCTCTACGGCTTTCCCACGCGGGAGGAACAGGCGTTTTTCCGCATGCTCATCGAAGTGCCCGGCATCGGGCCGAAAATGGCCCTCGGCATTCTGGCCAGCGGGAGGCCGGAGGCGATCGCCGCGGCGGTCCGCGCGGGCGACGCCGCGTATCTCACCCGGCTGCCGGGCGTCGGCAGGAAGACGGCGCAGCGCCTCATTCTCGACCTCAAGGACAAGCTGGCGCAATGGATCCCGTCCGTTCCTGCGGGCGAAGCGGAAGCCGCCGTTTCGGCCGCGCCTTCCGGATCGGTCGCCGGCGGCGCCTGGACGATGGCGCGGGAAGCGCTGCTCGGCCTCGGATACCGCGAATACGAACTGGACCGGGTCTGGCATGAGATCCGCCCCGGCCTTGACGGCCGGGAAACGCCGGAACAGCTGATCCGGCGCGCGCTTCAGCACCTGGATAAAGGATAAAGCCGGACGGGAGGGGTGCCAGTGGAGGACCGGATCATCACCGCGCACCTGATGATGGAGGATCAGGCGGCGGAATACAGCCTTCGTCCGCGGTATCTGGCGGAATACATCGGTCAGCGGCAGGTCAAGGAAAACCTGAAAATCTACATCGAAGCGGCGAAAATGCGGCGCGAACCGCTGGATCACGTGCTGCTGTACGGGCCCCCCGGACTTGGCAAGACGACCCTGGCCCATATCATCGCCAACGAACTCGGCGTACATATCCGCGCCACCAGCGGGCCCGCCATCGAACGGGCCGGCGACCTGGCGGCGATCCTGACCAACCTGCAGGAAAACGACGTGCTGTTCATCGACGAGATCCACCGGCTGCACCGCACGGTGGAGGAAGTGTTGTATCCGGCGATGGAAGATTTCGTCCTGGACTTCGTCATCGGCAAAGGCCCCGGCGCCCGTTCGGTGCGGCTCGATCTGCCCCGGTTCACGCTGATCGGCGCGACCACCCGCGCGGGACTCCTGTCCGCGCCGCTTCGGGACCGCTTCGGCGTGGTCTGCCGGCTGGATTATTACGGGGAGGAAGACCTCACCCACATCGTCACCCGTTCCGCGGACATCCTGGGCGTCGCCGTCGTCGGGGAGGCGGCCCGCGAGATCGCCCGCCGGTCGAGGGGAACGCCCCGGGTGGCCAACCGGCTGCTCAGGCGGGTGCGGGACGTCGTGCAGGTGCGCGGGGACGGCGTCATCACGCCTGAAGCGGCGCGGGAGGCCCTGGACCGGATCCAGGTGGATTCCCTCGGCCTGGACAGCGTCGACCACAAGCTGCTGCGGGCGATGATCACGCATTACCGCGGCGGTCCCGTCGGCCTCGACACCATCGCCGCATCCATCGGAGAGGAGAGCCAGACGGTGGAGGACGTGTACGAACCCTATTTGCTGCAGATCGGTTTTATCCAGCGGACTCCCAGGGGCAGAGTGGTCACGGAGGCGGCGTACCGGCATCTGAATCTTCCGCTGCCGGGCGAAACGGACAAGCAGGGAGGGGATGAAGCGTGAGGCTGCCGCGGCGGAAAGCGTTCACGGCCGCGATCTGCGCCTTCCTCGCCCTGGGCGGAGTTTTCCCGTCCATGGGAAATTTCGGCGGTACGGGCGCGGGAAAGGCCTACGCGGCGAACGGCCCGTCCCCAACCGTCCGCGTCGCCCTGTTTTACGACAACGGAACGCGGCGCAATCCCGCCGCCGTCGTCACCCTTTCGTCGGAAGCGGGACTTGCGATAGCTTATGCGGGAATGCAGGCGGGGACCGCGGATGCGAACAAGCCGGCGCGCTTCGCCGTCGACGCCTACCGCGCGCTGCTGGCGGAGACCGCCGGCGCTTCCGAGGCGATCGCCCTTGCGGAGAAGGTGCGGGCCGCCTCCGGCGCGGCATTCGTCACGCGGCTGGAGAAATCCGGCCAGACCGTCTACCAGGTGTCGGAAGGCGCGTACGCCACGGCGAACCAGGCGGCGGACGCCCTGAACCGCTGGCGGCAGGCGGGGGTGCTGAACGGCGTGCAGTCCCGCGTGCCCGCCGGCGTGGCCGGCCCCCTGGCGGTGGAAGCGGGCCCTTACGCGGGTGAAGCGGAAGCGAGGGCGGCGGCAAAGGCGTTTGGCGCCGCCGGTTTCGACGCTTTCCCGGCGCTCAGGGCGGAAGGCGGGACGCTCGTCTGGGTGGTGCGCGTCGGCCAGCTGGCGGACGCCTCGCGGCTGAACGAGCTCCTGCAGTCGGCGCAGGCCGCTTCCGGCGGCGCAGCGGTGCGGATTCCCGCCGACGGGGAAAACTATGTCCTGCTGCGCGACGACGTTTCCGGAAACGGAAACGGGACGCAAAGCGCCGTGCTGTACGCCGTTCCGGCGGACGGTACCGCCGTCCTTGCCGTCCGCCCCGCGGGAGAAGGTTTCATCCGCGTGGAAGAACGCTTCGGAAGGCGTTACCGGGGCTTTTTCGAAGTCAGCGCCTACAACGGACAACTGGCGCTGGTCAACGAGGTGGGGCTGGAAGAGTACCTGTACTCGGTGGTCGGCGCGGAAATGGGCGGATCCTTCCACGAAGAAGCGCTCAAGGCCCAGGCGGTGGCTTCACGGTCCTACGTCCTTTCGATGAAAGGCGCCTGGCGCATCGCCGACGTGGACGACACCACGAACACCCAGTCCTATTCCGGCGTGGACCGGGAAACGCCGCAGACGACGGCCGCCGTCCGCGCCACCGCCGGCGAGGTGCTTACCTACCAGGGGCAGGTCGTCAGCGCCTTCTACGCCGCCAACCACGGCGGCGTCACCGCCGACCCGTCCGAGGTGTGGGGATCCAACCGCGTTCCCTGGCTGCGCGCGGCGGCGCCCAGCCCGGACGAGGCGGCCGAACGAAACGCGTACACCTGGTACAAAGTCGTCCTGGAAACGGGCCTCGTCGGATACATCCGCGAGGATCTGCTCGCCGACACCGGACGCGTCAACGCGGCGGGGATTCCCGTGTACCAGGTCACGGGAGAAGGCGTGGCCGTGCGTCCGGAACCCAGTACAAGGCGGGACCCGCTCACCCGGGTGAACGCCGGCACGCAGGTCGCCGTGCTGGGAAGCGCGCCGGAAGCCACCAGCTACCGGTGGATCGACGGCCCGTATTCCGGCGAAACGCTGCTGGCTTCCATCAACGCGAGGACTTCGGCAAAAATCGCCGGCCCGCTGCTCACCCTGGAAGTGGGCGCCCGCGGCCCGTCCGGCCGGGTGCTCTATGTGGTGGCGAACGGACAGAAAGTGGAGTTCTCCACCGCGGACCAGCTGCGCGGAGCCCTGGGCGGCATCCGCAGCACGCTGTTTGAAATCGAGGAGACGGGACGGTTCACCCTTCTCGGCGGCGGACGCGCGACGAGGGAATTCCCCGCGCAGGCGGGATCGCTTTACGCGATGGGCGCCGACGGAACGGTCCGCGCCCTGGCGGGAGACAGGCTCATCCTCATGGACAAGGACGGGCGGCTGCGGGACGTCACGGCGTATCCGTCGTTCGTCTTTGTCGGCAAGGGAGCCGGCCACGGCCTCGGCATGTCCCAATGGGGAGCCCAGGGCATGGCGCTCCGGGGGGACGATTACCGGACGATTTTGCAATACTATTATCCAGGGACGCAGCTGACCGTCCTGTAAGGCGGAGAATGGACCAGACCGATGCGGACCAGCGATTTTGATTTCGAACTGCCGGAAAGGCTGATCGCCCAGACGCCGCCGGCGGAACGCGGAGCTTCGCGGCTTCTCGTGCTGCACCGCGGCACCGGCGCCGTGGAACACCGCATGTTCCGCGATCTGGCGGAATACCTGCGCCCCGGGGATACCCTCGTGCTGAACGACACCCGGGTGATGCCCGCCCGGTTGCTGGGAAGGAAAGCGGACACCGGCGCGAAAGCCGAGCTTCTGCTGCTTGTCCGGCTGGAAGGGGACCGGTGGGAAGTCCTGGCGAAGCCGGCGCGGAAGATCCGCCGCGGCGCGCGGCTGTTGTTTGGCGCCGCGGAAGGCAGGAAGGCGGAAGAAGCGGCGGCTTGCGGAACGGGGGTTGACGGCACGCAGGCGGGCGGGGCGGAAGACGGCGGCGCGGCCGCGGGCCCGGTCCGGGCGGAACCCGACGGAAGGCCGTTGCTCGCCGCCGTGGTGGAAGAAGAGCGGGAAGCCGGCCTGCGGGTGGTGCGCTTCGAATACGAAGGCGTCTTCCAGGAGCTGCTCGACCGGGCGGGACAGGTTCCACTGCCCCCTTACATCCGCGGGAAGCTGGCCGATCCGGAACGCTACCAGACCGTTTACGCCCGACACGCGGGTTCCGCCGCGGCGCCGACGGCCGGGCTGCATTTTACGGAAGAATTTCTGGAGGAACTGCAAGGCCGGGGAATCCGGCTGTGCCGCATTACGCTGCACGTGGGACTGGGCACGTTCCGCCCGGTGACCGCGGAGCGCGTGGAAGACCACCGCATGCACGCCGAATGGTATTCCGTCGGGGAAGAAGCGGCGCGGCTGCTGAACGAAACGCACGCGCGGGGCGGCCGGATCGTGGCCGTCGGCACCACGTCCGTGCGGACGCTGGAAACGGTCGCCCGCCGGTTTCCCGAAGGGGCCGTCGAACCCTGCAGCGGCTGGACGGACATCTTCATCTATCCCGGCCATGCGTTCCGCCTGGTGGACGCGTTGCTCACCAACTTCCACCTGCCGCGCTCCACCCTGATCATGCTCGTCAGCGCGTTTGCCGGCCGGGAGGCGGTATTGGCCGCCTACCGGGAAGCGGTGCGACTGGAATACCGCTTTTTCAGCTTCGGCGACGCGATGCTCATCCTTTGATCCGGTGGCGGCACAACAGGTTTGCGCCGCGGAAGAGGGGCGGAGCCGTCCGGATGGAACGGGAACATCCGGGTGCGCCGGACGGTCCGCGCCCGGATTGCGGGGAAGGAGAAGCTGAACATCACCGATGGCTGTAAGATACGAACTGATCAAGACGTGCCGGCAGACGGGAGCCCGTCTCGGCCGGCTTCACACGCCCCACGGCGTCATCGACACGCCCGCGTTCATGCCTGTCGGCACCCAGGCGACGGTCAAGGCGGTAAGCCCGGAAGAGCTCAAGGCGCTGGGGGCGCAGATCATCCTGAGCAACACCTACCACCTGTTCATCCGGCCCGGCCACGAGCTGATCCGGGAAGCCGGCGGCCTGCACCGGTTCATGAACTGGGACCGGGCGATTCTGACCGACAGCGGCGGATTCCAGGTGTTCAGCCTGGCCGACCGGCGCAAGATTCGCGAAGAAGGCGTGGAATTCAGGTCCCATCTGGACGGGAGCCTGCTGTTTCTGTCGCCGGAGAAGGCCACGGAAGTCCAAAACGCCCTGGGCGCCGACATCATCATGTGCTTCGACGAATGCGCGCCCTACCCCGCCGATTACGAGTATGTGCGCGAATCGACGGCCCGCACGAGCCGGTGGGCGGAGCGGTGCCTGAAAGCGCACCGGAGGCCGGACGACCAGGCGCTGTTCGGCATCGTGCAGGGCGGGATGTATCCCGATTTGCGGCGGCAGAGCGCGAAGGATTTGACTTCCCTTGATTTTCCGGGGTATGCTATTGGTGGCTTGAGCGTGGGCGAACCGAAGCCGGTGATGTATGAACTGCTGGAAACGACGGTGCCGCTGCTTCCCGACCGGAAGCCGCGCTACCTGATGGGTGTGGGATCGCCGGATGCCCTGATCGAGGGAAGCATCCGGGGCATTGACATGTTCGATTGCGTGCTGCCCACGCGCATCGCGCGCAACGGGACGGTCATGACGAGCCGGGGCCGGCTGGTGATCCGCAACGCCGCGTACGAGCGGGATTTCGGTCCCCTTGATCCGGCCTGCGACTGCTACACCTGCACCCATTATTCCCGCGCCTACATCCGCCACCTGATCAAGGCCGACGAGATTTTCGGCCTGCGCCTGACGACGATCCACAACCTGCATTTTCTGGGTTCGCTCATGGCGCGGATCCGGCAGGCGATCCGGGAAGACCGGCTGGCGGACTTTCGGGACGAGTTTTTTGAAAGCTACGGCATGGCCCGCCACAAAAGCGGGTTTTGACACGGAAGGGAGGGGACAAGCTTCGATGGACGGCCAAGCGGCAGGCGGGGGAGGCTTTCTGATTACGCTCCTGCCTTTTATCGCGATGTTCGCGATTCTGTACTTTCTGATGATCCGCCCGCAGCAGAAAAGGCAACGGGAGCGCAACAACATGCTCCGCTCCCTGCAGAAAGGCGACCAGGTGGTGACGATCGGCGGCCTGCACGGCGTGATCGAATCGATCGCGGACGACAAGATTGTGCTGAAGGCGGGCGAAGTGAAACTGACCTTCGACCGGTCCGCCGTGGGCAACGTCATCGCCCGCGCGGAGAAAAAAGCGGAGGAGAAGAAGGAAGGGAAACAGGAAGGCTGAAAAGCCGCGGTAACGCCCTTCGAACGCGAAAGCTGCCGAAAGCGTAAAAGCGTTTTCGGCAGCTTCTTGCGTTTCGTCACCTGTGCAGATTGACTCCCAGCATCCCCCCGAGCGCTCCCGCCGCTCCTGTGGCAAGGGCGGCCAGGGCAACCCTCGGCGACCAGTCCGCGTCCACGGCCAGAAAACTGATGATGAGTACGCCGAGCAGGTACAGCACGCCGGTGACGGTTCCGAAGTACCAGCCTTTGCGACCGGCGCGCCTGGCCGCCACGAAGCCTCCCCAGAACGCGGCGACGGCGTGCACGCCGAAGATCCACGGGGCGAGCTTCGTTTCCTCCAGGGCGGAACCGGCCAAGAGAAGCGAAAGCAGCAGCGTTCCGGCGCCGAGCCAGATGGCGGCCCAAAGCAGGCCGGACAGCACCGGCGCGACCGACGGCAGGCGGGTCGTTTTGGCGGCGTCCATCCGGGCAACCTCCCTTCCTGTCCGGTGATGAAAGATTTGTACCATTCTATGGCGTCCCCTCCGCGGCTAGTACGAAAGCGCATCGCCCGCGTTCCCTGGTTCCGGCCGGAACCGGCGGAGGATATTGCCGTCCGCCGGCGCCGAATGGGGCCCCGGGACGGCGGCGAAAACTAATGAAACCATAATGCGGTGAATGCCGGAGGGCGGGCCATGGATCTGGCGATCCTGTTGTTTCGTACGTTGCTCATGTACTTTTTCGTGCTGGTCATGCTCCGGTTGATGGGCAAGAGGGAAATCGGCAGGCTGTCCGTGTTCGATCTCGTCATTTCCATCATGATCGCCGAAATTGCGGCGCTGGCCATCGAACCCGACCGGCCGCTGCTCCATTCCATCGCCCCCGTCATGCTGCTGGTGCTGACGCAGATGGGGCTGGCGTATCTGTCCCTGAAAAGCCGCCGCCTCCGCCTGCTGTTCGACGGCAGGCCGAGCGTCCTCATCAGCGACGGGAAGCTGAACCGGCGGGAAATGCAAAAGCAGCGCTACACCCTGGACGATCTGGCCATCCAGCTGCGCGAGAACCAGATCGTCTCGGTGGACGACGTGCAGCTGGCGGTGCTGGAGCCGACCGGCCGGCTGTCCGTCATCCCGAAGGATGCCGGGCCGTCGGGCCAAGACGGCAAAGCGGAAGGACGGCAGCCGGCCTCGCCGGATTCTTCGGCGTCTTCCCCCGTTTCGGCCGATCCCTCTTCATCGTCCGGTCCGGCATCCTCAGCGCCGACGGCGCGCCAAGCGGACGCCGCCGGACCGGCCGCGCCCCGCCAGCGGGACAACACCCGGCGCCCCGATGCGGGACGGAAAGGGGACGCCGCCAGACCGAAATTCCGCTACGAGCTGCTGCCGGTTCCCCTCATCATGGACGGCGAAGTGCAGGACGAAAATCTGCAGCGCGTCGGCAAGACCCGTTTCTGGCTGAAAAGGGAACTGAAACGCCACGGGGTAAGCCGGTTCAAGGACGTGTTTTACTGCAGCGTGGATCATCGCGGCAAGCTGTATGTCGACAAGAAGGATTAGGGAAAAACCGGCTTTTCACCGGAAAAGGCGGCCGATGAACGGCAATCGCGCCGCGTCATGGCGGTCGATCACGCCGAGGGGGACGAGCGCCAGGATGTACAGCGAAGCGGCGGCCGCCGCCGCGGCGATCAGGTTCAGCGCGTCGGCGGGCAGCGCGCCGAGGTTCCAGATCCAGAGGGCGGCGGCTCCGGCCAGAACGGCGCCGGCGCCGATTTTGACGAAGTCGGCGGGGCTCAGGCGCAGTCCCGTCAGTCTCGCCACGCTCACCCAGTGGAGAAGGGTGACAAGGACCATATTGACGCCCATGGCGACGGCGGCCCCGCGGATGCCGAAGCGGATGTCCGACGCCAGCTGGACAATCAGCGCCAGCTTGACGGCGGCGCCAAACAGCGAATTCATGAGGGCGACGCCGGGACGTTCCAGCGCCTGCAACGCCGCCTGCAGGGGCGGCTGCATGTAGAGGAAGATGGAAAACGGCGCAAGCAGGCGAAGCAGACCGGCGATATCGTTGTGCCCGTATAGCAGGGCGCAGATCGGTTCGGCCAGGACGCCCATCAGCATGGCGAAGGGGGCGCCAGCCGCCACGGCAAGCCTCAGCGATTGGTGCAGCCGTTTGCGGATGGCCGCGGCGTCGTCCCGCGCCGCCGATTCGGCAAGCGAAGGCACAAGGGAAACGGCGAGGGAATAGGTGAGGGCGCCAGGAAGGGCGATCAGGGGGACGATCATCCCCTGGAGCGCGCCGTACTGGGCGGTCGCCAAAGCCGTCGCCACGCCCGCGGCGGCGAGGCTCCGCGCCGTCAGGATCGATTCCAGCAGATAGGACAGCGAGCCGATCATCCGGCTGCCTGTCACCGGCGCGGCGATGCCGATGAGACGGCGGGTTACGGAGGGCGCGGAACCGGAAGGCGATGCCGCCTTGCCCGTGGGGCGCTTCGCCGCGGCCATCCGTTCCCGTTCTCCGCGGAACCAGAACCAAAGGGACAGGAGCCCGGCGATTTCCCCCGCCACCATGCCCAGGACCGCACCCGAAGCTGCCTGTTCCAGGCCGCGGGGCAAAAAGAGCCAGGCGAAAAACAGCGTCAGGGCGATCCGCACCAGCGTTTCCACCGTCTGCGATACCGCCGACGGAATCATGTTGTGACGGCCCTGGAAATAGCCCCGCCACACCGACGAAACGGCCACCACCGGCAACGCCGGCAGCATGGCCAGAAACGGGCTTCGCACGCGGACGTCGGTCATCACGCGTTCCGCCACCCATTCGGAAAGCGCATAGCAAACGCCCGCAGCGGCCAGACTGAACCCTCCGGCCAGGGCAAGGGCCGTGACGAGGACGCGCCTCACCCGCGCCTCGTCGCCACGGGCTTCCGCTTCGGCCACCAGTTTGGCCACGGCGAGGGGCAGTCCGCCGGCGATCACCGTCAGCGCCACGATGAGGAACGGATATACCAGCTGGATTAGGCCGACCCCTTCCGCTCCGATCATGCGCGGCAGGGCGATGCGCGGCACGAAGCCGAGCAGCCGGTTGACGACGCCGGCGGCCAGCAGGATGACGGCGCCTTGAAGAAAGGTTTGCCTGCGGATCGACAACGGCCCCCCTCCCTTCCCGTTCAGTCATGTCTATGCGCGGGTTGTCCCCGTTCATGCCATGTCCGCGGCCCGGGCGCGGGGACGAGCAGGAATTCGCCGCGGCCGCGGCGAATTGGTTCAGGCGGGAGGGATGCGCAATTGCCCAGGCAGAATCGGAAACTTGCGGAGAACGGGACGCTGACGGGGGAAAACGGCGAAGGCGCCGCGGAAACCGCGGGAGAAAGAGACGGAACCGCCGGCCGGGAGCCGGAGACCGCCGCGAAAGACGGAACGGCCGGCATGGCGCCGGCAACCGGTCCGGAAAACGAAGCGGCGGGCGAAACGCCGAATGCCGCCCTGGACGAAGCATCTATCGGGCATATCCAAGACGGCGATCCGGAGGTGGCCGGGCGGACGCCGGCCGCGGAGACGGCGGAAGAAGCCGCGGAAGGCGAAGGCGAAGCCGCCGACATGGAGGCGCAAGCCGGCGGAACGGAGCTGACCGATGCGGAGCTCAACCGGCTGATCGAAGAACTGTGCGAAAGCAAGGCGGAGGAGCTGCGCCTTCTGGGATACGACGAGGTGCGCGGCGAAGATGTGTGGGCGTGCGTCAGCGAAGGTTACCGCAAGTCCGGCATGCCGCCCTTGTACCGGGTGGTCAACGACATCCTGTCCCTCAAGCCGAGCCGCTTCATGAACTACATCACCCTGAGCATGTATCGCGGCGAAGGCCTCTGACGCCGGGCCTCATCCGGACCGCGGCGCGCCAAAGGCCCATTTGATCGTCCGGGCCGCCCCGCATGGGGCGGTTTTCCTTGTTGCGCCGGCCTTTGCCGGATTTCGCGCCGGGTCCCGCAAAATTGACTTCCTTTTTTGCGGATCGTTATAATAGGGGCATTGGTAAAGGAAAGGGGTCGGCGGTTTTCCATGAAACGCCTGCTCGCGTTTGCGCTGGTCGTCGTCGCCTCGTTTGCCGTCATCGCGTTCACGATCCCGGGGATCATTCAAGGAACGAAACTCGGCCTGGATCTGAAAGGCGGCTTTGAAATTCTGTACGAAGCGGAGCCGCTGGAACCGGGCGGCGTCGTGACGAGGGACCTGCTGAAACAGGCCGCGATCAGCATGGAAAAGCGGGCCAACAGAACCGGCGTGGCCGAGCCGGAGGTGACGACGGAAGGGAGCAACCGCATCCGCGTCAAAATCGCCGGCGTGGTCGACGAGGAACGCGTGCGTTCGATCATCGGGCGCCCCGCGGAGCTGCAGTTCCGCAGCGCCGACGGCTGCAAGCCCGAAGAAGGATTTTGCAAGGTCGAACTGTACGGTTCCGATTTTGTCGAAGGCCAGGCCAAGGTGGAGTTCGACAATCTCAGCCGGCCCGTTGTTACCATTCAGGTCAAGGACAAGGAAAAATTCGCGGAAATCACCGGGCGGCTGATCGGGAAGCCGCTGGCGATCTATCTGGATGATGAGCTTATTTCCGCCCCTGAAGTCCAGGGACGGTTCACCGACGGCACGGCGATGATCACCGGACAGAGGACCATCGAGGAAGCGCGTGAACTGGCGGAGATCATCAACCTGGGCGCCCTGCCGCTCAAGCTGACGGAAAAATACGCGCAAAGCGTCGGCCCCACTCTGGGCCAGCTGTCGCTGCAGCAGACGCTGACGGCGGGAAGCGTCGCATCGGTGCTCATCCTGATCTTCATGGTTGTCTTTTACCGGATTCCGGGCGTGGTGGCCGCCTTTTGCCTGATCGTGTTTACGTGGCTGCTCCTCGCCATCTTCTACCTGATGGGCGTCACCCTGACGCTGCCGGGCATCGCCGCGTTCATTCTGGGGATCGGCATGGCCGTGGACTCCAACATCATCTCGGCCGAACGGATCAAGGACGAGATCCGGCTGGGCAAAAGCGTGCCATCCGCGGTCAGGCAGGGATCCCGCCACAGCTTCCGGACCATCGTCGACGCGCACCTGACCACCGTCATAGCCGCCGCCGTGCTGTACGTCATCGGCGCGGGCGGTCCCGTGCGCAGCTTCGCGATCGTCCTCATCGCCAGCATTGCGGTCAACATGCTGACCAACGTGGCGCTCCCCCGCTTCCTCCTGCCGCTTCTCGTGCGGAGCGGACGGTTCGCCAAGGTCGCGCACTTTGGCGTAAAGGAGCGTGAAGTGGGTGCGCTTTAATCCGTGGAAGCTTGACTACATCGGCCTGAAAAAATACAGCTACGGAATTTCCCTCGCCCTTGTCGTGGTGAGCCTCCTTTCCGTGGCGATTTTCGGCCTCAACTATGGCATCGACTTCCGCTCCGGGACCACGGTGGACGTGGCTTTGAGCCAGCCGGTGGACAAGGAAGCGGTGGAACGGTTTTTGGATGCGGGTCAGTCGCAATGGGGCGAGTATGTGCTCACTCCCGGCACGGAACGGCTGTCCATCCGCTTCAAGGACGTGCTCAGCGGGGAACAGCAGACATCTTTCCGCGAGGCGTTCCGGTCCGAGCTGGACGCGGGCGCGTCGTTCGAAATGTACGTCGTCGGCGTCGACATCGCCCGGGAGCAGCAGGAGAAAGCGCTGTGGGGCGTGCTTTTCGCCAGCGTCGGGATTCTGATCTACGTGGCGATCCGCTTTGAGTGGCGCTTCGGCCTGGCGGCCATCGCGGCGCTCTTGCACGACGCGATCGTCGTGGTCGGGGCGTTTTCCCTTTTCCGGCTGGAAGTGAACATGCCGTTCATCGTCGCCGTGCTGACGGTCATCGGCTATTCCATCAACGACACGGTGGTCATATTCGACAGAATCCGGGATAATCTGCGCTTCGCCAAGATCAAGACCCATGCCGATTTGGCCAACGTGGTCAACACCAGCGTCCGGCAGACGCTCACCCGATCCATCAATACGGTGGTTACCGTGCTGATCGGAGCGGTGCTGCTCTTTGCCTTGGGCAGCCCGTCGATCCGCCTGTTTTCCCTGGCGATCATCATCGGCCTTGTGGCCGGCACCTATTCCTCGATTTTTGTCGCCAGTCCGTTGTGGTATGAACTGCGCAAACGCATGAAGGCGAAAAAACCGGCCAAAGCGGCCGCTGCGTCCTGACGCATGCAACGGAGGGGGAACCGGCGCGTGTCGAAAGCGGTACGAACCGAAGATTCGCCGCGGCGCGGCGCGCTCCTTCGCGCGCTGTCGCTGGCGGGGCTTGCGGCGGCGAAGGGCGCCGCCGCTTTCGCCACGGGAAGCAAGGCGCTGCTCTCCGACGCCTGCCAATCGGCGGCCGACGCCGCCCACGCGTTCGCCGGCCTGCGGAACGCGCAGCTTCCGGCTGCCGGATCGTCCGGACGGGCTTCCGGCGGCGATGCGGTTACCGTCGCGCTGGCGGCCTTGGTCATGGTCGCCGGGCTGGAGGCGGGGCTGCACGCCCTGCGGACGCTGGCGGAGGGACCGGACCGGACGCCGGGCCTGGAGGCGGCGGCGGTCATCGCGCTGGCGCTGGCGCTTCGCGGGCTGCTCGCCCGCGTTCAGCCGGGCGGAGCCCGCCCGGGTTTCCGCCGCGCGCGAAACAGCCAAGACCTTCGCTCGGACGTCCTTGCGTCGCTGGCCGCCCTGGCGGGAATTCTGGGCGCGAATGCCGGGAAATGGCTGGGATTGCCCGCGCTGTTCGTCCTGGATCCCGCGGCCGGCATCCTCGTGGCCGCGCTTGTCGTGCGAAGCGGGATGCGCCTGGCCCTGTCGGCGCTGCGCTCCTCGGAAGACGCGGTGCTGACCGACGGTTTCGATGTGGAAATGCTGAAGGAAACGGTGCTCCGGATGGACGGCGTGGTCGCCGTGGACGATCTCAAGGTGCGGGAACACGGCCACTACGTCGTGGCGGATCTGGTGATCCGGGTGAACCCGCGGATCACCGTCATGGAAGCCCACGACATCGCCGCGCGGGTGCGCCGGCATCTGACGCGGAGATTCCTGCACGTGGCCGACGCCATCGTCCGCGTGCAGCCGTATGAACCGTGCTATCCCTACAAGACCAATCTGCAGGACGAGGAAACTCCCACCCTGCTTCAATAGACAAACCCAAGGCTTCACGAAACGCGGGGAGTGGAAGCCGGCTTTGGATCGACCCAGGTACCGATGGGAATGGACGGAAGCCGAGGCCGCCGCCGAAGCGGCGCTGGCCGAGGCGCTCAATCTGCCGCGCCTGGTGGCGCGGCTGCTTGCCGCGCGCGGGCTGGCGACGCCGGAGGAAGCGCGCCTTTTCCTCGAAGCGGGGGAAGAGGCTTTTCACGACCCCTGGTCGATGAAGGGAATGGGCGAGGCGGTGGAGCGCATCCGCAAAGCCCTGCGGGACCGGGAGCGCGTGCTGGTCTACGGGGATTACGACGCCGACGGGGTGTGCGCTTCCGCCCTCATGATCCGGCTGTTGCGGCGGCTGGACGCGGCGTTCGACGTCCGCATTCCGAACCGGCTGAAGGAAGGGTACGGCCTGAACCGGGAGGCCGTCGACCGGGCGGCGGAAGACGGTTTCCGGCTGATCGTGACGGTGGACAACGGCATAAGCGCCGTGGAAGAAATCGCTTACGCGCGGGAGCGGGGCATCGACGTGGTGGTCACCGACCACCACGAACCGCCGGCGGTGCTGCCGGAAGCGGCCGCCCTGGTGAATCCGAAACGGCCGGACTGCCCCTACCCGTTCAAAGGGCTGTCAGGGGCCGGGGTGGCATACAAGCTGGCGCACGCATTGCTCGGCCGGCACGAAACGGAGTTCGCCGATCTGGCAGCCATCGGAACCGTGGCGGATCTCATGCCGCTGGTGGACGAAAACCGGGCGCTGGTGCGCATCGGACTGGATCGGCTGCGGTCGGCGGCTTCGCCCGGGCTCCGGGCGCTGGCGCAAGCGTGCGGCTTCGACCCGGCCGCCTTGAGCAGCGGCCGCATCGCCTTCGGCCTGGCGCCCCGCCTCAACGCGGGCGGCCGGCTGGAATCGGCGGACGGGGCCGTCCGCCTGCTGGTCACGGAGCGGGACGAGGAAGCCGCGCGGCTGGCGCGGGAGCTGGACCGGCTCAACCGGGAGCGCCAGCAGCTGGTGGAGCGGACGCTGGCGGAAGCGGAGGAACGCATCGCGCGGGAAGCGGCGCTCCGCGGCGGAGAGCCGCCCGCCTTTCTGACGGTGTCCGATCCCGGGTGGAACCCGGGCGTGGCGGGG
>LZRV01000146.1 GCA_002159065.1 Paenibacillaceae bacterium ZCTH02-B3 | reverse complement strand
GCCATGCCGCTGGACCAGATCATCAGGCCCATCAGGACGCTGGCGACGGCCGCCGGCGCACTGAACAGGCCGGCGATGAGGAGGACGCCGATGATCACTTCTCCAAGCACCATGGCGGTCTGGAACACCGGAGCCAGGGCGGTAAAGCTGCCGTCGGCCTTGTAGAACATCAGCTCCATCGACCAATCCACGATGCCCCGGATCCATTCCGGGACGGGCAGGGCTTCCGCGGCCGCTTCCGCCGCCTGGGACGCGCCGGACACGGCGTCCGCCGCCTGCTGCGAAGCGCCCGACAGGCCGTCCGCCGCCTTGGCCGGAATGAGGAAAATGTTGCCGGGATTTTCGAGCACTTTCGGCAGCTTGGCGAGCCCTTCCTTCAGCCACATCCAGCCGACGAAAACGCGCAGCGGCACGAGCCAGAAGTTGGGCGAGCGCTGGGCGAAGTGGCCGCCGAAGATGCTGCGGTTGTCCTTCACGCGGAAAAATTCGTTCAATTTGTACTGCCACACTTTGTAGAATCCGGCCACCTGCAGCAGATACCACATGTTGATCAGATGCTTGACGGCCATCGCCCAAAAGCCGGTCAGGTTCATTCTCCGCTTCGGCGTGCCCACGCTGGCCACGCCGTACCGGCTGCCGATGCTCACCATCATGCCGTGGAAGGCGGGCTTGTAGGATTTCTTCGTGCCGCCGGCGATATCCGCCACGATGTTGTGGACGACGAGCGGCGCGGAGTGTTCCGCGTTTTCCACCATCTGCGGCACCGGCTTTTCTTCGCCTTCCGGAATGTAGAAGATGTTGTCGCCGACGACGTAGACGTTGTCATGGTTTGGCAGCTGCAATTTGTCGTTGGTGATGATCCGGTTGCGCGCCTGTTTGTCGGCGTCGATGGTGCCCGCCAGGTCGGAGCCTTCGATGCCGGCCGTCCAGATGACCGTGCGGGAGGCGATGTCCCGGCCGCCGACGGTGACGCCGTTTTCCCGCACTTCCGTGATCGGCGAGTTGGTGCTGATGACGACGCCCATCCGGTTGAGCCGTTTCACCGCTTTTTCAATCAGCGGCTTCGGCAGGTTGGGCAGAATGGTCGGCAGCATGTCGGCCAGGTGGATTGTCACGTCCTGCTCGTCGATGCCGTTTTCCTTGCACAGGCGCTTGACAAACTCGGCCAGTTCACCGGCCATCTCCACGCCGGTGAAGCCGCCGCCGACGATGACGAACGTGAGCAGTTCCCGGCGTTTGGCCGGATCCGTTTCACAGGCCGCCTGCCGGAACATGTTCATCGTATGGTCACGGAGGCGGACCGCATCCCCGAACGACCAAAGGGAGAAGGCGAATTGCTCGGCGCCCGGGATGCCGAAGTAGGTCGGTTTGCTGCCGGTGCCGATGACCAGGTAATCGTAGGTGTACGTCTGCCTTTCGCCCGTCAGCGTCCGGGCGGCGAAGTCCGCGTTCACGATGTTGTCCTGCACGACGTCGACGTTGCGGAATCCGCCGAAAATGTCCTTCAGTCCGATTTTGATGTTGGATTCGTCGACGCGTCCGGCCGCCACTTCATGCAATTCCGTCAGCAGCGTGTGGAACGGGTTTTTGTCGATCAGCACGATGCGGACATCGCGCCGTTTTTTCAGCCGTTTGGCCAGCTTCTTGGCGGTCAGCACGCCGCCGTAGCCGCCGCCGAGCACAACGATCTGTTTCATGGTCTTTCCCCCCGGTTGTTCAGGGTGCGGCAGGCCGCCGCGCCGGGCGGCCCGCCGGGGATGTGCTTCACGTTATTTTGCTCCTTCGAGGGCCTTTTCAGCCAGCTTGAAGAATTCCGAAACGTGGATGGACACGCCGGCAATGGCGTCCGTATGGCCTTCTTCGTCCGTGTACGTGATGGCCGTCGGATCCTGCGTTTGGATGAGGTACGCCTCCGCCCGGGCCGCCTGCTCGTGCCATTCGGCCTGGGCGCCGCCTTTGGCCACCATGCCGTATTCGCCGCTGGCGGAATAGGTGTCCTTGTCGACGCCGTCCTTGTTGACGCCGTTCCAGTCAACGGCGATGATCCGGCCGTTCAGGACGGTGATGGTCACGGTGTTTTTCCATCCGCTGCTGCCGAATTCATCTTCTTCCGCGTAATAGGTGCCGTCCTTGTACGGTCCCGGTTCCACCGGACCGGCCGCGAGGGCTTTCTTGGCCAGTTCGGCGAGGCCGTTCACGTGGATGGACACGCCGGCGATGGCGTCCGTGCGGCCGTCTTCCGGATTGTACGGAATGGCGTCCGGATCCTGCACTTCAATGAGGTACGCCTCCGCCTTTTCGGCCTGTTCCCACCAGTCCGCCTGGGCGCCGCCCTTGTCCTTCATGCCGTACTTGCCGGCCTTGTCGTAATTTTTCTTGTCCAGGCCGCCGTTTTCGGGCAGGGCGTTCCATTCCACGTCGACGATCTTGCCGCCTTCGACTTTCAGGGCGACGATTTCTTTCCAGCCGTTGCTGAATTCATCGCTTTCCGCATAATACACGCCGTCGGCGTAGCCGCCCGTTTCGGCCGGCCCTTCCGCCTGGGGCTCGGGCTGCGTTTGCGGCTGCTCCTGGCCGGCGGGCTGATCCGTTCCGGCCGCCTGACCGCCCTCTGCGCCGTTTCCCCCGCATCCTGCCATGAACGCGACCAGAAGAAGGGATGCCAGAATCGATGCCAGTTTCTTCATGTCGGGTCTCCTCCACTGCGATTTTTTTCAAAGATTGTGAAGTCAATCACAAGTCTTTTCATGACCCATTTTACCGGTTTTTTTCGGAAACGGTGTGACGCAAGTCATAGTTGCGGGGCTTTTTTTGAAAAAATGCGCAGAGTCACCCGGAAAAAAGATGCGAAACGGGGCACACTACCGTCGGGGCGGCGTGACCGAACGCACACGGCGCGCTCCCGCGCCGGCGGGCGAAGACGGCGGCGGACGACGTGAAAAAAATGTCGCCGAAACCCCGGAAACTTATTATAATGGAGTGGATTGTTGCTGATTGCCGATGGGAAGGGGTAATGCCTCATGTCGCGGGACGCGATCATCCGTTTCGAAGGGGTCAGTCATCAGTACGATGAAGACACCCCGGTGCTCAAAAACATCAGCTTCGAGATGGAGCGCGGAAAGTTCTATACCCTGCTTGGTCCTTCCGGCTGCGGAAAGACCACCATCCTGCGCCTGATCGCCGGTTTCATCGAGCCGACGGCGGGGAACATCTACCTGAACGGCCGGCTGGTCAACCGGATTCCCGCCAACGAGCGGCAGGTCAACACCGTGTTTCAGGACTATGCCCTCTTCCCGCATCTGAACGTGTTCGAAAACGTGGCGTTCGGTCTGCGGGTGAAAAAGAAAAGCAGGGACGAAATCGAGCGGAAAGTGAAGGAAGCCCTCCGTTTCGTCAACCTGTCCGGCTACGAAAACCGGGAAGTGCGCGAAATGAGCGGCGGCCAGCGGCAGCGGGTCGCCATTGCCCGGGCCATCGTCAACGAACCGGAGGTGCTTTTGCTGGACGAGCCCCTGTCTGCCCTCGACCTGAAATTGCGCTATGAAATGCAGTATGAACTGCGCGAATTGCAGCGCAGACTTGGCATTACCTTCATTTTCGTCACCCACGACCAGGAAGAGGCGCTGGCCATGAGCGACGAAATCTTCGTCCTGAACGACGGCCGCATCGAGCAAAGCGGCACGCCCAACGACATTTACGACGAGCCGATCAACCGCTTCGTCGCCGAATTCATCGGCGAATCCAACATCGTGCCCGGCCGCATGATCCGCGACTGCCTGGTGGAATTCGCCGGCAAGCGGTTCGAATGCGTGGACCGGGGATTCGACGAAAACGAGCCGGTGGAAGTGGTCATCCGGCCGGAAGACCTGGCGATCGTGCCGGTGGAGCGGGGAAAACTGCGGGTGAAGGTGGACACCCAGCTGTTCCGCGGCGTGCATTACGAAATCATCGGCCACGACGAAGCCGGCAACGAATGGATGGTCCATTCGACGAAAAAGGCCCGGGTGGGCGACGAAATCGGGCTCGATTTTGAACCGGAAGCGATCCACGTCATGCGTTTCGGCGAAACGGAAGACGAATACGACAAGCGGCTGGAAGCTTACGACAAGGCGAAGCCGCCGCAGGGTGTCGGCCATGGCCGGTAGAGCGAGAGCGCTGTTTCTGGTGCCGTACGGCCTGTGGATCGCCCTGTTCGTCGTCATTCCGG
>LZRV01000145.1 GCA_002159065.1 Paenibacillaceae bacterium ZCTH02-B3 | reverse complement strand
GCGCTGAAGCGACTGCGGGAAGCGGAGGAAACGCTCGTCATCTACGAAGCGCCCCACCGCCTGGCGGCCACCCTCGGGGCGCTGCGGGATGCGCTGGGCAACCGGCGGATCGCCGTCGCCCGCGAGCTGACCAAAATCCACGAGGAAGTGTTCCGCGGGCGGCTTGACGACGCGCTGGCCCACGTGGCGGCGCATCCGCCCCGCGGCGAATACGTGCTCGTGGTGGAAGGCCGCCGGGGGGAAGAAGACGGAGCCGCCGGCGCCCGTCCGGACGACGGGGCCGGCGGCGGATCGGGCGCCTGGTGGAGCGCCCTCAGCCTCGCGGAGCACGTCCGTCATTACGAAGAAGAAGGGCTGCCCCGCAAGGCGGCGATGAAACGGGCGGCCGAAGACCGCGGGCTTTCGCGCCGCGACGTGTACCAGGCGCTTCTTCGGGAGGGGAAGGAGAATGGACCGTCCGGCTGAACGGTCGCCGCCGGACCGCCCGACGTCCTGCCGGGCCCGGGGCGCGCGCCGCCGGACGCGGACGGCCGGCCGCCGGGCGGGCGGAACAGAAAAAAGCCTCCGCCCGGCCGGGCGGAGGTGACGCAAGGAGATATAAAAAGGTTAGAATTAACAACGGTCGTTTCCAACCTCTATTATATACGAAACAGTAGATTTTGTCACCGAAAAAAGGTTCGCCTCTTGGCAAAAATGAATCGACAAATCATTCGACCAGTTTGGCCAGTTCCTTGGCCACGCTGCGGCTGATCATCTTGCCCTTGAAGTAGATCAGGTCGTTGGCCTCGCCGGTGAAAATGCAGGCCGGTTCATATTTCTTGAGCATGATGCGCTCGCCGTCAACGTAGATTTCCAGGGCGTCCTTCTCGGCAATGCCAAGCGTCCGGCGGAGTTCGATGGGGATGACAACCCGTCCGAGTTCATCCACTTTCCGAACAATGCCCGTCGATTTCATGTTTTTCGCTCCTCCTCCCCAAAAAAAATCATTTTGCGATTTGATTCTGTTATTTTCGCCACAATTCGACAACGTCGTCAGAATATATAGTACCAACGTTTACCAGAATAGTCAACAAGAAAGTGATGGAAAGAAGCCGGAGGAATTGCAGCCAAATTCCCGTTTTTCCCGAAAATTCTCCGGGATATCGCGAATAACAGGGGAAATCGGGATCCGGCATCATTTTGCGGACAAGTGCAATTACACCATGACTGAGAAAATTGTGCAATCGACGCGCAGGCAAAACTTTGACGAAAAAATGACATTTTCTGTGGAAAAGCGGTTGAAGGGATGTTGACAGATATCGAATTTTGTCGATAAAGAGGAGGTCTGTTCATCCATGCTGGGCACGCTGCGGGAGGAAAAAGTGTTCAAGGACCCGGTGCACAAATACGTGCACGTCACGTCGCCGGTCATCTGGGCCCTCATCAACACCCGGGAATTCCAGCGGCTGCGCCGCATCCGGCAGCTCGGCACGTCTTTCTACACGTTCCACGGCGCCGAACACAGCCGCTTCTCCCATTCCCTTGGCGTCTACGAAGTGGCGCGCAGAATCATCGCCCAGTTCGAACGGAACCGGTATCCCGGCTGGCCGCGCGAGGAGGGGCTGTTGGCGCTTGCCGCCGCCCTCCTCCACGACCTGGGGCACGGCCCGTTTTCCCACTCGGTGGAAAGCGTGTTCAACGTGTCCCACGAAGACTGGACGTGCCGCATCATCGAAGGGGATACGGAGGTGGGGCGCATCCTCGCCGCCGTGGATCCGGCGTTTCCGCGCAAGGTGGCGCAGGTGATCGCCAAGACGTATCCGGAAACCGTCGTCGTCAACCTGATTTCCGGCCAGATGGACGCCGACCGGATGGACTACCTGCTCCGGGACGCGTATTTCACCGGCGTCAACTACGGCGCCTTCGACCTGGAGCGGATTTTGCGGGTCATCCGGCCCCACGGCGGGCACATCGTGGTGAAGGAAAGCGGCATGCACGCGGTGGAACACTACCTGATGAGCCGCTACCAGATGTACTGGCAGGTGTACTTCCATCCCGTCACCCGCAGTTCGGAAATCATTTTGCGGAAAATCTTCCAGCGGGCCAAGGAGCTGTTTGCGGCGGGCTACCGGTTCGCCTTCCTGCTGGACCCGCTGCCGAAGCTTTTCCGCGGCGAGCTCGCCGTGGAGGATTTCTTGCGCATCGACGAGCCGCTCATGCAGACGGTGATGATGCGCTGGACGGAGGAGGCCGATCCGGTGCTGGCCGACCTGTCGGCCCGGTTCGTCTACCGCAGGCTGTTCAAATACACGGCGGTGGCCGGCCCGGACGATCCGGCGGTGGAGCGGATGCGGGAGCGCCTCGCGAAGCGGGGCCTGGACCCGGATTACTACACGGAGGTGGACTACCCGACGGACAAGTTCTACGACATGTACAAGCCGGGCCATCCGGGCACGAAATCGCCGATCCTGCTGCTGACGGAGAAGGGGGACGTCGTCGAAATTTCCGAGAAAAGCCTCGTCGTCAGCTCCATCAGCGCCGGTTCGCAGCAGCAGGGCACGCACTACCTGTATTATCCGGAAGAAATGACGGAAGAAGCGGTTTGAAGCCATTTTCACAAGCCATCTTCACAAACAGCGTTCAACTTTCGCCGACCGACAAAAAGGAGTGGATGACGCATGCTGGTGGATTCCCATGCCCACCTCGATTCGCCCAAATTCGACGGCGACCGGGAAGCCGTCATCGAACGGGCAAAGGAAGCCGGCGTGGAGCTGATCGTGAACGTCGGGTTCAACCGGGAGACGATCCCGACGACGATCGCGCTGGCCGAGAAATACGACATGATTTACGCGGCGGTCGGCTGGCACCCCCAGGACGCCGTCGACATGAAGCCGGACGATCTGGACTGGCTCGAGGAGCTGTGCCGCCACCCGAAGGTGCGGGCCATCGGCGAGATCGGGCTGGACTACTACTGGGACACGTCGCCCCGCGACGTGCAGGAGCGGGTGTTCCGCGAGCAGATCCGCCTCGCCCGCCGGCTGGGCAAGCCGATCATCATCCACAACCGGGACGCAACGGGGGACGTGGTGCGCATTTTGCGGGAGGAGAAAGCGGCGGATGTTGGCGGCATCATGCACAGTTTCTCGTCCAGCCCGGAAATTGCCCGGGAATGCATGAAGATGAACTTCTACATCTCCTTCGGCGGACCGGTCACGTTCAAAAATGCCGTCCAGCCCAAGGAGTCGCTGGCGGCGGTGCCGCTGGAGCGGCTGCTCATCGAAACGGACTGCCCGTATTTGACACCCCATCCTTTTCGCGGAAAACGGAACGAGCCGGCCCATGTCCGTCTCGTGGCGGAAGCGGCGGCGGCGATCAAGCAGGTAACGGTTGAGGAAATTGCCAGGATAACGGCTGAAAACGCCAGGAAAATCCTTGTCATTTCGTGACATTTCGTAGCATTCCCGAGATTTTCCAAGGGGTTGCGGGAAAAAAGTGGGATTGTCCGGCCGGTTTTCCCGTTCAGGCGGCAATTTGGCCCGATTTGCCGGAATTTTGTCCCAAGAATTGGTTTACAATTTGTTCCGGCAGTCAGTAAACTCGGTACAGCGTTTCCAGCTTGCTCAAACAGTATCGCAGCAGTCATCACGGCAAAGCATGCATTTTCAGACCGAACAACCGTCGAAGTCGAAAGGGAATCGACTGCCAAGTCACCTTGGCCGGGTTTTTTTGTGCGCATTTGAACCTGGCCGGCCAGTCGGAAGGGACACTGTACTGTTGGGCAAAACAAGGAGGAGCGAAATCGTGGGAACGAATGCATGGCGTGCCCATGGTGAGCGATCATCCGACGTTGCCTGCGGGACCAGCTTGGAACGGAAGCGGCCGGAACCAGTTCGCTGGTGGATTGTCGTTGGTCTTGTGTCGCTGTTGTTGGTGTTGCTTCTGTTTTTTGGCACGTCGCTGAAAAGAGTGGAATTGGTCGTGGACGGAGAAGCCGCCGTCGTGGCGACCCGCGCGGGCTCCGTGGAACAACTGCTGGCCGAGCGGGGCATCGGGGTCGGTCCGCACGACCGGGTGATCGCGCCGTCGGGCGCCCTCAGGACAGGCCAGCGCATCGAAGTGGTGCGCACCAAGCCGCTGGTGCTCATCGACGGCGGCAAGCCGTCGGTCGTCCATGCGGCGGGGGATACGGTCGGGGACGTGCTCGCGGATCTCGGCATCGAGCTCGGCACGTGGGACC
>LZRV01000144.1 GCA_002159065.1 Paenibacillaceae bacterium ZCTH02-B3 | reverse complement strand
CCAAGATTGCCGAACGGCACATCCGGCCTGCGCTGGTGCTGGCGGAAGACCCCGAAACGGGCCTGTGCCGGGGTTCGGCGCGCTCCGTCGGGGAATTCGACCTGCATGCGGCTCTGACGGCCTGCGCGGATCTCCTGGAACATTTCGGCGGCCACCGCGCGGCGGCGGGCCTGACCGTGCGGCGGGACCGCCTGGGCGAGCTCGCGGCGCGGCTGGAAGCGCTGGCGAAAGAACGGCTGACGCCCGATGATCGCATTCCCCGCAAAAAAGCCGACGTCCTTTGCACCGCGGACGAGCTGACGCTGGAAGCGGCGGAACATTTGGCGAAGCTGGAGCCGTTCGGGCAGGACAATCCAACGCCCGCCTTCGTGCTGCGAAACGCGGCGGTGCGTTCGGCGAGGGCCGTCGGCGCGGACGGCAAACACCTGAAACTGACCCTGGAACAAAACGGCCACACCCTGGAAGCCATCGGGTTCGACATGGGCGGTCTCCTGCCCTGGCTTATGCCCGGCGTTTCGGTGGACCTGCTCGGAACGGCCGCGGTCGGCGAATGGCAGGGCGCAAGGCAGGTGCAGTTTCAGATCAGGGATATTCGCTACGCGGGGCTGCAGGTGCTGGACCGCCGGCGCGAACGGCTGACCGAAGCGCGCATGGCCGAGCTTCTGGCGGCGGCTCCGGACGGATGCGCCCTGGTCTGCGATTCGGCCCTGGAGGCCGAAGCATGGCGCCGCCGGCTGCCGGAAGGGATGCCGGTGGCCAGTTACGCCGGTCTCGCGGCGGCTTTTGCCGCGGCGGAGGCGGGATGGTCCGGAGCGGATGAAATCGCCGCCGTCCGCGCTCCGTTCCGCAAGGTCCGCCATCTGGTGCTGTGCGGTCTGCCCGAAGGCGGAACAGAGGCGGATGCGGTCGCCCGGCTGCTGGCCGGCATGGACTGTCTTGCTTCCGTTCACGTGCACGTCGGGACGCGTCCGTCCGGCGACGCGGACCGGACGGATCGGGCCGGCCGGAACGGGATCGGCGGCGGCATGCCCGGCGGGAACGCCGCCGGCCGGGATATTCCGGACCGGACCCATTTCGCGGAAGCGTACGCCCTTTTCCGCGCCAAAGGCGCCTGGCCGGACGAACCGGACGGCTTCCTGCGCGAGGTGTCCGCACGGATCGGCTGGCCGCTGCCGGTGGTGCGCGTCATGCGGGACGTGTTCGAGGAACTCGGTTTTTTGCGCGTGGAGAACGGATGGGTGACGATGGAGCCTTCCCCGGCGAAACGGGAACTGGCCGAATCCGCCCGCTATCGCGAGGCCAGATGGCGGTGGACGGGCGAACGGCTTGCCGGCCTTCCGGCGGAGGCTCTGGCGGAATGGATGCGCCAGGCGCGCCGCATGGAGTGAAAGCCGGCTCCGGAAGCGGCGATCACGCATACAGCACATGCGTCAGAAAGGAGCAAACCGCGCATGGATTTCAAGCAGTACATACGGGTGATCCCGGACTTTCCGCAGCCGGGCATCCGATTCAAGGACATCACGACGCTGCTGAAGGACGGAGCGGCTTTCCGGGCGGCGATCCGGGCCCTGGTGGACGCGGTCAGGGACAGGCAGATCGAGGTGGTGGCGGGACCGGAGGCAAGGGGATTCGTCATCGGGGCTCCGCTGGCCCTCGAGCTCGGCGTCGGCTTCGTGCCGATCCGCAAGAGCGGGAAGCTCCCGGCGGAGACGGTGGAGGCGTCCTACAACCTGGAATACGGCACCGACAAGCTGGCCATCCACAAGGACGCCGTCCGGCCGGGGCAGCGGGTGCTGGTGGCCGATGATCTGCTGGCCACCGGCGGAACCATCGAGACCTGCGTGCGGCTGCTCAAACAGCTCGGCGCCGAAGTGGTCGGCGCCGCGTTCCTCATCGAGCTCGGTTATCTGAATGGCAGAGAAAAGCTGAAGGACGTCAACGTGTTTTCGCTGGTGCGGTACGATTGACGGAGCGCCCGCCCTCGGCGGCGCCGGCGACCCTGCCGGCGGGGACCGTTTTGTGCGCTTCCGCGATGGTCCCACCGCCCAGGCAGACTTCGCCGTCGTAAAACACCACCGCCTGCCCGGGGGTGATGGCCCGCTGGGGCTCGTCGAAGGCGACGTCCCAGCGCCCGTCGGGCCGGGGCGTCACGGTGACCCCCTGGTCGGGCTGGCGGTAGCGGAACTTGGCGGTGCAGCGGAAGGGGCCTTCCGGCCGGCGGGGGGAAATCCAGTGCACGTCTTCCGCTGTCAGGCCGACGGAGTACAAAGCGGGATGGCTGTGGCCCTGCACCACGTACAGCACGTTGCGCGCCAGGTCCTTGTCCGCCACGAACCAGGGTTCGCCGGTGCCGCCGCCGCCGATGCCGAGCCCGTGCCGCTGGCCGATCGTATAATACATCAGCCCTTCGTGGCGGCCTTTCTTTTCCCCCGTGTCCAGGTCGATCATGTCCCCCGGCTGGGCCGGCAGGTACCGGCGGAGAAACTCGCGGAAATTCCGCTCGCCGATGAAGCAGATGCCGGTGCTGTCTTTCTTGCGCGCCACGGGCAGGCCGGCTTCTTCGGCGATGCGCCGCACTTTCGCCTTGGTCAGATGGCCGACGGGGAACATCGCCCGGGAAAGCTGCTCCTGGGTCAGCGCATGGAGGAAATACGACTGGTCCTTGCCCGCGTCGGCGCCGCGGAGCAGCCGATATTCTCCGTCCTTGAAGCCTATGCGGGCATAGTGCCCGGTGGCGATCATGTCGGCGCCGAGACTTTGGGCGGCCCTTAGGAATTCCCCGAACTTGATCTCGCGGTTGCACAGCACGTCAGGATTGGGCGTGCGGCCCTTGCGGTGTTCTTCCAGGAAGTAGTCGAACACTTTGCGCCGATACTCTTCTTCGAAGTTGATCGTATAATGGGGGATGCCGATCAGGTCGCATACGCGGCGGACGTCTTCGGCGTCCCGGTCCGCGGCGCAGACGCCGCTTTCATCGGTCTCGTCCCAGTTTTTCATGAACATGCCGATGACGTCGTAGCCCTGCCGCTTGAGAAGAAGCGCGGCGACGGAAGAGTCGACGCCCCCGGACATGCCGACGACGACTCGGGTCGATGCGGGATCCGTCCGGTGCGGTGCGGACATCGGAATCACCCCCGAAAAATATTGATTGCCCACTTTTCCACCGGATATGATATGATATCATAGCTATGAAACGGAGATACTCTTACTATAAACCAAATCCGTGACAAAAGCGAACGCTGACAAAAGCGAACGCTGGGGAACTATACGGGAACGAGGTGCCGGACTGGTGAAAATCTCCACCAAAGGCCGCTACGGCCTGACCATCATGATGGAGCTCGCCGCGAAATACGGCGAAGGTCCAGTCTCGCTCAAAACCATCGCCGAGAAAAACGGGCTGTCGGAGCACTACCTGGAACAGCTGGTCGCTCCGTTGCGCAACGCCGGGCTGGTGAAAAGCGTGCGCGGCGCCTTCGGCGGGTACGTGCTTACCAGGGAGCCGGAGAAGATCACCTCCGGGGACGTGATCCGCATCCTGGAAGGACCGATCAGCCCGGTGGATTTCACGGAGGAAGACGACCCGGCGAAGCGCGACCTGTGGCTGCGCATCCGGGACAGCATCGCCCAGGTGCTGGATTCCACCACGCTCCGCGACCTGATCCAGTACCGGGACGACGGCCGCCATTCGGAAGGCTACATGTTCTACATCTGATCCCCGCCGCGCGCCGCGGTGTTTGGGCGTCAGGGGAGTAACGCATGACGAGACCGATTTATTTTGACCACGCGGCGACGACCCCCATGCACCCCGCTGCTCTGGAAGCCTACCTGGACGCCGCCCGGAGCGGGCCGCTCAATCCGTCCAGCGTGCACGCCTGCGGGCGCGCCGCCCGCAGGATTCTGACCGGCGCCCGCGACCGGATCGCGGCGCTCCTCGGTTGCCATCCGCACGAACTGGTGTTTACCGGAGGCGGCACGGAAAGCGACAACGCCGCCCTTCTGGGCGCCGCCCTGGCCCAGCGGGAACGGGGGCGGACCGGCATCGTGACGACCGCGGTCGAGCACGCCGCGGTGCTGGAGACGTGCCGGCGCCTCCAGGAAGAAGGCTTTCGCGTGACGTTTTTGCCCGCGGACGAACACGGCCTTGTCCGGGTCGCCGACGCGGAGGCGGCCATCGACGAACGGACCGCCGTCGTCTCCGTCATGACCGTCAACAACGAAACCGGCGCGCGGCAGCCGGTGGAGGAGATCGGAGCCGTCGCCCGCAGCCGGGGCGCGCTGATGCATACGGACGCCGTCCAGGCGCTGGGCTATGAGGACATCCGCCTGGCGGACCGGCCCGTGGATCTGGCGAGCTTCTCGTCCCACAAGATCGGCGGTCCTCCGGGCGTCGGACTCCTTTATATCCGCGACGGTACGCCTTTCCGGCCGCTCTTGCGCGGAGGCCCGCAGGAGCGCGGCCGCCGGGCGGGGACGGAGAACGTGCCCGCCGTCTCCGCGTTCGCCCGGGCGCTGGAGCTGGCTGCCGCCGAGCGGGAGGAGCGGACGCGCGAGACCGAACGCGTGCGCGACGCCCTGCTCGCCGGCTTCGCCGCCGAGCTGCCGCCGGGGTCCTGGGCGGTCAACGGCCACCCCGAACAGCGGGCGCCGCACATCCTGAACGTCAGCTTCCCGGGCGTGTCCGCGCAGACGATGGTGATGAACCTGGACCTCGCCGGCGTGGCCGTCTCCGCGGGCGCGGCCTGCAGCGCGGGATCGCTTCGTCCTTCCCACGTGCTCTCCGCCATGGGCCTTCCGGATGAAAGGGTCCGTTCCGCCGTCCGGTTCAGCTTCGGTTTGGGCAATACTACGGAAGAGGCGGCCAAGGTCGCCAAACTTGTTGCAACCATTTTGGCGCGTCTTTCGTAAGTATTTAGGAAGGCGTCCGAACGGGAGTGTGCCGGTTGATCCGCCAGGCGCAACAAATGATCGGTCTGCCCGTGCTGCACCCCCGCGGCGGCAAAGTCGGCCGGGTGCAGGACGTCTGGTTCGACGAATCGTGGCGATTTTGCGGCGTCGTGCTCCACCGGCCCTTTCCCTGGCCGAAGCGATCCGTGCGGGTCGTGCGAAAGGAAAGGATCGTCTCCTGGGGCGAAGACGCCTTGATGATCGACGGAGCGGACGCGGTGGAGACGGTGGACGGCAAACGCCCGCTGCGCACGTTTGACACCGGTCCCGTCCGCCTGAAGGACAGGCCCGTCTACACCGTGGAAGGACGGGAGCTCGGCCGGGTGTCCGACGTTTATTTTCGGCCGGAAGAGGATAAACCGTGGATAGGAGTTGAACTTTCGGACGGGTTCCTCGCGGACGTGACGGAGGGCCGCCGGAGGCTGTTTCTGCCGGGGGACGCCGAAGCGGTGATCGGCGAAGACGCCATATTGGTGCCCGCATCCTGCGAGCGGGTGCTGGAGAGAAACCACAAAGAGCAAGGTGAATGCCCATGATGAGATGCCCCAATTGCAACTCGAGGGATATCGGCAAGATCGGTTCGCATCAGTACTACTGCTGGAGCTGCTTCATCGAACTCACCGTCAACGGCGACAAGATGTCGGCCTATCAGGTGGAGGAAGACGGCACCTTGAGTTCGCTGGACGATCTGTTCTTCGACGGTCCGGCGGAGTCGCAGGTTCACGCCAACTGAACCCGCGGCGAAGGCGGCCGTCTTTCGCCTTTTCCCGGGAAGAATGGCCCCGGGGGACAAGTACATATACTTTGGGTGAAACCGCCGCGCTGGTCTCGCGCGCGAAAGCGGGGGATGCGCTTGCGCCGTTTTGCCCAAAGCCGTCTTTTCGTCTTTCTCGTCTACGGAATCCTGGTGCTGCTTTTTTTGCACCTTTTCTCCCTCGTGCGGCCGATGCTGCTTTCGGTGTACGATTTTCTGAAAGCCGTCCTCGCTCCGTTCCTCATCGCGATGATCATTTCCTACGTGCTCCATCCCGTCGTTTCCCTTCTGCACGGGCGGAAAGTGCCGAGGACTGCGGCGGTGCTGCTCATCTACGCCGTGTTTGTTTTTGTTTGCACCGTGTTTCTGCTCAACATCGTTCCCGTGCTGGTGGACCAGGTCCGCGAGCTGAGCGGGCATGTTCCCGAGCTGACGATGAAAACGCAGCAAATGATGGACACCTTCAACAACAGCCACTGGCTGCCGCAGGGCGTGCGCGACGGCATCAACCGGTCTCTGGCCGCGATGGAAAAGCAGATCGAAGAGTGGATTGCGGATTCCCTGAACAACATCGGCGGCATGGTCAACACGCTGTTCATTTTCGCCATCGTGCCGTTTTTGGCCTTTTACATGCTCAAGGACATGGATCTCTTCGAACGGGCCGCCCTGCATTACGTCCCCGGCGCCCGCCGCGCCGCGGTGGTGCGGCTGCTCCGCGACATCGACCAGGCGCTGGGCAGCTACATCCGCGGGCAGTTCATCGTGTCGCTCGCCGTGGGCGTGCTGGCCTACATCGGCTACCTGATCATCGGCATGCCGTATCCGCTCCTCATGGCGAGTTTCGTGGCGCTGTTCGAGATCATTCCGTATCTGGGGCCGTTCCTGGGGGCGCTGCCCGCGCTGATCATGGCGGCCACCATTTCATGGAAAATGGTGCTGCTCGCCGCGCTGGTCAACTTCATCTGCCAGAACCTCGAAAGCAACGTGATCAGCCCGCAGGTGGTGGGGCGCACCCTGCACATCCATCCGCTCACCATCATCCTCGTGCTGCTGGTGGGCGGGGAGCTGGCGGGCGCCGTCGGCCTCATCCTCGCCGTGCCCGCCTACGCCGCCCTCAAAGTGGTGTTCCAGCACCTGTTGGCGTACTACATCCGCCGAAAAACCGTTTGACACGGCAAAAACGGGTTGTCTATAATTAGCCTGCGAGATTCCGACGCCGAACGGGCGTTTTATTTTTGCGAACCGTTTCGATTATCGCGAAAACCGGAGGATGACCGATGAAACCGCTCACCGCCGCCGAAATCCGCGCCAAGTGGCTGGACTTTTTCCGCAGCAAGGGACACCACATCGAGCCGAGCGCTTCGCTCGTGCCGCACAACGACCCTTCGCTTTTGTGGATCAACGCCGGCATGGCGCCGCTCAAGCCGTACTTCGACGGGCGGATGAAGCCGGACAATCCGCGCATCGCCAACGTGCAGAAGTGCATCCGCACCAACGACATCGAGAACGTCGGCAAGACGCGGCGGCACCACACGTTTTTCGAGATGCTCGGCAACTTTTCCATCGGCGATTATTTCAAAAAAGAAGCGATCGAGTGGGCCTGGGAGTTCCTGACGGACGAAAAATGGATCGGATTCGATCCGGAGCGCCTGTCCGTGACCATCCATCCGGATGATGAAGAGGCGTACCGCCTCTGGCACGAGAGGATCGGCCTGCCCGAGTCGCGCATCTACAAGGAACCGGGCAACTTCTGGGACATCGGCGAAGGGCCGTGCGGACCCTGCACGGAGATTTTCTACGACCGGGGCGAGAAGTACGGCGATCCGTCCGATCCGGAGTGCTACCCGGGCGGCGAAAACGAGCGCTACCTCGAAGTGTGGAACCTGGTCTTTTCGCAATACAACCACAACAAGGACGGCAGCTACACGCCCCTGCCCAGCAAGAACATCGACACCGGGGCCGGGCTAGAGCGGATCGCCTCGATCCTGCAGGACGTCGATTCCAACTTCGACACCGACCTGTTCCAGCCGATCATCCAAAAAATGTGCGCCATCGCGGGCGTGCGTTACGGCGAGGATGAAGCGAAGGATGTAGCGCTTAAAGTCATCGCCGACCACATCCGCGCGGTGGCTTTCGCCGTGGGCGACGGGGTGCTCCCGTCCAACGAAGGCCGCGGCTACGTCATCCGCCGGCTACTGCGCCGCGCCGTGCGCTACGGCCGGACGCTGGGCGTAAACCGTCCGTTCATGTGGGAGCTGGTGGAAACGGTCGGGCGGATCATGGGCGATTTCTACCCTGAAGTGCGGGAAAAAAGGGAATTCATCGAACGGGTGATCCGCACCGAGGAGGAGCGTTTCCACGAAACGCTGGAAGAGGGCCTCGCCATCCTGGCCGAACTGTGCGACCAGGCCCAAAGCCGGGGCGAGACCGTCATTGCGGGCCGGGACGCGTTCCGGCTGTACGACACCTACGGCTTTCCGCTGGATCTCACCGTGGACTACGCCGCCGAGCGGGGCCTCACCGTGGATCGGGAAGGCTTCGAGTCGGCGATGGAAGAGCAGCGGGAGCGGGCCCGCGCCGCCCGGAAGGAAACCGGCGGCATGCAGGTGCAGGGCGGGCCGCTGTCGGATTTCGCCGGGGCCAGCGAGTTTGTCGGCTATGATGCGGTGACGGCCGTGGCGAAGGTGATCGCCATCGTGGCGGACGACCGCCTGGCGGAGGAGGCGCCGGACGGCGGCCGCGCCCTGGTCATCCTGGACGTGACGCCGTTTTATGTGGAAAGCGGCGGACAGGTCAGCGACCGCGGCGTGCTCAGCGTCCTCGGCCGTGAGGTCGTGGCCGCGGTGGAAGCGATGAGCAAGGCGCCCATGGGACAGCATGTGCACCACGTGACGGTGACGGGCGGAAGCCTTCGCGTGGGCGATACGGTCCTTGCGCAAATCGACGCGGAGGCCCGGGCCGACATCGTGCGCAACCACACGGCCACGCACCTCCTGCACAAGGCGCTCCGGGAGGTGCTCGGGGACCACGTCGCGCAGGCCGGTTCGCTGGTCGAAGCGGAACGGCTGCGGTTCGACTTTTCGCATTTCGGCCCCATGACGGAAGAAGAAATCGCGGAAGTGGAACGCCGCGTCAACGAGCAGATCTGGAGAGGCATCGACGTGACGGTCGCCCATATGCCGCTCGCGGAAGCGAAGGCGATGGGCGCCATGGCGCTCTTCGGCGAAAAATACGGCGACATCGTCCGCGTCGTGAGCGTGGGCGATTACAGCATCGAACTGTGCGGCGGCTGCCACGTGCGCAACACCGCCCAGATCGGGATGTTCAAGCTGGTCTCGGAAGGCGGCATCGCTTCCGGCGTCCGCCGCGTGGAGGCGGTGACCGGGCGGTACGCCTACTCCTATGTGAACGCTCAGTCAAAGACCTTGCGTGAAGCGGCGGAGGCCCTGAAATGCGCCCCGGCGCAAGTGCCCAAGCGCCTGGAGGCCGTACAGGGCGAGCTGCGCCAGGCGCAGCGCGAAATCGAATCGCTGCGCGGCCGGCTGGCGCGGTTCGAGGCGGCCGAACTGGCCGAACGGGCGAAGACGGTGGCCGGCGTGAAACTCGTGGCGGCGCGGGTGAAGGCGGACGGCGCCGACGCGCTGCGCGGCATGGCCGACGAGCTCAAGGCCCGGCTGGGTTCGGCGGTGATCGTCCTTGGCGCGTCATCGGAAGGCAGGGTGAATTTCGTCGCCGCCGCCACGCCCGACGCCGTCGCGAGAGGCGTCCATGCGGGCAAGCTAATCAAGGAGCTGGCCGCCATGTGCGGCGGAGGCGGCGGCGGACGGCCGGACATGGCCCAGGCGGGCGGCAAGGACCCGTCGCGGCTGGATGACGCGCTGCGGGAAGCGGAACGGCTGGCGGCGGCGCAGCTGGGAGGCTGAATTTCCGCGCGTTTTCCTGCGGATTTTCCGCTTCAATCGGAATATGTTATGATGGGGATGGCGACAAGGCTGGACGAGACCGCTGGCGAAGGCGGAAAGCGAGGTGCCGTCGGTGATCCCTTCGGATGATGCGAACCACAGCGCCATGGACGAAACCGTCAAGTTCAACCTCGAGGCCGAACACGAGGAAATTTCGGCCCGGGAAATCCTCCTGACGGTGTACGACGCGCTGGTGGAAAAGGAATACCATCCGATCAACCAGATCGTCGGTTATCTGCTGTCGGGCGATCCCGCCTACATACCCCGGCACAGGAACGCCCGCAGCCTGATCCGCAAGAAGGAGCGCGACGAGCTCATCGAGGAACTGGTGCGCTTTTATCTGGAAAGGCAGCGCTGACCATGCGGGCGCTCGGGCTGGATGTCGGCGAACGCCGGATCGGCGTGGCCGTCAGCGACGAAATGGGCTGGACCGCCAGCCCTGTCGGCACCGTGGAGCGGACGGGAAACGGCGGGGAATTCCGGCGCATCGCCGAGCTTGCACAGCGGTACCAGGCGGATGTCATCGTGGTGGGACTGCCCGTCAACATGGACGGAACCCTCGGCCCCGGTGCCGAAAAATGCATGGCATTTGCCGAGCGGCTGCGGCAAACACTAAACGTGCCCGTTGAGTTATGGGATGAAAGGCTGACGACCGTCACCGCCGAACGCACCCTGATTGAGGCGGGGATGAGCCGGCGCAGGCGGAAACAGGTCGTGGACCGGCTGGCGGCGGCGGTCATGTTGCAGCACTATCTCGATTCCCGGGGGAAACGGGGGGAAAACCATGAGCGATGACGTCCGCGTGCGGGACGAAGCGGAGATCATCTACATTCCGGACGACGAAGGCAACGAGGAAGCCTTCGAGGTGATCATGCGCTTCGAGCTGGACGACGGCACGGGCCGCAAGTACCTGATGGTGGTTCCGGCCGACGAGGACCCGGACGCCGAAGAGGAGCAGGAAGTCTACGCGTTCCGCTACGAGGAAGACGACGGCGACGAGCTGCGGCTGTATCCCATCGAGGACGAGGAAGAATGGGATATCGTCGAGGAAACGTTCAACACGCTGATGGAAGAACTGGACGAACCGGAAGCGGAAGCCGACGCCGCGCCGGACCGTTGACGGAGGGTCGCAAGCGATGGAGAACCTGCGCGAGCGGTTCGGAGAATGGGTGACGCTCACCGAGGACGGCAAGGACGCGGAGACGTACCGCCTGCTGGCGGAACTGACCGTGGGCGGCCGCCGGTACGCCATCCTGCAGACGGAAGCCATGATGCGGGATGACGAAATTGAAGTCATGCGGATCGTGGAGTCGCCCGGCGGGGAGCCGCAGCTGGAAACCGTGGAAGACGACGGGGAATGGGAAAGCGTGGCAGAGGCGTACGACGATCTCATGTTCGGCGGGGACGAAGTTCCGTAAGCGGGAAAGACGGGGAACCGGACCCTCGGAACCGGATCCGGGGAACCGGACCGGCCCGCGCGGAATCCGCCCCAAAACGGATCGATCCGTAAAAGAGCGGGCAACCGCTCTTTTCCGATTGCCGCATGTTTCGGTTCCCATGGTTTCGGGAGGGAAGACGTTGGACATCGATCGTCACGCGGACGCGCCGGCTGTCCGCGCGCCGGCGGGAGACGGGGAGACTCCCCCCAAGGCCCGGCGGAAGAAGAAAAACTGGCATCCCGTGATGTGGTCCTTTTTCATCGCCCTGGGACTGGTGCTGTTTTCGGCGGCGGGCGTCCTGTATTACGTCTGGAACGGGCTGCGGCCGCCGGCTCCCGGCGACGCGCCGGTGCGGGTGACGGTGGAAAGGGGCATGCGCGCCCAGCAGGTGGCCGAGCTTTTGGAACGGCACGGTTTGATCCGCGACGCCTGGCTGTTTGCCGCCTGGCTGAAGTGGACGGGCGAAGGCAGCCGGTTTCAGGCGGGCATTTACGAATTTGCGCCCGGGACAAGCCGCGAGGAAATCGTCCGCAAGCTCAACGCAGGGGAGACGGTGGCGCCCGCCACGTTCCGCTTCACGATTCCGGAAGGGCTTACGATCCGGCAGATGGCGGACCGGCTGGAGAAGGCCGGCGCGGTCGGCAAAGACGAATTTTTGCGGGCGGCAAGGGACCTTTCCCGCTTCGCCGAATTCGGATGGGTGCGGGCCATTCCGGCGGACGCCGGCATCATCGAGCCGCTGGAGGGGTATCTGTTTCCGGACACCTATGAAATGCGGACCGGCAGCACGGCGGAGGACATCATCCGGCGCATGCTGGCGGAACTGGACCGCAAGCTCGGCAGCCTGCCGGAAGACTGGCTGGAGACGATGGAAGAGCGGGGACTTACGCTTCATGAATTGCTGACCATCGCCTCGCTGATCGAACGCGAAGTGGCCGTTGACGAGGAGCGGCCCCTCGTTTCCAGCGTCATCGCCAACCGGCTGGAGAAAGGGATGCCGCTGCAAATCGACGCGACGATCCAGTATGTGCTGGACGAGCCCAAGGAAAGGCTGCTGGAAGAGGACCTCAAGGTGGACAGCCCGTACAACACCTATCAGCACAAGGGACTTCCGCCAGGGCCCATCGCCGCGCCCGGCCTCAAATCCATCGAAGCGGCCCTTTATCCGGCGGAGACCGACTATCTGTATTACGTCACGAAAAAAGACGGTTCCGGCGAGCACCTGTTTGCGTCGACCCTCAGCCAGCACAACCGGAACATCCGGACCAGCGAGGAAAACGCCCGGAAGCTGCAGCAACAGCAGCAGCAGGGGCAATAGCACCGCGCCCCGCCGGCGGGAACGGAGGTTTCCGCGCCCGCCGGCGGGGATCTTTTTTTATCCGGCGTCTATCTCTATCATTGTTTGAATTTTTTTTTATTATTTTTATTTTTTTTAGCTCTTTTCCGATATAATTAAGACATAAGCCTTTTGGAAAATTTTCCTTCGGGAGGAGCGGACGGATGGGCACGACGGGCAAAAGGCTTTTGCCGGCGGGGCTCGGCTTCAATCCCTTGCGCTTCGTCGGCGTGAAACTGTTCCTGGTCATCTTCGCGGGCTTTCTGTTGTGCGTCGTTTCCCTCGGATTGTTTTCCCTTGACCAATCGGAAACGATCATCCGCCGGAAGGTGGCGGATTCCAACATGGCCACGGCCCAGCAGGCCGCGGCGCGCATCGATCAGCTGCTGCAAAGCTACGAACAGCAGACCATGCAGCTGATTTCCAACCAGGACTTTATCAACGCGCTGAACATGGCTTTTGCGCCATCGGCCACGGATTACGACCGTTATGTGGCCCAGCGCGATATCGTCAATCTGTTCAACGCCCAGCGCCTCAGCGACGAAAGGGTGGCGGGGCTGTACATCGTTTCGGCCGACGACAGCGTACCGGTGATCGCGTCGACGACCCTCAACCGCACGCCCGACCGGGCGGCCATGTGGGATCTGCCGTTCGTCCAGCAAGTGCTGGATTTGGGCGGCAGGGTGATGTGGGTGCCCACCATGATGAACGGGCTCACACAGGAATATGAGCGCCCCACCATTGCCGTCACCCGTGCCGTTTCCGTGTTTACCGGCACGCCGGCCTATCTCGCCGTTGAAATTTTCGCAGACGTTCTGGAGACCCTGCTCCTGGGCGTTTCTACAGGCGAAGGCAGCGTGACCCGGCTGGTCGCGCCCCTGGAATCCGGATATCGCGTGGTGTATTCCACGGAACCGGAAGAGGTCGGAACGGATTATACATACGAAATTCCGGAAGCCGGCAGCTCCGCCACGCTGGAAATCGACGGCGAATCCATGCTGGCCGTCGCGGGGGAGTTGTCCCTGAACGGCTGGCTGCTCGTATCGAACGTTCCCGTGGCCGAGCTGGTCAAGGATGTGGCCAGCATCCGCAATGTGACGGTTCTGGTGACCGTCGTTTCGATTCTGATCGCGGCGGGCATCGGTTTCCTGGTCATGTGGATGGTCGGCCGTCCCCTGCGCAGGCTGCGCCGGCTGATGAACGAGGGCGAGAAGGGCAACCTCACCGTTCGCAGCAGCATCCGGCAGCGGGATGAAATCGGCCAGGTGTCGGAGAGCTTCAACCGGATGATGGAACAGATCACGGAGCTCGTGCGGCAGACCAACCGGATCGCGGACGAGGTGCTGGACACCGCCGCGGAGCTTGCGGAGGCGTCCCGCAAGACGGCGGCGTCCGCCAAAGAAATCGCCGTCGCTACCGAGGAAATCGCCAAAGGGGCGACCAACCTGGCGACGGAATCCGAGCGGGGCACCGAAATGACCGCGCACATCGGCGGGCAGGTGCAGGCGGTCATCCGGGAGAACGAGGAAATGGGCCAGGCCGCCGCCATCGTGGAGGACTCGGGCCGGCGGGGAGCGGAGTACATGGCGGAACTGCTCACCAAGACCGCCCGCACCGAAGAAATGACCCGCTCGATGACGGCCAGGGTGGAGAAACTCAAGGAAAGCACGGGTTCGATCCGCCAGATCCTCGAGGTGCTGAACAACATTACGAAACAGACCAACATCTTGTCCCTCAACGCCACCATCGAGGCGGCCCGCGCCGGCGCGGCGGGCAAGGGATTCGCGGTGGTCGCCGACGAGATCCGCAAGCTGGCCGACCAATCGCGGCAATCCATCGGGGTCGTGGGGGAAATCGTGGAGAACATCCAGCGGGAAATCGACGAGACCGTCGGCGTCATGGCCGAAGCGAATCCGCTGTTCCAGGAGCAGATCGCGTCCGTGCGCGAAGCAACCGAGATCTTCGCCGACGTGCGGGTGCGCATGAACGATTTCGTGCAGCGGCTGGAGCAGGCAACGGCGGCGGTGGGGCGCCTGGAAGAGGCGCAGCACGCCCTCAACCTGGCCATGACCAACGTCAGCGCGGTGGCGGAAGAGTCTTCGGCCACCTCCGAGGAAGTCGCTTCCCTCAGCCACGAGCAGCAAAACGTGTCGGACGAGCTGGTCCGGCTTTCGAGCCGTTTGGAAGCGGCTTCACGCGGGCTTCGGGAGTCGCTGTCCAAGTTCACGATCAACTGACGAACGAACACGACGCGAATGGCCTGCGCCGGCGCAGGCCAATCATCATGAACAACGGGAAATCGCCCGGCCGCTGCGGTTGGTTTTTCGCCCGGCTGGAAAGAATGGAAAAATGCGAAGCCATGAGCGAAAAACCATCGTGCGGAGGGGGATGCCGCTTTGGGCGAGATCGTCCGGCTCAGGCGGCTTTTTTTGCTGCTAGTGGCGATTGCCGCGGGTTTTGCCGTCCTGCTTGCCCGCCTGCTCTGGCTGCAGCTTGGCCCGGCGGAAAGCCGCGGCGCCGGGACGGCATGGGCTTCGGCGGCGGTGAGGCAGCGGGTCGACGCCCTCGTGCTCGACACCGGCCGGGGGCGTTTTCTCGATCGGGAAGGGAGGCCGCTTACGGGAGTTCCGGCGCAGGGGATGGCGGTGTTTCCCCGCGCCGTGTCGGGCCGCAGGCTGGAAAGGGAAGCGCTGGGGCGCCTCGCCGAAGCGCTCGGGACGGAACCGGAACGCCTGGCCGGCTGGCTCCAGTCTCTGCGCGGGCCGGCCTTCTGGTCCGGCGACGGCGCGGTCGGCCGTCCGCAGGCCCTGACCGGGGCGCAGGCGGAGGCCATTCGAAGGCTGGCCCTTCCGGGCGTGTACGCGCTCCCCTTCGTCCGGCGGTACGCCGCCGACCTGGAACCGCTGCACGCCATCGGCTATGTTTCCCAGGACCCGGAGCGGATGGCCGCCCTGTACGGCGGCAGGATCGGACGCCGACGGCTGGCTCCGTGGGAACCGATGGGCGGTTCCGGGCTGGAAAGGTCCCTTGACCGTTTCCTGCACGGCGCGGGACCGACCCTGGCCGTCCGTCACCGCACCGCGGGCGGCAGGGACATGGCCGGCCTCGGCCTGCGCCTGGTGCGACCCGGGGGCGGCACGTTTCCTCTGATGGTGCGAACCACCATCGACCGGCGTGTGCAGCGGGCTGCGGAACGGGCTCTGGACCGGGCGGGCGTCCGGGCGGGCGCGGTGGTCGTGCTGGATGCGGCAAACGCCGACATCCTGGCGATGGTGTCGCGCCCCATCTTCGATCCAAGCCGCATCGGAAAGCCCGGGACGGACGCACGCAACCACGCCCTCACCGGTTATCCGCCGGGGTCGGTGTTCAAGACGGTGACGCTGGCCGCCGCGCTGGAGACGGGAGCGGCGCGGAAAGGCGAGCGGTTTCGCTGCGACGGCCGTTACGGGCGTTACGGACTAAAGTGCTGGAAGAGGGAAGGGCACGGCGTTCTGGATGCCAAACAGGCTTACGCCCAATCGTGCAATGTGGCGTTCGCCGCCATGGCGGAGCGGATGGACGGGCGGGCGCTGGAGGATACGGCGGAAAGGCTCGGCCTCGCGCGGCGGGTCGGCTGGCATACGGAGCGTTTTGTCGACGGCCGTCCGTTGCGGCTGCTCCCGGAGGAAGAGGCGGGGGCCGTGTTCGCGTCGCCGGACGACGGGAAGGACGGCGGGGTGCGGACGGGCGCGGGAATCGGCCAGCGGGACGTGCGCGTGACGCCGCTGCAGGCGGCCAACCTGGTCGTCACCCTGCTGAACGGCGGCAAGGTGCGGGCGCCCCGCCTCGTCAGTGAAATCCGCTTTGCGGACGGCCGGCTGCTCACGCGTCTTCCCATTCAAACCGCGCCTTCCCCCAAGGGCGCCATCCGCCGGGAAACCGCCCTCTTCCTCCTCGACGCCATGGAATCGGTGGTCGCCGAAGGGACCGCATCGGAAGCGGTGGCCCGTCTCGGGGGGAAGGTCGCGGGCAAATCGGGCACGGCGGAAACCGGTCTTTCCGGTCCGCCGCGCCACCACCACTGGTTCGTCGGATACGGGCCGCTCACCCGCCCGCGTTACGCGGCGGCGGTGCTCATCGAGGATCAGCCGGCCGGACTGAGAAACCGCGCCGTTCAGGTGTTCGGCGATCTCATGGCCGAACTGCTTGGCGAACATTCGTTTTGATTGTGACACGCGCTTTATTCCCGCCGGGCGTCTCCGTTCCCGGAAGCGGAAGCGTCCGTCGGCTGGAACGGGGAGACCGCAAAATCCTCCTTCGGAAAACGGATCCAGCGGTGCAGATAGCCGTGTTCGTAGCACGCCTTGAGCAGGATGACAAGGACGGGAGCCAGCACCAGCCCCACCACGCCGAACAGCGACAGGGAAATGATCATGAACGACAGCATGGTGAAGGCGGAAACGCCGATTTTTTGGCCGGTGATGCGGGGTTCGAGGATTTGCCGCACGCCGGAGACGACGACGAACAGGCCGGTCAGCCAAAGGGCGAGGGAGGTCTCCCCTGTCAGAAACAGATACCCGATCCAGGGCACGAACAGCGTGCCGATCCCGAGCAGCGGCAGCACGTCGAGGATGCCGGCGATCACCGCGATGGCCAGCGCGTTGGGAATGCCGAGAGCCGACAGGACGGCCAGAATGATCGCGAACGTGATCCCGATGAGCGTCGCCTGCGCCTTGAGATACGCGGCGATGCCCCGGAACACGTGCTCCCGCAGAAAGGCAAACGCCCTCTGCAGCGATTTTGGCGACCGCTCGGAGGCGATTTTTTTCCAGGAATCGATTTCCACGCTGAGAAAATAGGCCAGGACGATGGCGATGACGAATTGGACAATGAAGGTGGACAGCGACGAGAAAAGGCTCACGAACCAGTTCAAAAAGGTCGCCGCCAGCCGGCTGAACAACGCGGTCACGTAGGCGATCGCTTCGTTCACTTTATCGGTGAGCGCCGGGTCCAGCGTTTCCAGGCGTTCCTGCAAGACCGCCGTCAGGGAAGCCGCCTTTTCCTGCACGGTTGCCTGGATGCCAGGGAGGCTTTTTTGCAACTCGCCGATCTGCCAGGCGAAAATGTAGCCGATTCCCACGAGCACGGCCAGGATGACAAGAATGAACATCAGCGTGCTCACCGCCGATGCGACGGACTTGCGCATCCCCAGACGGTGCAGGCGTCGGGCCGGCGGTTCGATGATCAGAAAAACGAGAAAGGACAGAAACACCGGCGCGGCGATCCGGTACAGGAAGCTGAAGACGTACATCACCAGCCAGACCGTAAACGCCAGCACCGCGATGTCGAAGGCGGTGCGCCAATATTTTTTGTACCATTCGATCATAGACGGCTGCCGTCCTCCTTCACTCCGTGCGGAATCTTCTTCATGGTACCATGTTACATGATCGGACGCCGGCAAAACCACCCGTGCGGCTGAAACGCACGTCCCCAATTTTTACGGGCTGTGCTAAAATAGATTCCGCAGGCGAAAAACGACAGCCGCGACCGCGGGTACGCGGCGATTTTCGCGGAGGAAGGCATGGAAAAATTTCTGGTGTGGGGCTTTTATTTTTTTACCCTTTATGCCTTTTTGCCGGCTCTGGTGAGCCGCCTGTTCGGGTTCCGCGCGTTCCGGAAAGGGCTGGCGGAGCGGGAAATCGCGCTGACCTTTGACGACGGGCCGGATCCGGTCTACACGCCCCGGCTGCTGGATCTGTTGAAGCGCTACGGGGCGAAGGCGACGTTTTTCGTGGTGGGCGCCCACGCGGAACGCCACCCGGAGCTGATCCGGCGGATGCACGAAGAAGGCCACGTGGTCGGCATCCATAATTATGTCCACCTGCCCAACTGGTTTCTCCGGCCGCGCACGGTCAGACGGCAGGTGCAACGCACGTGCGCCGTCATTGAATCCATTACGGGAGAAACCCCGAAGTATTATCGTCCGCCCTGGGGCATTGTAAACGTATTCGACTTCGCGATCACGGGAAAACTGCAAATCGTCCTCTGGACGTCCATGTTCGGGGACTGGCGGCGCAGGGTCGGACCGGACCGGCTGTACGCCCGGATGCGGAAAAAGCTGAAGCCGGGCCAGGTGTTTCTGCTCCACGACCGGGGGGACACCTTCGGCGCGGACGAAGAGGCGCCGGCCAACATGCTGCTGGCGCTGGAGAAGCTCATGGACGACGCCGCCCGCCTGGGATATCGCTTTGTCAACATGGAGGAGATGATCGCGTTGACGGAAGCGAACAAGAAAAAACGCGCGTCCAGGCCGGGAGCCGAAAAGGAAGGCAAGCCTCCGGCGGGTGTCGGCATCGGCAAACGGCTGCTGGTGGCGGTCTGGATGGTGTGGGAAAAGCTGTATCACCTGATCTTCCGTCTTCGCCCGCTGGGCGACGGTTCCTCGTTCCATTACCGGATCACGCGGTACATGGGGCGGGATTTGCCGCTGGAAAACGGCGGTGTGCTCAGGCGGGGCGACAAGGTGATCGAGATGCATTTCGACAACCGGATGCTGTTCAGGCTGAGCGCGGCGTCCAAATCGGAGATCCACACGGCCCTTCGTCTCATCCGCGTGGGGGAAGAGATGCTGCCCCAACTGGCCGCGGAATACGAAAGGATGCCGGACCGGGAAAGCATCCGCGGCGTGTTCGGGATCACGCTCATCCACAAAGGAACGGAGGCCCTCGGATTCAGGGTGTTTGACCTGGAGAGCGGATGGGCCCGACGGTTGTTCGGTTTCTATCAGCACCTCTTGATCGCGGTTTTCCGTTCCAAAGGCGCACGGCGCACGGAGCGGTTCAAGCTGGAGCCGAAAATCGTGTTCATGCCTGTCGAAGAACTGCTGAAATGGAAAAACGGACCGGTCCGTTCCGCCCGCCGGGCGCTGAAACAACAAACCGCCGGTCCCGGGTCTGCCGCAGACCCGGAGCCGGCGGAAACGGAAACCGCGTCCCTGTGACGATCCCGGGGATCGCTTTTTCAGATTTTCATGACGCCGCCGGTGCTGGCGGACGTGACCAGCATGGAGTAGCGCGCAAGATATCCGCTCTTGACCTTGGGCTCGAAGCCTTTCCAGTTCGCCCGGCGCCGCTCGAGCTCTTCGTCGCTCACCTCAAGGGTGATTTTGCGGTTGTTCAGGTCAAGCTCGATCATGTCTCCGTCCTGGACGAAGGCGATCGGACCGCCTTCCGCGGCTTCCGGCGAAATGTGGCCGATGCAGATCCCGCGGGTGGCGCCGGAGAAGCGCCCGTCGGTAATGAGCCCGACCTTGGCGCCCAGGCCCATGCCGACGATCATCGACGTCGGGGAGAGCATTTCCGGCATGCCGGGGCCGCCCTTCGGCCCTTCGTAGCGGATGACGACCACATGGCCTTCCTTCACCTTGCCGTTCGCAATGCCCGCGAGGGCTTCGTCCTGGGAATCGAAGCAGATGGCCGGCCCCCGGTGATAACCGCCGACGGAGGGGTCCACCGCGCCCACCTTGATGATCGCGCCGTTCGGCGCCAGATTCCCGAACAGGACCGCCAGGCCGCCTTTTTCGCTGTAAGGATTGTCCAGCGGCCGGATGACGTTGCGATTTTTGATCTCGCAGCCTTCCACGTTTTCCCGGAGCGTCTTGCCGGTGACGGTGACGCAGTCGCCGTGCAGGGCGCCCGGTTTTTTCAGGAGCTCGTTCAGGATGGCGCTGACGCCTCCCGCTTCGTGCAGGTCCTCGATATGGACGTCCGACGCCGGCGCCAGCTTGGCCAGGTGCGGCACCCGGTTGGCCACTTCGTTGATCCGCTCCAGCGGGTAGTCGATGCCCGCCTCATGGGCGATGGCCAGGGTGTGCAGCACCGTGTTGGTCGATCCGCCCATGGCCATGTCGAGGGCGAAGGCGTTGTCGATGGCCTTCTCCGTCACGATGTCCCGCGGCTTGAGGTCCATTTCGATGAGCTTCATGAGCTGCCTGGCGGATTGGCGCACGAACTCTTTTCGCGCCGGATCCACGGCCAGGATGGTGCCGTTGCCGGGCAGGGCGAGGCCGAGGGCTTCGGCCAGGCAGTTCATCGAGTTGGCCGTGAACATGCCGGAGCAGGAGCCGCAGGACGGGCATCCGTACCGCTCGAGTTCGAGCAGCGTCTTCTCGTCGATCGTGCCCGCCTGGAGGGCGCCGACCCCCTCGAACACGCTGGTGAGGGAGACCTTGCGTCCGTCGGGCATGACGCCCGCTTTCATCGGACCGCCGCTGACGAAGATGGTCGGGATGTTGACGCGCAGGGCGGCCATCATCATGCCGGGCGTGATCTTGTCGCAGTTGGGGATGCACACCATGCCGTCGAACCAGTGGGCGTTGATCATCGTCTCCACGCAGTCGGCGATGAGTTCGCGGCTCGCAAGGGAGTAGCGCATGCCGATGTGGCCCATGGCGATGCCGTCGTCCACGCCGATGGTGTTGAATTCGAACGGCACGCCGCCGGCTTCGCGGATCGCTTCCTTCACCAACTGCCCGAATTCCTGCAGGTGCACGTGACCGGGAACGATGTCCACGTAGGAATTGACCACGGCGATGAACGGTTTGTCAAAGTCTTCCTCCCGGACGCCCGCCGCGCGGAGCAGGCTGCGGTGGGGCGCGCGGTCGAAGCCTTTCTTGATCATGTCCGAGCGCATTTTGCGGGCCATGTGGGGTTCCTCCGTTTCCAGGATGTCCGCTTATTTTGGTGAGCCGTAAAAATCCGCATGTTCAAAGTTTACCACACGGTTCGACAGATTGGCTACCGCCGGGCCCTCATCCGGGACGGCCCCGCGGGTCCGGACCGCCGGCGATTGCCCCGGCCTGACACTCCCGTGAGCACCGCCGGATTACAGGGCTTGTCCGCGCTTTCGCTTCAGTCCCTCTCGGCCAGCAGGGCGGAAAGTCCGGCGAAAGGCTGATTGGCGAAATGGCCGGTGCTGTAAACCACTTCGGATTCCGGGTCCGCGTACTCCGACAGGCGGTTTTTCTTCAGCTGCAGCCGGTCGTACATCTTCAGCAGAATCCGCGCGGTGTTGATCGCGTCGTCCAGGGCCCGGTGATGCGAACCCGTAAACGGAATCCCCAGCATCTCGAGGGCATTCATGAGGCCGATCTGCTGGTGCTTCTCCAGCCTGAGCTCCTTGGACAGCAGCCGCTGCAGGTCGTTGTGGTTGATCATCCAATCCAGCGGAATGCCGTGACGCTTGCATTCCGCGATCAGCTGCCGGCGGTCGTCCGGCCCCCAGGAGCAAAGGTAATATTCGGTCGTGCCGATCCAGTCCGTAAACCGGCGGATGGCTTCCGCCAGGATCGGCGCGTTCTCCACCTGTTCCTGCCGGATGCCGGTGAAAAGGGTGGTGTCTTCGGTCAGCCGTGGGGATACCACCGGCCGGACGAACGTCTGAAAGGTATCCGCCGCCTCCGGCCGCCCGTTCCGGACAACGACTTTCACGGCGCCGAACTCGATGATTTCCGCCACCTGTTCCTTCTTGCGGCGCACGGACATTTCCAGGTCATAGACGATGACGGTCACGAAAACACCCCGATCCGTTCCGGTTGCCGCGTCCGGCCTGCGGCTTCGGCAAACCGGCGCGCAAAATCTTTCTCCGTTATTATAAGAAAGCCGTTCTTCCGGAAGCAACCGTCGCCGCCGGTTTCTTACGGATTTTTGCCCGGGCGGTTTTTGGCAGGGCGGGAAAGCATCCGGATCATTTTTTCGATTTGTAAAATTCGTGGTACAGCTTCATCAGGGCGCGCTTCTCGATGCGCGACACGTAGGATCGGGATATGCCCAGTTCCCGCGCGATTTCCCGCTGCGTCCGTTCGCCGCCGCCCCCGTCCAGGCCGAACCGGCCGCGGATGACTTCCTGCTCGCGCTCGTCCAGAATGTCCATGTTTTCGTAGATCTTGCTTTTCTCGATCTTCAGCTGCACCTTGTCCACCACTTCGTCCGGTTCCGTGCCGAGGATGTCGGACAGGGTGATTTCGTTGCCTTCCTTGTCCTGGCCGATCGGGTCGTGCAGCGACACGTCCTTGCGGGTCTTGCGGAGGGAGCGGAGGTACATCAGGATTTCGTTCTCGATGCAGCGGGCCGCGTAGGTGGCCAGTTTCGTTCCCTTGCCGGGGGAGTAGCTCTCGATGGCTTTGATGAGGCCGATGGTGCCGATGGAAATGAGGTCTTCCAGGTCCTCTCCCGTATTGTCAAACTTTTTGACGATGTGCGCAACCAGGCGAAGGTTGTGCTCGATCAGGACGTTGCGCGAATCCTGGTCGCCTTCCATCATCCGCTTAAGGTGCATCGCTTCTTCCTCTTCGCTGAGTGGCTGCGGAAACGCGTTGTTTTTCACGTAGGATACCAGGGTGGACAGCTGCTTGAGGAACAGGACCGCCGCCGCAAACAGGCCGGACACTGGGGAACACCTCCCGGGAAACGGCGCGCCGCCGGGCTGTGGCTTTCGGAAAAACCGCCGCGGCGGCGTCCCTACATTTTATGTGGGCGAAAACCCATTTGTGCGTGCAACGGGGCCTGATTCATAAAGTTCGCCGAACGGACAAATAATGAGGTGAGCGGGAACGAACGGCACCGACGGGAAACCGAAGGGAGGAAGTGCGCATGGACGCGTGGCTGCAGTACGTCTGGGCATTTCTGGTCGGCGGGGGCATCTGCGTGCTCGGTCAGCTGCTGTTCGACGTCGCCAGGCTGACGCCCGCCCATGCCATGACCACCCTGGTGGTCCTGGGGGCGATCGTGGACGGCATCGGATGGTACGACCCCCTCATCGAATTCGCGGGCGCCGGCGCCACCGTGCCCATCACCAGCTTCGGCAACGCCCTGGTGCACGGCGCGCTCACGGAGCTGGAGCGGGACGGATGGATCGGCGTCATCACCGGCATTTTCGAAGTGACCAGCGCGGGCATCTCCGCGGCGATCATTTTCTCGTTCATCGCGGCCCTGTTCGTGCGGCCGAAGGGATGACGCGGCCGGAACCGGCCAGGACGGACGGTCGGGACAAAAGGTCAAACCGGATGTCCCGATCGTCCGTTTATCATTTTTCGGGGGGATGCGGGAAATCGCGGCCAAAGCGGTTTTGGCGGAATTGCCGGGTTTTTTGTGGGATTCTCAAATTTACGAGGCTTTGCTCGTTCAGGTATAATATTTCCACATGACAGTATGGAAACCGCTCCGCCTGGCGGGAACGGATTGCGGGACGGGAGAGGATGAGACGAATGGACACGCAAACGGCGGTGCAAGCGGCCAATCGGATCCGCAGCAACATGGAAGCGTGCATTTACGGCAAGCGGGACGTCATCGACTGGCTCCTCATCGCGCTGGTGGCCGGCGGACACGTCCTCATCGAGGACGTGCCGGGCACCGGCAAGACGCTGCTGGTCAAATCCCTCGCCAGATCGATCGGCGGCGCCTACCACCGCATCCAGTGCAACCCCGATCTGCTCCCGACCGATATCACCGGCGTGAGCATCTACCATCCGAAGGAAGAGCAATTCCGGTTCCGTCCCGGTCCCATCATGGCCAATTTGGTGCTGGTCGACGAGATCAACCGGGCGACCACCAAGACGCAATCGGCCCTGCTGGAAGCCATGGAAGAAAGGCATGTGACGGTGGACGGCGAATCCCATCCGCTGCCCGTCCCGTTCATGCTGTTTGCCACGCAGAATCCCATCGAATTCGAGGGAACCTACAGCCTGCCCGAAGCGCAGCTGGACCGGTTTCTGCTCAAAATTTCCCTGGGCTATCCGGACGAGGCGTCGGAAAAGCGGCTCGTGCTGGAACCGGCCGCGGAGCGCTCCGCGGACGCCCTGGAGCCGGTGGCTTCCCTGGACGACGTCATCCGGATGCAGGAGCTGGCGTCCCAGGTACATATCGAGGACGACGTCGCCGACTACCTGCTTCGGCTGATCCGGGAATCGCGGACCCATCCCGCCGTCCTGCTGGGGGCCAGCCCGCGGGCGGCGGTGGCGCTGTCCGCCGCGGTGCGGGCGCGGGCGCTCCTCGCCGGGCGCAATTACGTCATCCCCGATGACGTCAAGGCGCTGGCGCCGCTGGTGCTCGGCCACCGCATGCATCTGCGCGCCGAAGCGAGAATGAACGGCCTGACGCCGCGGGCGGTGCTGGATGAGCTGATGCACCGCCTCCCGGTGCCGGTCGGATCGGAGCGTTGACATGAGCCGGCTTCGGTCCAGGCCGCGCCGGCTGTGGCTGGGTGCGGGCCTGTATGCGGCTTCGCTTTTGTATCTCCTGATGCAGGGCGGCAAGACGTCGCTGATGCTGTTCGCGATGCTGAACGGCCTGGCCGTTTATTTGCTGCTGGGACGATGGAGCGGCGTAACCCGCGTGCAGGCGGAACGGACGCTGGAAGGGGAATTCGCGGCCAATCCGAGGCTTGTGGCCGGCGCCCGGCTGCACGTCAGGCTGAAAATCCAGGTGCCCGGGTACTGGCCGCTGCCGTATCTGATCGTGCGGGAAAAGATTGTCCGCGAATCGGGAGGCGAAGTGCGGGAGTACGAACTTTCCTGCGTGCCGGATTACCGCCGGCGGGGGGTGGTGGAGTACGTGACGGCGCCCCTGCGGCGCGGAACCTACCGGTTCCTGCCGACGGTGGTCTCCACCCGCGACGTGTTCGGCCTGTTCGAACACCGGGGCTCCTGCGACATCCCGATGACCGTCAAGGTGCTGCCCCGCACCGTCGACCTCAGGGAATGGTCGCCGGTGCGCATGGCCCGTACCGGCGTCTACCAGCGCACGACGTCGGCCCTCTGGGCGCGGGAGACGACGCAGATCGACGGCGTGCGCGAATACATCCACGGCGACCGCCTGTCCCGCATCCATTGGAACGCCACCGCCCGGACCGGCGAATGGAAGTCGAAGGAATTCGAACGGGAATCGCTGCCGCGACTGGTCGTGCTGCTCGACCGCCAGTCGTCCGCCTACCGGACGGCGGAAGGATTCGAGCTGGCCGTCTCGGCGGCGGCGTCGGTGCTGGATCTGGGTCTGAAGCGCGGCATGCCGGTGGGATTCGTGTCCATCGGCCGGGGCGGTCCCGTCCTGTTCGGCGGGCAGCGGACGCCGGTATCGCGGGAAGATCTGCTGGATCACCTGATCGACGTGGAAGCCGACGGCCGCGAACCGCTGGCGGCCCTGGCGACGGCGGCGGCGGAGCGCTACGAGCCGGGTGTGTTTTGCGTCATCGTCAGCCCGGCGGCTTCCCCCGAGGCGATCGGGTCGCTGGACATCCTGGCCGCCCGGCGGATGGTTCCCTGCCACATTCACATCCGGGAAACGCAGCCGCGCGGGGAAGAAGCCAAGGCCCTGGCGGCGTGGGAACGGTCATTTGAAGCGCGCGGATGGCCCTTTTTCTCCATTGCGCGGCTTGAGGATTTGACGCGGATGCCGGGGGTGGAAACCGCATGAACCGCACCGTCGACACCGCCTGGAACCCGCTTCGCGGATCGGGGGCCGCGATGTTTCGCCGGCCCGACCGGGACCTGCGGATCTGGAACGCCGCCCTCGACCGCTTGCCTCGCCTGCTGGCGCTGCTCATCGCGCTTCAAGTGACGGCGATTTTCAAGGATTACTGGTGTCAAGAAACCTTTGAAATCGTTTACGCCGGAATCTGGGCGGCCGCCGTGACGGAACTCGCGATCGGACGGCTTGCCGCGCTGCGCTTCGTCCTCCAGACGATCGCCGTTGTCTGGGCCACGGTCGTTCACACCCCGTTTGAGTGGCTCGGCTGGCCCGAGACCTGGCGCCGCTGGCAAGAGATCGCCGCGTTCGCGCAGGCGCACGGCATCCAGCTTATGCCGTACGTTCCCATCGCCCTGGCGGTGCTTCTGTCTGCCCGGCTGGTCGCTTACTGGGCGACGGGGAGGCGCCATGTGCTGGCCGTCGTCATGCTGTCCGTGGCGCTGATGGCCGCCCTTGATTCGTTCTTCCCTCTCCTTCTTTGGCCCAACATCGCCGCCACGGTGGGAATCGGCCTCGTCTGGCTGGTGCTGCTCCATCTCCGCCAGCTGCGCGACCGCCATTTCGACAGCTGGAAAGCGCTTGCCGAGCGGCCCCTGGAACTGATACTGCAGGCCGGAGCGGTGATCGGTCTCGTGCTGCTTTTTGGCACCTCCATGCCGCGGGCGCCGGCGCTGCTGGAAGACCCGTATACCCTGTTTCTCATCGCCCAGGGGCGCGAAGTGCCCACCTTCAACGGGGAAGCCGGCGTGCTGGCGAATCCCCTGTTCCTGCCGGCCGCCAGCTCCCTGTCGGGTTACAGCCGCAATGACGCGGAAATCGGCGGGACGTTCGAATACGACTTCTCCCCGGTCATGGAGATCACCACGACCCACCGGAGCTACTGGCGCGGGGAAACCAAGGCGGTTTACACCGGAAGGGGATGGGTGGATGCGCCGGAACCCGAACTCCTGCGCGTAGGCCTGCCGGGAGAATCGGGAGGCATCCCCCTTCCCGTGCCGCAATCCCGGGAAAAAGCCAATGTGGAAATCGTGGAACAGACGGTCACCATCGTCCGGGATGAACCGATTCCCGTGCTGTTCGGCGCGGGACCCGTCGTGTCGCTGCAGGCGCTGGACAGCGGCTCGCAGCGGGGGCCGGCCTGGAACGCGGAAGAGTGGGAACTCGTCTTTCCCCGTCCGACGCGGGTGCAGACCTACTCCATCGTTTCGGAAACGCTGTTGCTGGACGAGGAGGCGCTGAGGCGGACGACGGCGCGCCCCGCCGGCGACCCGGGAGATCTGGCCGTCTATCTGCAGCTGCCGGACGATCTGCCGGACAGGGTGCGGCAACTGGCGGAGGAAGTCACCGCGGAAGCGGCGAGCGACTATGACCGGGCGAAACTCCTGGAAGCCTATCTGAAGGAAAACTATCCGTACACCAACACCCCGGACCTGTCCCGGCAGCGCAGCCGGGATGTGGCGGACGCGTTTCTGTTCGAAATCCGGGAAGGTTACTGCGATTACTATTCCACGGCGTTCGTCGTCATGGCCCGTTCCATCGGTCTGCCGGCCCGTTGGGTCAAGGGCTACGCCACGGGATACGATCCGGTGGCGGAAGAACTGATGCAGCTGTCCATGGGCGAATACAGCCCCGATCCGGTGGGCGCCGGCACCTACATCGTGCGCAACGCGGACGCCCATTCCTGGGCGGAGGTGTATTTCGAGGGATTCGGCTGGGTGCCTTTTGAGCCGACCGCCGGATTCGCCATGCCGCTTCGGGTGCTCGCGACGGAAGAAAGCGAGGAAACCGCGCCGGTGTCCGTCGACGTATCCGGCCCCTCCGAAGCGGCCGGCGAAGCTTCAGCGGCCGGCGGAAACTTCGCCGCGGCCGCGGCTTTCATCGCCGCGGGAACCCTCCTCCTGGCGTTGGCGGCATGGCTCGGATGGCGCCATCGGGAACGCCTGGCGGCGCTGTGGCGCCGGGTGCGGTATCGCGGCACGACGCCAAATGAACGCATCGTGATGGAAATGCACCGGTTCATCCGGTTCATGCGGCGCAAGGGATTGCGCCGCGAACGGCACGAGACGATGCGGGAAACCATCGGCAGATGGGGCGCCGCCGTCGGGGACCTTCGCGGCGAGCTGGATCTGGTGCTGCTCCAGTTCGAGGCGGCCCTGTACGGTCCGGTCGCCGGCAGCGAGGAGCATTACCGGGAGTTCGCCGAACGGATCCGCAACCTCCGAAAATCGATGAAATAGGCGGTCCCGCCGCTTGCGGCGGGCCGTTTTTTGCGCCGCCCCCCGGATTTGTGCTATTGTTTATCTTGATCCGACATCATTGCCATTCCCACTCCGGGAGGAAACGGGAGCCGTTTGCGGATGTTTAAGTATCTCCTGCCGGAAGGCGTCTTTCGCAGCGTGTACGAAATCGACCTGAACATGCTCCGGGAACTCGGCCTTTTGGGCATCATCGCCGATTTGGACAACACGCTGGTGAGCGCCCGCACCACCGCGGCCACACCGGAACTGGCGCGCTGGGTGGAAGGGGTGCGCGAGCGGGGATTCCGCGTCGTCATCGTCTCCAACAACCGCCGCGCCCGTGTGTCCGCCATCGCCGAACCTCTGGGCGTGCCGTACATTTCGTCGGCGCGCAAGCCGCTGGCCGGGGCATTCCGCCAGGCGCTCCGCCTGCTCGAACTGCCTCCCGAACGGGTGGCGGTGATCGGCGACCAGCTGGTCACCGACGTGCTGGGCGCGCGCCGGACCGGACTTACTCCTTTTCTGGTTTCTCCCATCGCTCCCGGCGAGGAAGGGCTGGCGACGCAGATGAACCGGCTCATCGAACGGATCGCCCGATCCCGGCTGCGCCGGAAAGGGCTGTGGCCGGACGGGGAAGGGAGTTGGCGCGGGTGAAGGACGACATGCGGGAGCCGCGGGAAGCGGCTCCCCGCCGTTGTTTTGGCTGCGGCGCGGCGTTGCAGAGCGAACACGAGGAGCTTCCGGGGTTCGTGCCCCGCGCCGTCCTCGAACGGGAAGAAGACGCGCTGTGCCGCCGTTGCTTCCGCATCCGGCACTACAACGAAATTTCGGCGGTGACGGCCGACCCGGACGCTTTTCTCCGGCTGCTGGGAGGCATCGCGGAGACGGATTGCCTGGTGGTCCACATTGCCGATCTCTACGATATGGAGGGCAGCCTCATCACCGGCCTCCACCGCTTCGTCGGCCGGAATCCCGTGCTGCTGGTGGCCAACAAGCTTGACCTGCTGCCGAAAGTCACCAACCGGTCCCGCCTCTTGGCCTGGGTGCTCAGGCAGGCCCGGCGAAACGGTCTCGAACCGGCCGAGGCGGTGCTGTGCAGCGCCCGCAGAAACGAAGGCGTCGACCGGGTGGCGGAAGCGATCCGCCGTCTGGCGGGCGGGCGCGACGTGTATGTGGTGGGCGCGACGAACGTCGGCAAGAGCGCCCTGATCAACCGTCTCATCGCCGAATACGGCGACTTCGCGCGGGAGCTCACCGTCTCCCGTTATCCGGGCACGACGCTGGACGCCGTCCGCATTCCGTTGCGCGACGGCGTGCAGCTGGTGGACACGCCGGGCATCGTGTATTCCCACCGGCTGACCGAAGTGGTTCCCCGGCGCGACCTGGGGGCGATTCTGCCGGAAAAGCCCTTCCGTCCTTTGACCTATCAGCTGAATGCAAGGCAGACGCTGTTTTTCGGCGGGCTGGTCCGGTTCGATTTTCTGGAGGGAGAGCGGCAGTCTTTCACGGCTTACGTGTCCCCGGCGCTGAAAGTGCACCGGACGAAACTGGAACGGGCGGACGAACTGTTCGCCGCGCAGCGGGGCAAGCTCCTCGTTCCCCCGTCGGAAGAGGATCTGGAGCGGATGCCGCCGCTGGTGCGGCATGAACTGCGCATCGGATCGGACCAGCACCGGGACGTGTTTGTTTCCGGGCTGGGCTGGATCAAGGCCAACAGCACGGCGGGCGCGCTGGTCGCCCTGCATGTGCCGACGGGTGTCCGGGCCGGGTTGCGCGAAGTCATGCTGTAGGGCTGCCGGGGCGGCTTTTTTTTGGTATCATTTTGGTAATCTTGCCTGCGGTTCGCAGACAGGACGCTCAAAGAGGCCGGATCCGCGGGTTGGAACGGGAAGGAAATCCTTGGGGAGGAGGCCGGCAGGCAAATGGACAGCCATACGAAGTTTTTCGGGGTGATCGGCGATCCGGTGCGACATTCGCGTTCCCCCGTCATGTTCACCCGGGCCTTTGCCGAGACGGGCTACAACGGGGCCTACGGCGCGTTCCACGTGACCGCCGGCCGGCTGGCGGAGGCGATCGCCGGGATGCGCGCGCTCGGTTTCGGCGGGCTCAACGTGACCATCCCGCACAAGGTGGCGGTCATGCGGTACCTGGACGAAATCGACGACAGCGCCCGGGCGGCCGGGGCGGTCAACATGATCGCCAACCGGGACGGCCTCCTGGTGGGCTATAATACGGACGGACTGGGCTATGTCCGGTCGCTCAAGGAGGAAGCCGAGCCGGAGCTGGCCGGCAAAACCATCGTCCTGGTTGGCAGCGGAGGCGCCGCCCGCGGCATCCTGTGGGCGCTTCTGCGGGAGAAACCGGCCCGGGTCACGGTGGTGAACCGCACCTACGAGAAGGCGGCGGAGCTGGCCGGGCGGTTCGCGTCCGAAGCCGACGTCCGCGCCCTGCCTTGGGACAGGCTGCCGGACGCCTGCGCGGAAGCCGATATCGTGGTCAATACCACTTCCGTCGGCATGTCGCCGAACGTGGAAGACGTGCCCGTCGATCCCTCCTGGCTGCGGCCCGGCGCGGTGGCCAGCGACATTGTTTACAATCCGCCCAAGACGGCTTTCCTGAAAGGGGCGGAAGCCCGCGGCTGCCGCATTCACGGCGGCGTGGGGATGTTCATATACCAGGCCGTGTACAATTTCGAAATCTGGACGGGAATGCCCGCTCCCGTCAGTGCGATGCGCGAAGCCGTGCTGGAGTCGCTGTCGCGGGAGGGCAAATGACGTTGCGGATCGGGCTGTTCGGCGGCACGTTCGACCCGGTGCATTTCGGGCACCTGATGGCGGCGGAAGCCGCCCGGGAAGCGGCGGATCTGGCGGAGGTCTGGTTCGTGCCGGTCCTCGTGCCGCCCCACAAGCCGCCGCCGGAAGCTTCCGTCCGGCAAAGGCTGGACATGCTGGAGCTGGCGATCCGGGACGTTCCCCATTTCCGGGTGGAACCCATCGAGCTGGACCGGCCGGGGCCGTCGTACACCATCGATACCATCGAGGCCCTCAGCCGGCGTTATCCGGACCGGTCGTTTTGGCTCATCGTCGGATCGGACATGGCCAACGATCTGCCGGGCTGGCATCGCGCGGAAGAGCTGGCGCGCCGGGTGCGGTTCATCGCGCTGGAACGCCCGGGAGAGCCGGTGCGGGAAGACGCGCTCCCGGAGGCGTTTCGGCTGCGCCTGATGCGGGCGCCGATGCCGCCGGTGGGCATCGCGTCGGCGGAGATCCGACGCAGGGTGCGGGAAGGGCGTTCGATCCGGTTTTATGTGCCGGAACCGGTTCGGGAGTATATAACGGGGAATGGTCTTTATGCTAAAAAGTGAACTGGCCCCTCTGGCGGAAGCGGTCCGCCGGCAGATGTCGGAGCGGCGCTGGAAGCACACCCTCGGGGTGGTCGGAGCCGCGCGGGAATTGGCGGAGCGGTTCGGCGGCGACGCGGACAAGGCCGAACTGGCCGCGCTGCTCCATGATTACGCGAAGGACTGGCCTGCTGAACGGCTGGAGCGGATCCTGCGGGACCAGGATCTGGCGCCGGACCTCCTGGAATACGACAAGGAGCTGTGGCACGCGCCCGTCGGCGCCTGGGCCGTCCGCGAGGAACTCGGCGTCGCCGACGAAGAAGTGCTGGACGCGATCCGCTGGCACACGTCCGGGCGGGAAGGAATGTCGCTGCTCGACAAGATCGTCTGTCTGGCCGACTACATCGAACCCGGCCGGAATTATCCCGGCGCGGAGGACATCCGGGAGCTGTCCCGGCTGGACCTGGACGAAGCGCTGGCGGCGGCTTTCGGCAACACGATCCGGTTTCTGCTCGAGCGGGGAAGGCTGATTTATCCGCTGACCGTGCTGGCGCGCAATGATTTGCTGCGAGGCGCGATGCGGCGGAGGGAACATTCCTGAAGGAGGCCGATACATGGCAGTGACGGCGGATGCTCTGCTGCGCACGGTCGTCCGCGCCGCGGAGGACAAGAAGGCTTGTGACGTGGTGGTTCTGGACCTCAAGGGAATCTCGCTGGTGGCGGATTACTTCGTCATCTGCCACGGCAATTCGGACACGCAGGTGCAGGCGATCGCCACGGAAATCCGCGACAAGGCCGAAGAGCTGGGCGCCCGGGTGCGCGTCGAGGGCTTGGAGAGCGCCCGATGGGTGCTCCTGGATATGGGCGACGTGGTGGCGCACGTGTTCCACCGCGAGGAGCGCGAATATTACCACCTCGAAGGCCTGTGGTCCGACGCGAAATCCGTGGAGTTCGTGTAAACGACAAACATGCTGCGATTCTGTGTGGCTGGATGCCGTTCGGTGCAGCAGAACCGGATAAACCTGTCCGCTTCTTCAAAAGCCTGCCGATCGATTTCAATCAAGTTCCACCTTCAGCGCTCCCGTTCCAGAATGCCGTGGAATGCTTTCATGTGCGCGTTTCGGTCCGGCAGCTTGTTCGGAATGCGTTCATGCCCAGAGAACATTCCAGGAAGGAGGAGTACTGTGTCCAGAAGGATTGTCGGGGCTATTCTCATCTTTACAGCGGCTTTTCTTTATGGGGTCAGATATCTTGCCGCCGGTTTTTTTGGATCCAGCGTGACCTCGTGGAACGAGGACCTGTTCAAAGCAATGTTACAGAGCGTGGGACCGAATCTTGTTCGGTTAAGCTGCGTGGCCTTGGTTTTTGGAGTGGTTTATCTGGTGTGGGCCGAAGTCGAAGATATTCTTAAGTTTATGAGGGACAAAGCAAAAAAAGCCGGCTAGAACTTATTCTGTCTTCCGGACACCTCATCCCGATCTTGACGGACCCATTCCCTCAGCGTCTTGGGGGACATCCCGTGGCGTCTTTTCATGGAGAACTCCACCACCTTCAGTCGGGTCGCTGCCCCCGATTGCCGCCGGGTGACCGCGCTGCCTTGACAGCATTCGCCTCCGCTGGCTATAATCATTTCCAAAATCATACGGAACGGGCGAAGAAGAGGAGCAGTAGTCCCGCCCGCGTCACCCAGAGAACCGGCGGACGGTGCGAGCCGGCTGGCGCGAAGGACGAACTCGCCTCGGAGCCTCCGCGCGCAGGACGGAAATTTCCGGAGCAAGCGCGGCGCCGCCCCGCGATAAGGGGCAAGAGTGGGCGGACCCGGGCAGGGATCCCGCCAACTAGGGTGGTACCACGGGAAGAAGGCAGATCCTCTCGTCCCTAGCATGCAGGCTAGCGGCGGGAGGATTTTTTGTGAACCGGGGAATTTGCCCGAACCGGTTCCGAAACCCCACGAATCTCACGGAAGAAGAGTCAGGAAAGGAAGGGAAAGGCCTCCCATGGCAAGCGAGACCCAGAAACACGGTTACAATCCGCGGGAAATCGAACCGAAGTGGCAGGCGTACTGGGACCGGAACAAAACGTTCAAAACTCCGGACGATGACGACCGACCCAAATTTTACGCCCTGGACATGTTTCCGTATCCGTCCGGCGCGGGGCTGCACGTCGGCCACCCGGAAGGCTACACCGCCACCGACATCGTCGCCCGCTACAAGCGGATGCGCGGCTACAACGTGCTCCATCCGATGGGCTGGGACGCCTTCGGCCTTCCGGCGGAACAGCACGCCCTCGACACCGGGGAGCATCCGCGGGACATCACGGCGAAAAACATCGAAAACTTCCGCCGCCAGATCAAATCCCTCGGCTTCTCCTACGACTGGGACCGGGAGTTCAGCACCACCGATCCCGACTACTACAAATGGACGCAGTGGATTTTCCTGCAGCTGTACAAAATGGGCCTTGCCTACATGGCCGAGGTGCCGGTGAACTGGTGTCCGGCCCTGGGCACCGTGCTGGCCAACGAAGAAGTCATCGACGGCAAGAGCGAGCGCGGCGGACATCCGGTCATCCGGGTGCCGATGAAACAGTGGATGCTGCGGATTACCGCCTACGCGGACCGGCTCCTCGAGGACCTTGAAGAGCTGGACTGGCCGGAAAACATCAAGGAAATGCAGCGCAACTGGATCGGCCGGTCGGAAGGGGCGGAAGTGGACTTCAAAGTCGACGGCCACGAGACAACCTTCACGGTGTTCACCACGCGCCCGGACACGCTGTTCGGCTGCACCTATTGCGTGCTGGCTCCCGAGCATCCGCTGGTGAAAACCATCACCACCCCCGAACAGCGGGAGGCCGTGGAAGCCTACGTCGACCAGGCCGCGCGCAAAAGCGACCTGGAGCGGACCGATCTGGCGAAGGACAAAACCGGCGTCTTCACCGGCGCGTACGCGGTCAACCCGGTCAACGGACAGAAGGTGCCGATCTGGATCGCCGACTACGTGCTGGGCCATTACGGCACCGGCGCCATCATGGCCGTGCCCGGCCACGACCAGCGCGACTGGGAATTCGCGCAAAAGTTCGGCCTTCCGATCGTGGAAGTGGTCAAGGGCGGCGATCTCTCGAAAGGCGCGCATACCGATGACGGCCCGCACGTCAATTCCGGTTTCCTGGACGGGCTGAACGTCAAGGACGCCTGCGAGCGGATGATCGCCTGGCTCGAGGAGAACAACAAAGGCCGCCGCAAGGTCACCTACAAGCTGCGCGACTGGCTGTTCAGCCGGCAGCGGTACTGGGGTGAGCCCATCCCGATCCTGCATTACGAAGACGGGACGATGGAACCGGTGCCGGAAGAGGAACTTCCGCTGCTGCTGCCGGAAATGGAGGAAATCCGGCCGACGGGGACCGGCGAATCGCCGCTGGCGAACGCCGCGGACTGGGTGAACGTGGTCGATCCGAAGACCGGGCGAAAGGCGCGCCGCGAAACGAACACGATGCCGCAGTGGGCGGGCAGCTGCTGGTATTATCTGCGGTTCATCGACCCGCACAACGACAAGGAGCTGTGCTCCAGGGAAAAAGCCCGCAAATGGCTGCCGGTGGACCTGTACGTCGGCGGCGCCGAGCACGCCGTGCTGCACCTCCTGTACGCCCGCTTCTGGCACAAGGTGCTTTACGACCTCGGCATTGTCGACACGAAGGAACCGTTCCAGAAGCTGGTCAACCAGGGGATGATCCTCGGGCCCAACGGCGAAAAAATGTCCAAATCCCGGGGCAACGTCATCAATCCGGACGACATTGTGAACCAATACGGGGCGGACACGCTCCGCATGTACGAAATGTTCATGGGCCCGCTGGAAGCGACAAAGCCCTGGAACACCCAGGGCGTGGAAGGCATCTACCGCTTCCTGAACCGCATCTGGCGGCTGTACATCACGGAAGACGGCCGCCTGAATCCGAAGATTCAGGACGCGGAAGGCGATGAAGCCTTCAAGCGCGTGTGGCACAAAACGGTGAAAAAGGTGACCGAGGACATCGAGGCCTTGCGGTTCAACACGGCCATCAGCCAGCTCATGATCTTCGTGAACGAGGCTTACAAGACCGAGGTGCTGCCGCGCAAGGCGATGGAAAACTTCGTGCAGATGCTGTCGCCGTTTGTGCCGCACATCGCGGAGGAACTGTGGGAACGCCTCGGGCACGGCGACACCATCACCTACGTGCCGTGGCCCGAATATGACCCGGCCCTCACGGTGGACGAGGAAGTGGAAATCGTCCTCCAGGTGAACGGCAAGATCGTCGACCGCGTCATGATCGCCCGCGACACGGACGAAGAAGCGATGCGGGAACTGGCGCTGGCGAATGAAAAAGTAAAGGCGCAGACCGCCGGAAAGACGGTGCGCCGGGTGATCGCCGTACCGGGCAAGCTGGTCAACGTGGTCGCAAACTGAAGGCGCGTTCCACCTTTTCCACGTCTCCCGCGAATTTGCGGTGGGTCATGCGGAACACCCGTTCGAAGGTGTCGCCGAGACCGCGGCGAAGCTCCTCCAGCGCGGCGGCGGTGATGCCGCCGGGCACGGAGACGCGTTCCCGCATCTCCCGCAGGCTGAACCGGCCGCTCTCGAGCAGGGCGGCGGTGCCGGACAGGGTCTCGAGAACCATCCGTTCGGCGAGATCCCGTTCCAATCCCGCCTCGGCGACGGCGGCTTCGATCAGCCGCTCGAGCAGAAAGGCGAAAAACGCCGGACTGCAGCTGGTAAGGTCGGACGCGGCCCGGACGTGGCGTTCGTCGATTTCCACGGGCCGGCTGACGGCCGCGCACAGCCCGGTCAGCCGGGTCCGGTCTTCCTCCGTGAGACGGGAGCCGAACATGAGCAGCGTGACCCCGCGCCGGCCTGCGTTGACCACGCTGGGAATGATCTTGGCGATTTTGGACGGAAACTCCCTTTCCATCAGGCCGATGGAAATCGGACTGGCGATGGAAACGACGATCTGGTCCGGTCTCAGGACGGGAGCGATCTCGGCGGCCACCCCGCGGAAATCCGACGGCCTGACACACAGGAACACGATGTCGGATTCGCGGGCGGTCTGGGCGTTGTGCCGGGCCACCGTCAATCCCGGGAAGCGCTCGGCGAGCCGCTGCGCCCTGGGAGGCGTGCGGGTGCTGACGACGGCGTCCGTCGCCGCAAAGGCGCCCGCCTCCAGCAGCGACATGAGCAGCAGACCGCCCATGTTTCCGGCTCCGATAAAGCCGACCTTCATCCCGCTCCCTCCCGGAATCGCGATGCCTGCATCCCATTTTATGACGAAAGGGTTGGACGACATGACCGCAGACGGTTCGCCGACACCTTCACGTCCGGGACGCATGGAAGGCGACCGGGCTCCCCTGCGGGGAGACCGGCCCATCACGCGGATTCCCGGCGAAGACGAAACCGTACCCCTGTCGCCGATTCCCGAACGGCACGGCCGTCGGCCGGTGCGGCTCCTGGCCGCGGGCGTTCCCGCCCTGGCCGGGCTGCTCCTGATCGGATACGTCCTGGTCCAGCCCGCCTTGAGCGAAGACCGGTTCGGCTGGGAACCGGTGACGGAGGAAGTGCGCCTGTCCCTGGAGACGCCGGCGGCCTCCCCGGCCGACGCGCCTTTTGCCGCTTCCCGGGAAGAGGCGGCGGATGCGGCGGCTCCGGAGACGGCGGAAGCTTCCGCGGGGTCGTCCGCCGATTCGGGAGACGGGCCGTCTCCGGGAGAGGAATCCGCTTCGGGCGGCCTGCTGGACCTGAATCGGGCATCCGCGGCGGATCTTGAGCAGCTGCCCGGCATCGGGCCGGCCAAGGCGAAGGCCATCGTCGAGCATCGCGAACGATACGGCCCGTTCCGATCCGTGGACGATTTGCTGAACGTAAAGGGCATCGGTCCGAAACTCCTGGAACGGGTGCGGCCGCTGGTCACGACCGGAGAACCGGCGGTTTGAGCGGCGGTGTCGCCGGGCGGCGGGACCGGCGGAGAAGCCGGCCATGATCCCGGCGGCGCGACCGCCGACGACACCGTTGACGCATCCGGACCCGGTTCCGGCGGCTGAATCGGGAAAGGAGCCCCTTGTCCGAAGGAAACCCATCGTCCGGAGGTGAACGCGATGGCGCAAAGCGCACGCAAAGACTGGGACACGTATTTCATGGACATCGCCTTCATGGCCTCGACGCGTTCGCGCTGTCCGCGGCGCCATGTGGGCGCCGTGCTGGTGCAGGGCAAAAAGCTCCTCGGAACAGCCTACAACGGCGCGCCGATGGGCGTGCCCGACTGCTCGGAGGCGGGCTGCATGATCGCCGAGGAGTACGAAACGGACGCGGAAGGCGGGTTGGTCAAGAAAAGCCGCTGCATCCGCACCATCCACGCCGAACAAAACCTGCTGCTGTTCACCGACCGGGTCGACAGGGAAGGTTCCACCGTCTACGTCACCGACGAACCGTGCTGGACCTGTTCCAACATGCTGGCCAACAGCGGGGTGGCCGAAATCGTCTACCACCGACCCTATCCGAAGGATCACGACAAGGTCATCGCCCTGATGCGGCTGAAGGGCATCCGGTTCCGGCGCCTGGAGGGGTACACGCCGCCCCCGGACACGGAAGTGCAGGACGACGCCTGATACGCCCGGCGCCAACGGGAACCGGCGCTGCCATCCATAAAAGAATCGCGTGGGGAAGCACCTCCGCAAACATCAAGCGGAGGTGCTTTTTTCATTCATGATTCATGGGGAGGGACATCGCCGTGGCCCGCAGGCCGCTGATCGCGTTTGCCGTCTGCTGGCTGGCCGGCGTCGTTTCCGGGTCGGCCGGGGGACCGAAGGAAGCCGCGCTGTTTGCCGCAGGAAGCCTGCTTCTGGTCCTTTCCGCGGCCATTTGCCGCGCTCTGCCGGGGAAGATGGCGGCCGCCTGCGCCTTCGCGCTGCTGGCCGGAGCGTTCCTCCGCCAATGGCATGAAGCCGGCCAGCTTTCCGCCATTGCGAAGGAGTGGGAGAACCGGCTGCCGGCGGAGGTCACGCTGACCGGGACGGTCCATTCCGGCGTGGAAGTGGACGGCGACGCCGTCCGCTTCGTGCTGCTCGTCCGCGAAGCGCGGATCGGCGATGCGGCCGGCGGGACAGACCCCCAGCCGGACGTGCTGTCCGTCCGCGAAAAGGTGCAGGTGCGCATCCGGCTGGACGAGGAATCGGAAGCGCCCCGGGCGCGGCTTCTGGAACGCGGCGACGCCGTGGCCGTGCGGGGAACGCTGGACCGCCCGAACGACGCGGGAAATTTCGGCGCCTTCGACTATCGGGCGCATCTGGCCCGTCGCGGCATCTGGTGGCTGCTGTCGGCGAAGGGGTGGGAAACCGTCAACCGGCTTCCGGGGCGTCCGCCCTGGTCCGCCCTGCCCATGCGCTGGACCGACCGGATCCGCGTCCGGACCGGGCTGCTCTTGGACCGGCTGTATCCCGGCGGCGATGCCGGCTACATGAAAGGGCTGGTCGCGGGGATCCGGGACGACGTCGATCCGGAGCTGTACGATGTGTTTTCCAGGCTCGGGCTGACCCATGTGCTGGCCATTTCCGGCATGCATGTGGGCATTGTGGCGCTTCTCGTGCTCAAACTCGGACAGGCTGTCCGCCTGACCCGGGAGCGGTCGTACGGCCTGGCCATCGCCCTGATGCCGGCGTACGTCCTGTTCACCGGCGCTTCGCCGTCGGCGGTGCGGGCCGGCATCATGGCCATGCTGGCCCTCTGGCTGGCGCGGCGCAGGCGCCTTGGCGAAGGCCTGCATCTGCTGGCCGCGGCCGCGGTGGCCATGACCGCCTGGCAGCCGGATCTGGTGGAGAATCTGTCCTTTTTGCTTTCCGTCACCGTAACCTGCGGCCTGCTCCTTTTCGTTCCCGTTCTGCAGGAACGGCTTCCGGGCCCGTACTGGCTGCGAGGCGTGCTGGCGGTGACGCTGGCGGCGCAGATCGCGTCCTTTCCGCTTACGGCGCATCTGTTTCACCAATTCCATCTGCTTTCGCCGCTCGCCAACCTGCTGCTTGCGACCTTCATCGGCGCCGTTGTCATGCCCCTGGGCCTCGCTTCCCTGGTCCTGGGGGCCTTCTGGACACCGCTGGGCGGGATTCCCGCCGCGCTGGCGTCGTGGTGCAACCGCGCCGTGTTCGCCCTTGCGGAGGCCATGGAGCGGGCGGACGGGCTCCGCACCGTTTGGCCGAAGACGCCCGCCATCTGGGTCGTGTGCGGTTACGCGCTGATCGGCGTCACGTTCCGGGCGGCCAAAGCATGGGCCGATCTGCAACGCGACCGGATTTCTCCCTTCCGTCCGGCCGCCGCTCCCGGTTGGGCGGCCGCCATCGGGATCAGCCGTCATGTCCGGCGGCGGAGGCTCGCCTTCGCGGCGGCGGCCGCGCTGTCCCTCATGTGGTGCGGATGGCTGTTTTGGGGAGGATGGAGGACCCCGTGGGACCGGGCCGCGGCGGCGATGTTCCTGGACGTCGGCCAAGGGGACGCGCTGCTTGTCCGCACAGGGTCGGGAAAGCATCTGATGATCGACGCGGGCGGAACGGTCTATTACCGCAAACCGGGAGACGAATGGCGCGAAAGGACCGACCCCTTTGAAATCGGAGAAGACCTTCTGGTTCCCCTCCTGCGGCAGCGCGGGGTGCGCACCCTGGAAGCTCTGGTGCTTACCCATCTGGACGCCGACCACATCGTCGGCGCGGAAGCGCTGCTGAACGAGGTGCGGGTAAAACGATTGATCCTCAACGGCACGTTCCGCCGCGACGAAAGGGCGGAACGTCTGCTTCGCGCCGCGCTGGACAAAGGAGTTCCCGTATACGCGGCCCGGGCGGGCCTCGAGTGGAAGATTGACGAATCCGCAAGACTCCTCGTGCTGCATCCTCCGGACGGGCCCGAAGCCGACCGGCCGCTGTCCGAAGTCAGGGACCAAAACAATGCCAGCGTGGTGTTGCTCCTGGAACTGTACGGCCGCCGGTTTTTGCTCCCCGGCGATCTGGGCGAGCGGGGAGAGGGCCGAATCCTTGAGGCGCTGGATACCCTTCCGGAGCGGGCGGACGTCCTCAAGGCCGGTCACCACGGCAGCCGTTCGGCGAACGGCGCCCTGTGGCTGAACGTCTGGCGGCCGCGGGAAACCGTGATTTCCGTCGGCCGGAACAACCCGTACGGCCATCCCCATCCGGACACGCTGGAGCGGCTCGCGCAAGCCGGGTCCGCCGTTTTCCGCACGGACCGGCACGGGGAAATCCAGTACCGGGCGTTGCCGGACGGGCGGATGGAGCGCCGTGTCAAACGTCCCTGACGCAACCGTGGGCGAAAAATGGCGTATCAGGAAAAAACGGCATCATTTGCACGGCGGACAAAACGCCGACAATCTGCTAGACTGGGATTTGCAACATTTCGGAGGTTTGTCGCGTCAGGGAAAGTGCACGGGAGGAGGGGCCTTGCGTGGTGGAACCTGATCTCGTGAAAGCGGCCCAGTCGGGCGACCGGGAGGCGCTCGTCAGGCTGCTGCGGGAAATCGAACATCAGGTCTACAGAACGGCTTACTATCTGCTCAACGACGAACAGGATGCGCTGGACGCTTCGCAGGAAGCGCTGATCCGCATTTATACGAATATCGGATCTTATGAGGAAAAAGCCAAATTCGGCACCTGGGTGCAACGGATTGTGACCAACATCTGCATCGACCGTTTCCGCCGCAGGCGGCCGTCGGTCTCCATCGAGGAGCACGAGCTCGTCTTTCGCGCAAGGGACGATGTGGAGTCGGAAGTGATGGGTTCCTTCACGATGCGGGAGATCCGGGAAGCGATCGGGAAGCTTCCGGACCATCACCGGACGGTGGTGGTGCTGAGGTATCTGCAGGATTTTTCCTACGGCGAGATCGCCGAATCCCTGAATCTTCCGCTCAATACCGTCAAGTCCTATCTGTTTCGCGCCCGGCAGCAGCTGCAGGTATTGCTTCAGGATTGCCAGAAAGGTGGTGTCCGGGGATGAAATGCGAAGAGGTGATGGAACTGATGCAGCGCGAGCTGGACCGGGATCTTGACGATCTGGAAAAAGCCCGCATGCGGCAGCATCTGGCGGAATGCCCGGAATGCGCCGAACTGTTCGCTAGGCTGAAAAAATTGTCCGACGAACTGGAGCAGCTTCCGCGCGTCGTTCCGCCCTACAGCCTGGTGGACGCCATTTTGCCGCAGCTGGACCGGCTCGCGGCGGATGCCGCCGGATCTTCCGTTTCCGCGCCGCAGGGCGACGGAGCCGGCTCACCGCCCCCGGCGCGCCGTCCGTTCCGCCTCCCCGGAACCTCCATGTACTTCCGGGCCGCCGCCGCGGCGGTGTTCGGCCTCGTGATCGGGCTGTGGCTGGTGAACGGCGGGTTCGGGCAATGGTTCCAGCGGTCCCCGTCCGCCGGCGACGCCGGCTCGGCGCCGTCCGCGCAGGAGGAATTCGCGCCGATGTCGGCGGCTTCCGGAGCATCCTCCGGTTCCGCCCCGAACGCGCCCGATGCGGGCGCTCCCGTCGCCGTGGAAAGAACCATGAACGTTCGGACTCCCGCGGCCGGCGGGAGCCGTTCCGGGTCATCCGGCGTCGCGGAACTCCGTTCGATGCGGGGCGACACAGGGAGCGGCGCCCCGGAAGCCGCCGAAGATCCCACCGCAAAGGCGGCGGAAGACGGGGAAGCGGCCGGCGGGTTCGCGTTCGGCTTCGGAGGCGAAACGCCCGTCCTTGAAAGCGCCGAGCCGGACGCGGCGGAAGGCGGTTCCCGGCCGGGCGTGCCGATGGATCAAGACGGGATGATGTCCGATTACGCGATCACCGCGGAACGGCCGGAATGGCCGTCGCCAGACGGCAGATGGATCGCCTACGTGGAGGGCGATGCGTTGAAAGTGACCGACGCTGCCAGCGAAAAAGTGATGTTCCAGGCTTCCCTCCGGGAAGGGACCATCACCGGCGTCGAATGGGAGGAGAGCGGCGACCGGCTGCGGTATGTGTGGGTCGGTCCCGACGGAAACCGCGCCGAATACACGGTCGATCTGACCCTCGCCGGGAAATCCGGCGGGGAGGCGTCGCCATGAATTCCCGTCAGTTGTTCCGCGAGTTGCGCGACGGACGCATCCGGCCCGTATACGTCTGCCACGGCGAGGAAACCTACCTGCTGAACGAATTCGCGGAGCGGCTAATCCAGGCGGCGGTGGAGCCTGAGCACCGGGAAATGGCCGTCATCCGGTTCGACACCGCCGAGACGTCCCTCGACGAGATTCTGGACGAGGCGGAAACGCCGCCTTTTTTCACCGCGCGCAAAGTGATCCTCGTCCGGGACGCGGCCGTGTTCGGCGCCGGCAAGGCGGCCGGGGAGGTCCGCACCGAAAGGCTGCTGAAGTACGCGGAGAATCCCCTGGATTCGACGGTGCTGGTGTTTCTCCTGGACGGGGCGAAACCGGACGAACGAAAAAAAATCGTCAGGGAGTTCCGGAACAAAGGGTTCATCTTCGCGTTCCCGCCGCTGTCGGAACTGGAACTGAAGGCGTGGCTTAAGAGACGGGCGGAACGGCAGGGGCGGACGGCGGACGCGGAGGCGGTCGCGGAGCTCTTGCGCCGAGTGGGCCCCGCCATGGGGGATCTCGCGGCGGAATTGGACAAACTGTGCCTGCACGCCGGACCGGGGGGCAGGGTGGACGCGGAAGCGGTGCGCCGGCTCGTGCCGGTGAGCGTGGAGCAGAGCGTGTTCGGGCTGGCCGAGGAAATCGCCGCCATGCGCACGGACCGCGCCGTGTCCCTGTTGCGCGAGCTGCTCAGGCGCCGGGAAGAGCCGGTCCGGCTGGTGGCCCTGCTGGTCAGCCAGTTCCGCAACATGCTGCACGTGAAGGAGCTGTCCCGCAAGGGCATGCGTGAGCAGCGGATCGCGGCGGAACTCGGGCTGCACCCTTACGCCGTGCGGAGAAGCGGCGAACAGGCCGCCCGTTTTTCGACGGAACGCCTCATCCGCATTCTGCAACGGCTGGCGGAGCTGGACCACGACATGAAGACCGGCCGCGTCGACAAGGCGCTCGGCCTCGAGCTGTTCCTGCTCCGCACGGGATGGGAAGGCGTCGCGGAACGTTCCGCGGCCGGGAGATAAGAAACGCAAAAGGGGTTGGTCCCGTTTCGGGATCAACCCCTTTGTCACGCGCCGGCTTGCTCCTGCGCGCCTTCATCCTGCTTGGCGATCTTCGCGTTCAGCTTCTGGGCCAGGCGGGACTTCTTGCGGGCAGCCGCGTTCTTGTGGATGATTCCTTTGGTGACCGCCTTGTCCAGCTTCCGCTGGGCGAACTTGACCGCTTCCCTGGCCGCTTCCGGATCCGCGCCGGCGATGGCTTGTTCGGCTTTCTTCAGGGCCGTGCGCAGGGCGGATTTGAGGGAAGCGTTGCGCAAGCGGCGTTTTTCGCTCGTTTTGACCCGTTTGATGGCGGACTTGATGTTGGGCATCCGGTTCACCTCCCGCGAGAACAAGGGCAAGTCTTTCCTTTACGCAACTTTCGTTATTTTATCATGGGCGGGGCCGGCGCGCAAGCGCGAATTGCGAAGAGGAACCCGTCCGGGATTTTGTTATAATAAAAGAGCGAAACGGCCGAAAGGAGGGTCCAGCGGCATGGCGAACGAAACCGGCTCCGGCGGCGCCGATGGACTGGCGCTGGCGACGTTTGCGGGGGGATGTTTCTGGTGCATGGTATCCCCGTTTGACAAAATTCCGGGCGTCGTCAAGGTCGTCTCCGGTTACACCGGCGGCCACAAGCCAAATCCGACCTACGAGGAAGTGTGCGCGGGCACAACGGGACACGCCGAGGCGGTGCAGATCACCTTCGACCCGTCCCGCGTTTCCTACCGTCAGCTGCTCGACGTGTTCTGGAGGCAGATCGATCCGACGGACCCCGGAGGCCAGTTCGCCGACCGGGGCGATTCGTACCGCACCGCGATTTTCTACCACGACGAGGAGCAGCGGCGCCTGGCGGAGGAATCGAAACGGGAGCTTGAGCAAAGCGGCAAGTTCGACAAGCCGATCGTGACAGAAATCGTGCCGGCCGGTCCCTTTTGGCCCGCGGAAGAGTACCACCAGGATTATTACCGGAAAAATCCGCTGCGTTACTGGATGTACCGGACAGGCTCCGGCAGGGAAGCGTTTCTCGCCCGGCACTGGCCCAAGGACAAAAATCTGGAAGAACTGAAAAAGCGCCTGACGCCGATGCAGTTTGCCGTCACGCAGCACAACGCGACGGAGCCGCCTTTCCGGAACGAATACTGGAACCATTTTGAAGAGGGCATCTATGTGGATGTGGTGTCCGGCGAGCCGCTGTTCAGTTCGAAGGACAAATTCGATTCCGGCTGCGGGTGGCCCAGTTTCACCCGGCCGCTGCCCGGCGCGCACATCGTGGAAAAGCCCGACTTCAGCCACAACATGATCCGCACGGAGGTGCGCAGCGGCATCGCCGATTCCCACCTGGGCCACGTGTTCCCGGACGGACCGCCGCCCACGGGGCTGCGCTATTGCATCAACTCCGCCGCCTTGCGCTTCATCCCGAAGGAGCGACTGGCGGAAGAAGGATACGGGGAGTATCTGAAACTGTTTGAAGAAGAGGAGAAAAAATGAGCCGCGGCTTCGAGCCGCGGCTCGCTTGTTCCCGTCGCGACATCAGATGATGCCGTTGGCCAGCATGATGCGGGCGACCTTCAGGAATCCGGCGATGTTGGCGCCGACCACCAGGTTCCCCGGATGGCCGTACGCCTCGGCCGCTTCCAGGCTGTTGCGGTGAATGTTCGTCATGATCTGCTTCAGCTTGGCGTCCACTTCTTCGAAAGTCCAGGAGAACCGCATGCTGTTTTGCGACATCTCCAGGGCGGACACGGCGACGCCGCCCGCGTTGGCCGCCTTGGCCGGCCCGAACAGCACGCCCTTGCCGAGGAAGACATCGATCGCTTCCAGGGTGGAGGGCATGTTGGCGCCTTCGCCCACCGCGATCACGCCGTTCGCCGCCAGGGTCTCCGCCGCCTTCTTGTCGATTTCGTTCTGGGTGGCGCAAGGCAGGGCGATGTGGCACGGAATGTTCCAGATGTCCCGGCAATCCGGATGGTACGTCGCCTTCGGGTGGTGATTCACGTATTCGCTGATCCGCTTGCGCTCCACTTCCTTGAGCCGCTTGACCGTGTCCAGCCTGATGCCGTCCGGGTCGTACACGTAGCCGCCGGAGTCGCTGCAGGCCACCACACGGGCGCCGAGCTGCTGGGCCTTCTCGATGGCGTAGATGGCCACGTTGCCCGAGCCGGACACGACGACGGTCTTGCCCGCGAAGCTCTCGCCGCGGGTTTTCAGCATTTCTTCCACGAAGTAGACCAGGCCGTACCCCGTCGCTTCCTTGCGCACCAGGCTGCCGCCGTAATCGATCCCTTTGCCGGTGAAGACGCCGGCTTCATTGCCGCCGCGGATGCGCCGGTACTGGCCGAACATGTAGCCGATCTCCCGCGCGCCCACGCCGATGTCGCCGGCCGGCACGTCGATGTCGGGGCCGATGTGCCGGTACAGCTCCGTCATGAAGCTCTGGCAGAAGCGCATCACTTCACCGTCGGATTTGCCCTTCGGGTCGAAGTCGGAACCGCCCTTGCCGCCCCCGATGGGCAGGCCGGTCAGGGAGTTTTTGAAAATCTGCTCGAAGCCGAGGAATTTGATGATGCTCAGGTTCACGGTCGGATGGAATCGCAGTCCGCCCTTGTAAGGGCCGATGGCGCTGTTGAACTGGACGCGGAAGCCGCGGTTGACCCTCACGTTGCCCTGGTCGTCCACCCAGGGGACGCGGAACATGATGATCCGTTCCGGCTCCACCAGCCGCTCCAGAAGTCCCGCCTGGGCGAACTCCGGATGCTGGTCGAGCACCGGCGCCAGGGAATGCAAAATTTCGTACACGGCCTGATGGAATTCGGGTTCGCCCGGATCCCGCCGGACGACGGCTTCGTAGACTTCGTGGGCGTATTTTTGTCCTGCGGTAAGCGTAAGGCTCATCCTGCATTGCTCCCAATATCAAAGATTTCGCCGGGAGGCCGCACCGGAACTGGGACGAACGGATTTGGACCATCCCGGCGATCGCTTTCACGACACCTAATTATAAGTGCTGGAAAACAAATTTGTAAAACAGAAGATATTTATAATGATGGAATAAAAAATTTATCGTTTGTCAGAATATCTGTCAAAAATCTGTCACAAGCATGTATTGATCTGTTACAATAACTCTTTTCTAAGCTCCTCCGGAGAACGGAGCGACAGGTAGGAGGGGGCGATGTCGAACACCGTTTTCGCGCCGGTCGCGCCTTCCTTGTGCAGGCGATGGGCGGCGCGGGCGTAAGCGGTCAGGACGCTGGCCGTAAACTCCGGATTGCTGCCCAGTTTCAGGGAAAATTCGACGATCTGCCTCGTGCCCCGGCCGGTTACGCCGCTGCGGATGACGAACCCGCCGTGCGGCATCGCCGAGTGTTTGGCCCGGAGCTCTTCTTCGTCGATGAAATGGACGATCGTATGGTAATCGGCGAAGTAATGGGGCATGGTCACGATGTCCCGTTCGATCCTGGCCAGGTCGGCTCCCTCGTGCGGCACGACGAAGCATTCCCGGATATGCTTCTCCCGTGTGGAAAGCTCCGGCGTTTCCCCCGCGCGGATGCGTTCGATGGCTTCCTCGACCGGAATCGTGTACTGCACGGCGTTTTTCACGCCTTCCAGCCGGCGGATGGCGTCCGAATGCCCCTGGCTTACCCCTTTGCCCCAGAACGTGTATTCCTTGCCGTCCGGCAAGACGGCTTCCATGATCAGGCGATTCAGGGAAAACAGGCCGGGATCCCAGCCCGTGGAGATGACCGCCACGCGCCCCGCGGCCTTCGCCGCGGCGTCCACTTGTTCGAAGTATTCCGGAATTTTGGCATGGGTATCGAAACTGTCCACGGTATTGAACAGACGCGCGAACCGCGGCCCCTGCTCCGGCAGGTCCGTGGCCGATCCGCCGCACAGGATCATGACGTCAATCCGGTCCCGGTACGCGTCCGCTTCCGAAACGTGGCGGACGGCGACACCGTCCGGCCCGGAAAGCTCCGCCGGATTCCGGCGGGTGAACACGGCCGTAAGCTCCATGTCCGGCGTCCGTTCGACGGCCGCCGCGACGCCCCGTCCCAGGTTGCCGTATCCCACGATGCCGATTTGGATTTTTTCCGCCATCATCCCAAACTCCCCTTGTCAGAAAATGTACATGTGTAAAAACGTAACCCCACATTCCCCCGCTTGTCAAGCCCGTGCGCCCGTTTCCTGTTGTTGTTCTGTGATATTGTCAGGGTGTAACTGTTCCGAGAAAATGTCAGTATGAGTAAGGAGCAGATAACCTTGACGAAGAGCGAACTGAAACGTGCTATGGTTGTCGAGAAGTGGATGGAGGGCCGTCTCACGGAACAGGATGTTGCGCGCACGCTCGGCATCAGCATCCGGCAAGCGTATCGGCTCAAGGCCAAATATCGTCACGGAGGTGCAAAGGCCATCGCTCATGGGAATCGGGGCCGAAAGCCCGTTCACACCTTGGCCGACTCGCTCAAACAACGCGTGATGTCCCTGTACCGGGATCGCTACTTGGAAGCAATTCCACCCACTTTGCCGAGCTTTTGGCCGAACACGAGGACATCCATTTAAGCGTCTCTTCGGTCCGCCGCATTCTGCTGGAAGGCCGCCTTCGTCCCGCACGCTTGCGCCGTCGTCCAAAGGCTCACCGATCGCGGCCCCGTAAACCTCAAGCGGGCATGCTGTGGCAGATTGATG
>LZRV01000143.1 GCA_002159065.1 Paenibacillaceae bacterium ZCTH02-B3 | reverse complement strand
CCCAGGTTGCGTGCAACATCCTGTTCCGTGAGATGGCCGTCGATCCATTTTTCAATGACCATAACGCGTTTCAGTTCGTTCTTTGTCAAGGTGATCTGCTCCTTGCTCATACTGACATTTTCTCGGAACAGTTACACCCTGACAATATCACAGAACAACAACATGAGTGACTGCGTTCCATTGACAGATTTCATTCCGGAAGATTAAAATAATTTTAATCAGAAATTGGCGGTGACAGAAGATGGACGACCGGCTTCAGCAAGCCGTGGAACAACTCAGGTCCGAAGGGGTTCGCATGACGCCGCAGCGTTACGCGATCCTGGAATATCTGATGAAATCCAAGCGGCATCCCACCGCGGACGAGATCTACCGCGCGCTTTCGCCGCACTATTCGAGCCTGAGCGTGGCCACGGTCTATAACAACCTCAAACTGTTCATCGAGGCGGGGCTGGTTCGCGAGCTCACCTACGGGGACGATTCCAGCCGTTTCGATGCCGACCTTTCCGACCATTACCACGCCATCTGCGAAAAATGCGGCGCGATCGTCGACTTCGAACATCCTCCGATCCATGAAGTGGAACGGGAAGCCGAAGCGCGCACGGGCTTCAGGATCCACGGGCACCGGCTGGAAGTTTACGGCATCTGCCCGGCGTGCGCTTCCATGCAGGCGTAGGATGCGGGTTGACCCGTGGCGCGAGGGAGCCTTCGCGCCGTTTTTGTTTTTCGGAAGGAAGGGCAACCTTTGCGGGGTCCGGCACGTCGTATTGGGTAAAAGGGAAGAGGAAACCGGATGAGATCGAGAATGTACGAAAAGAGGCGGCGCCGAAGGACCGGGAAGGCGTTACTTTTGCTTTTTCTGCTGGTGTTCCTGGGGACCGGAGCCGCGGCGGGCTGGATGGGTTGGCAATGGTGGCTGGACAGGCAGCCGAACCGGGAATATGTGCAGCCCGAATATATGGCCCATCCCGCGCCGATCATGGTGGACGGGGCCTGGACCGGGCGGAACGCCGCCGGGGAGGGCGAAGGGCTGAAGATCCCGCTGGAGCTGGCCCGGGAGATGTTCGGTGAAGCCGTCTGGTACGAAGAAGCGACGGATTCCGTGGTGTTGACGACCCCGGCCCACGTGCTGCATCTGAAGCCCGGGGAACGCAACGCCATGCTGAACATGGAGTCGTTCGACCTCCGGTTCGCGGCGGAAAAAGGCGAAGACGGCACATTGTATTTGCCGATGGCGCCTTTGACCGAGCTGTTCGGCCTGCGGGCGGAGACGGGGGAAGGCACCGGCATCGTGACCCTGCGGCGGCCGGGAGAACCCATCCAGCGGGCGGAAGTGACCGGGGAAATCACCCAGCTCCGCGGCGGCCCGAGCATCAAGGAGCCGATCGTCGAAGATCTGCAAAGCGGCGACGCGCTGGTCATTCTGGAGGAACGGGATGGCTGGTATTACGCGCAGTCGGCTTCCGGCCACCTCGGTTATGTGGATGAACGCCACGTCGCCCTGCGCGGCGCCGAAACGGTGTCCGCGCCGCCGACGCGGCTGGCAAGCAGCTTCAGCGAGGAAGATTTCGCCTACTGGAACCTGACCGGGAAAAAAATCAACCTGACCTGGGAAGCGGTGTACAACGTTCCGCCGGACCCGGCCAAGATCGGCGATCTTCCGGGCGTCAACGTGATCAGCCCGACGTGGTTCGAGCTGACGGACGGGGAAGGCAACATCCGCAGCAAGGCGGACCCCCGGTTCGTGAAATGGGCGCACGACCGCGGCATGCAGGTGTGGGCGCTGTTCAGCAACAGCTTCGACCCCGACCTGACCCGCGAAGCGCTGTCCACCCACGAGCGGCGCATGAACATGATCGCCCAGCTGCTGGCCTATGCCCAAACGTTCAACCTGCAGGGCATCAACATCGATTTTGAAAACGTGTATCTGTCCGACAAGGAGCTTCTGGTCCAGTTTGTGCGGGAACTGACGCCGCTTATGCACGCGCAGGGGCTGGTGGTGTCCATCGATGTGACGCCGAAGTCGGGCAACGAGATGTGGTCGGCGTTTCTGGACCGGGAGAAGCTCGGGCGCGTGGTCGATTTCATGATGGTCATGGCCTACGACGAGCATTGGGCGACCAGCCCGAAGGCCGGCTCCGTTTCGTCGCTGCCCTGGGCGGAAAACGCCATCGCGCGCATCCTGAAGGAAGACAAGGTGCCGCCGGACAAACTGATTCTGGGCGTGCCGTTTTACGCCCGGCTGTGGACCATCGACAAGGACGGCAAGGTCTCGTCGAGGGCCCTGGGAATGGAGGCGGTGCGCCGGATCCTGCGGGAGCGGAAACTGGAACCGGTGCTGCAGGAAGAAACCGGGCAATATTTCGCGGAGTATAAAGAAGGGGAAAATACGTATCAGATCTGGATCGAGGACGAGCATTCGCTGAAGGCGCGGATCGGGATCGTGAAAAAGTACGGCCTGGCCGGGATCGCCTCCTGGCAGCGGGGCTTCGCCGCTCCCGACATCTGGGAGGTCCTGGACCGGCAACTGCAAAGCCTGCCGTAAGCGGAGGCGCAGGCCGTCGGGCGCGTCGGGCGCCCGACGCGTCACGGCCCGGAAACCCGGCCGGAGGAGGACGGCTGTTGTTCGGTGGCCAGTGCCGGATCCGTCGTCAAAATGGTGTGGCAGTACATGCAGCGGTCCATTTTGCCCAGCATTTTGGTTCGTTTGCCGCATTCCGGACATTCCACCACCGGCGCTCCGGTGGAAATCATGCCTGCCCAGAAATAGACCGCGGTGCTGGCCAGGCAGGCGATGAGCCCGATCACGAGGAACACGGCGGCGATGATCGTCCCGGGGTCGCCGAACAGCAGGATGCCGCCGGTCCCGAGCACCATCACGCCGAGGCCGAGCAGCATGAGCCCGAGCCCCAGCGTGCGCATCGTCGTGATTTTGCTCGCTTTCCACTTCATGGTGATCCACTCCGGATTCCGACGTCCGGTTTCCGGATTACGCCGGATTTTTGCCGCGTCTGCGGCCCGGCGCGTGGAAGGAAACCGGGAACGGATGTAGAACTAATACACTCACGCGACAATTTTCGCACCCTGCGGGCATCGCCCGCAAGCGGAGCGAGCGACCGCCAGAACGTCTTCATTATACCATATCGTCCCGCCGTGCCGGAAAACCGGCCGGCCGCTGCGGCATTTGCAATGGCATGGGGTCGCGATCGAGTTGGGGGTTGACCGGCGTGGAACTGAAAGCGTTGGAAGATGCGGGAAGCCGTTGCGCCCGTGTCCTGCGGCAGGAAGATGGCCTCGTCGGACTCGTGTGGGTTCCGTTTCCGTTTTCGGATCAACCGTTTGCGATCGGGGTGCACGGGCTTCTGCTCGCGCTCAACCGGAACGCTCCCCGGGAAGGCGTGACGGAGCATTGGAAATGGGGCGAGGCGAACATCGAGGTCTTGCGGATGCCTCCGGAGCGGCTGGATGAGCTCCTGGCCGCCGACGACGAGGGTCGCTGGGCGAACTGGGTGGCCCGGGGAGAGATCCTGGACGACCCGGAAGGCGTCCTGGACGGGTACCGCCGGATGCTGACCGATTGGCCGCGGAGCGAGCGGGACCGGAAACTGCTCGGCGAGTTTTCGCAGTTTCTGGAAATGTGCGTGCGGGCCAAGCAGGACATGAAGGAAGGCCGCGTGGCGGACGCCTTTTCCCATATCGTCGACTCGATCCACCATTGGGCCCGCATCGTGATGCTGGAAGAAGGTCTCCATCCGGGCCTGAGGGTCTGGAGCGAAGTGCGGCGGATCAATCCGGGCATCTACAAGCTGTTCGAGGAGCTGACCACCAGCGGGGAATCGGCGGAAAAGCGCGTGCAGCTGCTCCTTCTGGCCTGCGAATTCGCCGTGCTGACCAAGATGAAATCTTCGTGCGCGCTGCTCCTGCGCATTCTCGCCAGCCGCGCCGCGCCATGGACCGTGCAGGAGCTCATGCGGCATCCGGAGCTTCACGGGCTGAATCTGAATCTGGCGCTGGTGCTGCAGATGCTCGTCAAGCGCGGCCATGTCCGCGAAGAAATCCCGGTTCTGCCGCTCGGCGCGGGAACTCCGGTGGAAGTGCGGTACGCGGCGGTCTGATACGGCGGATAAATCGGCAAAACGCCGTGATTTGGATGTTGCGAAAGGCGCCCGATCTGTGCTATATTATAAAAGCTGCCGCCGCGAGGCGGCCGGTTCGCTCTTTGAAAACTGAACACCGAGCGCAAGGACCACGATTGATTCCTTTGCAACGCTTATTGGAGCCAAGATTGGCTTGACGAATTTCTTGGAGAGTTTGATCC
>LZRV01000142.1 GCA_002159065.1 Paenibacillaceae bacterium ZCTH02-B3 | reverse complement strand
TACGGACGCGCTACCGTGAACTGCGGGCGCTGGGGGTACCGGAACACTTCGTCCATATGATGGCGAACTCACGCCGGGGGCCATGGGAGATGTCCCGCAACCTGAACAACGCCCTTGACACCCGATATTTTCAGGCGCAAGGGCTGGTCAGCATGCTTGAATGTTACTTGGCATTTCGTTAACTCTTCGGAACCGCCTGGTGCGGACCCGCATGCCAGGTGGTGTGAGAGGACGGGGGCTAGCCGCCCCCTTCTACTCGATTTTCACAGAAGCGAATACTGACAACGGTAATGAAGCAGAAAGCCGTCGCCACAATGCCGTTGTACATCAAAAACCGCCAGGTTGCCGGTCCAGACGTTCTCGCGCGCGATCTTTCCAACAGGGTGGCGGCCGGCATGAGCATGCAGCAGGCGGTCAAAAAAACCACGGGGCCCGTTCCAGGGGAAAATGAGCGGACCGGGAATCACGAGCCGTCCTGGCACGAGCATGTAACCGAACGTCCCGACAGATGCAATGACAATCCGCGTCGCGGCGAAGGTGACGGGGCCGCAATCAAGAACCAAATTTCAATAAGGCTTCTAAATCTTCCCAGCGGCAAACCGGCTCGCGGCATGCGAAGTTTTCGCAGGCGTAGACCGCCGGTTTGCCGTCTTTTTGCCGGTATTCCCGCGCAAACGGCGCGATTTGCAGGATCGTCTCCCGCGCATCCGCCTCCCCTTCCTCCTCCCCGTCCGTCTCCGGCGGAACGTGCAGGACGGCCGCTTCCGGCAGATAGCGGCTTTGGAGTCTCTCAAGAAACCGTTCGGTCGCCGGGTCGCCGCGTTTGCCGACGACCACGAACTCCCGCGAAGGGGCGGAGGCGTGCAGCCAGGCGACGAGCAGCATCGCATGCCCCGACGGATAGCGGGCGGCTCGTCCGGCGAACGCTTCAAAGATCCGTTCCGCATAAGTGGCCCATGTTTCGTCCCCGGTGAGCCGGGCCAGGCGGACGAAGTTGACCGCCGCCACGGAATTGCCGGACGGCAGGGCTCCGTCGTAGGTTTCCTTGAAGCGGTGGAGAAGTTCCTCGGCGTCCGAACCGTAAAAGTGAAAGCCGCCTTCCTCCCCGTCCCAGAACAGACCCAGCATGTCCCTGGACAGCGAAAGGGCCCGTTCCAGATACGCGGGATCGAAGGTGGCGTGATACAGCTCGAGGAGCCCCCAGATGTAAAACGCGTAATCGTCCACGAAGCCGGGGATTGCCGCTTCGCCGTCGCGCCAGCGGGCAAGAAGCCGCCTGTCCGGACGGCGCAGGCGGCGCCGCAGGAAGTCTTCCGCCCGGCGTGCGGCTTCCGTGTAAGCCGGCTCTCCGAAGGCGGCGGCCGCTTTGGCAATAGCGGCGATCATCAGCCCGTTCCAGGCCGTGAGCACCTTGTCGTCCTTGTGCGGACGCACCCGGGTTTGCCGCCTGGCAAACAGCTTCCCGCGGGCCTCCGCCGCCCGCCGGCGCAGCTCCTCCGCCGTCATGCCCCATTTGTTCGCAACGGATGCCAAGTCTGCGTCAATGAGGTTCGGAATGCTGCGGCCCTCGAAATTGCCTTTTTCCGTGATATCGTAGAGCTCGCAGAACCACTCCGCGTCTTCGCCCAGCGCTTCCGCGACCTCGTCCGGCGTCCAGAGGTAATACTTCCCTTCCTCCCCTTCCGAATCGGCGTCCTCCGCCGAATGGAACTCCCCTTCCGGACCGGTCATGTCCCGCAATACGTATCGCAGGATGCCGCGGGCGACTTCCCCGTGCCGCTTCTCCCCGGTGAGCTGGTACGCCTCCGTGTACGCCATGGCCAGGAGGGCGTTGTCGTACAGCATTTTCTCGAAATGTGGCACCAGCCACTTCTCGTCCGTGGAGTAACGGGCGAAACCTTCCCCGATGTGGTCGCGGATGCCTCCGCGGGCCATGCCGTCCAGGGTGCGCACGGCCATCTCCAGCGCCAAATCATTCCCCGTGCGGCGATGGTAGCGAAGCAGAAACAGGATCTGGTGCGGAATCGGAAACTTGGGCGGCCTTCCGAAGCCGCCGTAAGTCTTGTCGAAGAAAGCCTCCAACTGGGCAAACGCTTCGTCCGCCAGCGCCGGATCCCACGCGGGGCGCTCCGCCAGGCGCTCTTCGCGGCCCCGCCCGTCCGTTTCCCCGCGGATCGCCGCCGTCAGCCGGTTGCCGAAGGCCACGAGGGTTTCCCGATCCTCCCGCCAGCGCCGCCCGATCTGCCGCAGGATCTCCATCAGCCCGATTCTTCCGTACCTCGCCGTTTTCGGAAAATAGGTTCCGGCAAAGAAGGGTTTCTTGTCCGGCGTCAGGATCACCGTGAGCGGCCAGCCGCCCTGCCCTGTCATCGCCTGGCAGACCGCCATGTAGATGTGGTCGACGTCGGGCCGCTCCTCCCGGTCCACCTTGACCGCCACGAAGGACCGGTTGAGCAGCTCCGCCACCTCTTCGTCCTCGAACGATTCGCGCTCCATCACGTGGCACCAGTGGCAGGTCGAATAGCCGATGGACAAAAACACCGGCTTGTCCTCCCGCGCCGCTTTCCGGAACGCTTCTTCGCCCCATGGATACCAGTCCACGGGGTTATAGGCGTGCTGCAGAAGGTACGGCGATTTTTCATGGATGAGACGGTTGGGTTTGCGTTCCCGTCCGTCTTGGGATTCATGCATCGGGATCCGTCCTTTCGCGGGGATTTGGGGCACTTTATGTTCCGGCATGCGTCACGCTTTCGGGAAACGTCGCGCATCCGGGATTCACGTTTTTAGGAAACGTCGCGCATCCGGGAAAAATCACGCTTCCGGGAAACGTCTCGTCTCCCGCAAACGTTACGCCTCCTTCGTTCCGATCAGACGCATCGCGTTCAGCGTGACCATGAGGGTGGCGCCCATATCCGCAAAAACCGCCATCCAGAGGCTGAGCCACCCCGGAATAATCAGGAGGACGGCGGCCAGCTTGATGAGCAGCGAGAAGGCGATGTTCTGCCGGATGATTTGCAGGGCCTTCCGGCTCAGCCGGATCGTGTAGGGCAGTTTCGCCAGATCGTCGCCCATGAGGACGATATCCGCCGTTTCGAGGGCCGTGTCCGTGCCGGCGGCTCCCATGGCGATCCCCACCGTGGCGCCGGCCAGAGCCGGGGCGTCGTTGATCCCGTCGCCCACCATGGCGACTTTATCCGTCTTTTTCAATTCTTTGACAGCCTCAAGTTTTTCATGCGGCAGAAGCCCCGCCCTGACCTCGCCGATGCCGGCCAGCCGGCCGATCGCTTCCGCCGTTTCCGGGTTGTCGCCGGTCAGCATGACGGTCTTTCGGATGCCCAGCGCGCGGAGCCTGCGGATCGCTTCCCTTGCGTCCTGGCGAATCTCGTCAGCCGCCGCGAGGAAAGCATAAATTTCCTTGTCTGTACCGAGCAGAATAACCGTTTTTCCTTCCCGTTGCAAGCGGGAAACGTGTTCGGACGCTTCGCGGTCCAAGATCCCGAGCTCCCCGAACAGCTCCGGGCTGCCAACAAGGTAAAGCGTGCCGTTTACGGTTGCCTTGGCGCCCTTGCCGGTGATCGAGACGAAATCTTCGGCTTTCAGGGCTTCCGCGTCCACCCCATCCGCCATGGCCTTTCGGACCACGGCGGCGGCCAGGGGATGCTGCGATCCTTTCTCCACCGCCGCGGCGACGGCCAGAAGCTCCTTCGCTTCGGGACCCCGCAGGCGGATGAAATCCGTGACGGCGGGTTCGCCTCTCGTGAGGGTGCCGGTCTTGTCAAAGGCGACGGCCGACAGCCGCCCGGCTTCCTCGAGGTGGATGCCGCCCTTCACCAGCACGCCGTTCCTGGCCGCCGTGCCGATCGCCGTCACGATCGCCACCGGCGTGGAAATGACCAGCGCGCACGGGCAGCCGACGACGAGCAGGGCCAGCCCGCGGTAGATCCAGTCGCCCCATTCGCCGCCAAAGAACAGCGGGGGAACCGTCGCCAGGAGCACAGCCGCCGCCATGATGGCGGGGGTGTAATATTTTGCGAACCGGTCCACGAACCGCTGCGACGGCGCCTTTTCGGCCTGGGCCTCTTCCACGAGATGGATGATTTTCGACAGGGTCGTATCTTCCGCCCGTTTGGTGACTTCGACTTCGAGCAGCCCCTCTCCGTTCAGCGTGCCCGCGAACACTTCGTCTCCCGGCGATTTGGCCGCCGGGACGGACTCGCCCGTGATTGCGGCCTGGTTCACGGAGGAATATCCCCGGATGACCCGGCCGTCCATGGCGATCTTTTGGCCGGGCTTGACGATCAGGATATCCCCGATTTCGATGTCGTTTACGCCGACGGTCCTTTCC
>LZRV01000141.1 GCA_002159065.1 Paenibacillaceae bacterium ZCTH02-B3 | reverse complement strand
TCATCGACTGGGAAAAATGGGGGTTCACCGTCGTCGGAGAAGTCGGCACGGGCACTGAGGCGTTCGAATTCATCCAGCGGGAGAACCCGCATCTTGTCATCACCGACATCATCATGCCCGGCATGGACGGCATCGAGCTGCTCAAACGGACGCGTGAGGCGGGGTTTGCCACCAAGTTCGTCATGCTGACCTGCATGAACGAACTGCATTACGCCATCCAGGCGATGGAATACGGCGCCGCCAGTTATATTCTGAAGCTGTCCATGAGCGTGGAAGATCTGCGCAAAACCTTGAGCAAAATCAGCAAGGAACTCAGGGAGCAGGAACAGGAGCGCAAACGCCAGGCCCTGGAGCAGATTCCCGCCAGCGACGACTATCTGTCTTGGGAAGAAGAGAAGGAATTCTACCAGGCGTTCGAACATCGGAACGTGGAGCGCTGCCGGGAGCTCATCGACGGCATCTGGCGGAAATTCCGCGCCGACCGCCCGCCCCTGCCCCTCGTCCGGCACGCGTTTCCGGTCGAACCCGGCCTCGTGATCGAGACCGGAAGGATCGGCACGATCTGGATCACGGCGGCGGACGGGGAACCGGCCGTTTACCTGATCGGCAAGGACTACCATGACGCCTACGAAGTGATGCGGACGGATCTGGACCGGGAAACGCTGGCCCGGCTGATCGGGCTGGGCGATTACCAGAGCCCGTATCTCGTGTCGTCCACCGGGTTGCTGTACCCCGCCGAATCCGTCCGGATGTTTCGCTACGTCTATCCGGCGGAGCGGATTTCCGTCGAGAGCATGGAAAACATGCTGTTTCCCGATCCGGGCATCACCCGCAACTGGGTGACCGTGGACGGGACGGAAATCTACTCGGACGGCAAGCGGGGCATGGAGGTGGACCGGGACACCCAATGGATGCGGTTTTCCGATCCGATGGCGTCCATCGGCCAGCCGTTCGAGCCGGCGGCGGATCTGTCGGTCGCGGTGCAGTACGTGAACCGCCACGGCGGCTGGAACGGCATTTTTTCGCTGGAACGCGTCATCCTTCGGGAGGAGCCGTCGGCGCCGCGGTTCACGTTTCGCCAATGGCTGCCGGCCTATCCGGAGCATTACCCGATCCTGGAGACGCCCGATGCACGGTTCGGGACGATCGACGTGCTGATGGAAGGGGATGTGGTGACGGATTACGAACGATCGCTGTACTTCATCGCTTCCGGACCGGCGGAGCGGGAGGAGACGCTGCTTCCGGGCGGTGAAGCCCTGATGGAGCGGATCGGGGCGTCCGGTTTCATTTTGCGGATGGAAGCGGTCATGCCGGCGTACCGCCCGCGCCTGTCCGCCGACCAAATCGAATTCGTGCCGGTCTGGGCCGTGCAGCTGAACGACGGCACGCTGGCGGAACTGCCCTGACGAACGCGGCCGCGGGCCGAAAAGACCGCAAAGGGGGAGGCGCCCATGGACTGGAGCCGGGCCAAAACGATCCTGATCATCGTGTTCGCGCTGCTCAATTTGCTCCTTGCCTATCAGCTGTGGTCGGACCGGCTTTGGTTCTCCTCCGAAAAGCCGGAAATGACGGAAGAAGACCGGGCGCTGGAGCAGGTGCTGGCGCTGAAGAACATCCAGCTTCTCACCGATCTGCCGGACGAGACGCCGTCACTCGGCGAACTGACGATGAACGTTCATCCGAAAAACGGCGTGCCGGAAACGGTCACCCTGGCGGAGCCGTTCCGCCTCGATGAACCGCTGGTGGCGGAAACGACCAAAGAAGCGCTGGCCAGGGCGCTGAACCAGGAGATGGATTATGTGTACAGTGCGGCCGACTCCCGCCGGGATGCGCACGTGTTTTTTCAGGCATACAAAGGCTATCCGCTGTTCGACATCAAGGTCGAACTGTTCGTGGACAACGGGATGGTGACGGGCTTCCGGCGTCTGCGCGCCGAGGAACTGGCGGACGCCGGCGGCAAGGAGCAGCAGGTTTTGTCCGCCCGGCAGGCGGTCATCATGCTGGCGGAGAAATACCTTTCGCCGGAAGAGCACATCTATGACGTCCGCCTCGGCTTTCACGGCCAGGCCTTCAATTCGGAAACCCGCGTGCTGGCGCCCTATTGGCGCATTCTGACGGCGGGGGGCGGCCGGTATTACGTGCACGCGATCACCGGCGCGGTGGAATGACGTCCGGATGCCGCTCGCGGCGGGCAGCGGTCGTCCGGAAGCGGCTGTTTGAAGCGGCAAAACGGGGAATGCGGCCGCCGCGAGGCCGCGGGCGGCGAAACGTCGTCCAAAACCGTCGACGCGATGCATGAACCGGGCCATGACGGGAACCAAAAAGCGACACTTGACGAAACGGGATGGGAAGGAAAACCGATGGAGATGCGATTCACCATTCTGGCCAGCGGTTCCACCGGAAACGCTTCGGTCATCGAAACGGGCGACGCCAGGCTGCTGGTGGATGCCGGACTGAGCGCCAGGAAGCTGGAGCAGTTGATGGAGCTGCGAAACGTCGATCCGCGGAAGCTGGACGGCATTCTGATCACGCACGAGCATTCCGACCACATCAAAGGGCTTGACGTGCTGGCGCGGAAATATGAACTGCCCGTGTACGCCAACGAAAAAACGTGGAAAGCGATGGAACGGCACGTGGCGGGGATTCCCGACCGCAAGCGGCATATCGTGAAGACGGGAGAAACGCTGGTGTTCGGCAGCCTGCGGGTGGCCTCGTTCCCCGTTTCCCATGACGCGGCGGAACCGGTCGGCTACAGTTTTTCACTGGACGGGCTGAAGCTCAGCTTCGCCACCGATCTCGGCTACGTCAGCGAAAAAGTGATGGAAAACATCATCGATTCCGACGTGCTCATCCTCGAATCGAACCATGACGTCGAAATGCTGCGGGTCGGCGCCTATCCGTGGAACATCAAGCGGCGCATCCTGAGCGACGTCGGCCACCTGTCCAACGACATGGCGGGCGAAGCGCTGGCCCGCATCGTCGCGGCCGGCAGCGTCAGAAGGGTGTATCTGGCCCACCTGAGCCGGGATTGCAATCTGATGGAGCTGGCCAGGATGACCGTGGAAAGCGTCGTTGAAGAGCGCGGGTACAGCCTGGAGGACCGGAAAATCCGGCTGATGGATACATATTCCGACCGCCCGACCGAGTGGGACGCCGTCGGATTTGACTGAGCGGTTCCGGGGGGCCTGCCGGCGGCTTCCCGCCTCAAGGAAGGCCGGGCGTTGCCGGGGGGCCGGGACCGACTCGTCCCGGCGGGATGACCGGTCCGCCGGCGGCCGGCGCCCGGCCGCGGAGAAAGGACGGCACCGAATCGCCGAGCGGTTTCGGCATCGGCGTTTTCACCGCCCGCGGCACCGCAAGGGACCGCCTGTGGAGCTGCCAGGCTTTCTCCTGCAGCTCGTCGGCGCTTGCGAATCCCTTGTCTTCGAGCACCGCGATCAGCGCGTCCAGGGTGCGGATTTGCCGCTCCAGTTCCCGCTTCAAATCGGCCACTTTGGCGGCCAGCCGCGCTGCCTCGACAGGGGATGGACGGCCGGACACGGGGAACCCTCCTTTTTCGGCCGGCGTTCGGGTTTGCCGCTCTGTCGGCGGTGAAAGGGGCCTTTTCAGCATCGCTTCTTTCTCGATGTTTCTCTGTTGATCTCTTTTGACGGCAAAAAGGGGCGTTTTTCATGGGCGCTTGCATGTCGTGCCGGCCGGTTTTCTGTTATCATTCTCGGTGAAACGCCATTCTTTTATACGGCATCCAGCCGGAAAGCGGGTGGACAGCATTGGACGTTTGGGGAGACGATTATCCGGAAGGCGGCCGGTTTTCCGCCGGTTTTCGGCGCGTCCGCGCAAGCGCGAAGGCCGTGCTGGCTGCGCTCTTCTTCGTCGGGCTGCTTTGCGGCATGGTGGCGCCGTTTTTTCTGGAACCCGGACCGGCGGCCGGCGGGCCGGACCGCCCGGCTTTCGCCCGGGTCGACGAAGCGGAGGACATGGCGCGCCTGTTCGGCCGGCAATTCATCGAGGCGGCGAAGCGGGTGCAGCCGGCCGTCGTCAGCGTGATCAACCATCCGGCTGCGCCGCAAGACCGCGAAGAGACGGCCATGCCGGGCCGGTACGGGCTCGGATCGGGCATCATTTTCGACCGGGTCGGCGATACGGCTTACGTGGCCACCAACCATCATGTCGTCAGCGACAGCGCGAAACTGGAAGTGGTGCTGACGGACGGCAGCCGGCGGCCGGCGGAGCTCGTCGGGTCGGATCTGTTCAGCGACCTGGCGGTGCTCGCCATGGACGGCGAAGGCGTGGAGCGGGTCGTCGTGTTCGGCGATTCCGACCGGCTGGAAGTCGGCGAGTTCGTCATCGCCATCGGCAATCCCCTCGGCCTCAGTTATTCCCATACCACCACC